>DASZFS010000154.1:0-3709 GCA_035939575.1 Vicinamibacterales bacterium | reverse complement strand
CAAGTACTTATGCGATAATCCAGATCTCGTTGTTCCGGAACGGCGCATTTCCGGGTCCTCCAGCGCTTATCAAACTCGGCTGCCAATTATGACCAAACTATCTGAAATCAATGGTTTACAGACTTAATTACAAAAACGGTTCTGCTGGCGACGTTCTTGCTAATCCGCACGCCGTCATGATGCACTCTTTTTCCCTTCGGACAGCACGCCGCAAGGCCGTGTGGGGTCCGAAGCGGACGCTGGTCGCGGTCGCCGTGGCCGTCCTCGCGCTCAGCGCTGAAGCGTTCGCGGCGGCCACGTCCCAGCCGGGCGGCGCCAACTCGAACGCCCACCCGTACCGACTCGATCACGAATTGAGCAAGCGCGCGGTGGCCGGCAATGCCTCCGCCACGACGCGCGTTATCGTCGAATGGCAGCCCGGCGCGACCGTCCCTGCAGCATTCAAGCCCTATGCGCGCCGGAACGGCACCCTGAACCTCCTTAATGGGTCGGTTCTCGATCTGCCGAACGGGTTGCTCGGGGCGCTCGCGCAGAGCCCCAGCGTGCTGCGCGTCCACCACGATCGCCCCGCGTTCAAGCACGACTTCCGTACCAACGACGCCATCGGCGCCCGCGCGGTCCAGCAGGCGCTTGGTTACACCGGCGCCGGCGTGGGCGTCGCCGTCATTGACTCGGGCATCACCGCCTGGCACGACGATCTCACGAGCCGCTTCCTTTCAGCGTATCCGTATGGCAATCAGCGCGTCTCTGCGTTCGTCGACTTCGTCAGCGGGTTCTCCGCTCCCTACGACGACGATGGGCACGGCACGCACGTGGCGGGAATCATCGCAGGCAACGGCTACGATTCGAACGGGCGCAACGCCGGCGTCGCCCCGGACGCCAGCCTGGTCGTCCTCAAAGCGCTCGACGCGAACGGCGGAGGCACGATCAGCACCGTCATCCAGGCGCTGGACTGGGTGCTGGCAAACCACGCGCAGTACAACATCCGCATCGTCAATCTCTCGGTCGGCGCCGCGATTCGCGAGTCCTACTGGACCGATCCGCTGACGCTTGCCGCGAAGCGGCTGGTCGACGCCGGCATCGTGGTCGTCGCCGCCGCGGGCAATCTGGGGAATAACGACCAGGGCCATCCGCAGTACGGTGGCATCGGCGCTCCGGCCAACGCTCCCTGGGTGCTGACCGTTGGAGCCTCGAGCACGAACGGCACGACCGGCCGCGCCGACGATGCGATGGCGTCGTTCAGCTCGCGCGGGCCAACGTATCTCGACTGGGCGGCGAAGCCCGATCTGGTAGCGCCCGGCGTAGGCACGGTGTCACTCGCATCCCCGGGCAGCTCACTTTACGTCAGCAGGCCGCAGGCGCTGCTGCCGGGCTCGACGCCGGCAGCTGCGCTCCCATATCTCAGCTTGAGCGGCACGAGCATGGCCGCGCCCGTCGTCAGCGGCACGATTGCACTCATGCTTCAGGCAAACCCGAGCCTGACGCCGAATGCGGTCAAGGCAATTCTTCAGTACACCGCGCAGACGTACGCAGGCTACGACCCGCTCACCGAAGGCGCCGGCTTTCTGAACGCCGTTGGCGCGATACGTCTCACACGCTTCTACGCGACTGCACAGGCAGGTCAGACGGTCCCGACGCAGGCCATGTGGAGCCGCCACATCATCTGGGGCAATCACCAGCTGACGGGCGGGCTTCCGGTTCCTGGGGCAAACGCCTTCAGTCTTGGCACGATATGGGGCACAGCCTTCACCAGCGGTGGCGACAACATTGTCTGGGGCACGCTCGCCGATGGCGACAACATCGTGTGGGGCACCGCAATCGACGGTGACAACATCGTCTGGGGCACGGCCGCCAATGGCGACAACATCGTGTGGGGAACCGACAGCGGCAACGACAACATCGTCTGGGGCACGGACTGCGGTGGCGGAGATTGCGACAACATCGTGTGGGGCACCCTGGCGACGCTGTCCGACGGTGACAACATCGTCTGGGGCACCTCCGGGCTGGACGCAGACAACATCGTGTGGGGCACGGCGCGCTCTGACGACAACATCGTGTGGGGCACGTTGACGGATGGCGACAACATCGTGTGGGGAACCGCGGACAGCGGGCTGGGCGACAACATCGTGTGGGGAACCCTGGCACCGCTGACCGGCGCTGACAACATCGTGTGGGGAACCCTTACCGGCGGCGACAACATCGTGTGGGGAACCGCGGACAGCGGGCTGTCCGTTCTCTGGGACTCGGCGACCGCCACCGTGATCAACTGGGACACGCTGGGCGGGCTCTTCCCGCGACTGAGCGACGAGCAGATCTTCTACGTTCTTGGCGTGCTGACATCCACACCCCTGTCGACGACGTCGACCTCGTCCACCACAACGGGTGTGGTCCCGATGCTTTCGCCGATTGTGCCGTTCACCCCGGCTCCGGAGCCGTCGGCTCCGTTGCTGAGTCCGGTCCCGGCGCCGACGCTACCGGTAGCGCCGACGTCGCCCGGTCTCGTACCCGCGCCACCGAGTGTCACCCCGCCGGCCGTTCCGGTGCCTCTCGTACCGACGCTGGGAGGTCTCTAGTGGAAAAGATGCCATACCAGGCGCCGCGCAACGCGGGTCAGATCGCTGGCGCGCCGATCGTCACCAGCGATTGGCAGCTGACTCTGCCTATCCTCACCGGCGGGCGGGTGATCCTGCGCGAGATGCGGCAGTCCGACGCCCCATCGTTGTTCGCTCTACTGACGACGGAGGAGGTGTCGCGCTTCATCTCGCCACCGCCGACGACCGTCGACGGCTTCGAGCGTTTCATCGCCTGGGCCCAGCGCCAGCGCGCGGCCGGCGCGTATGTCTGCTATGCGGTCACGCTGAAAGGCTTCGATACCGCGATTGGCATCTTCCAGGTCCGCCAGCTCGACGCGACGTTCGAGACCGCGGAGTGGGGTTTCGCTCTTGGCTCCCACTTCTGGGGTACGGGCGTCTTCGTGGAGAGCGCGGAGCTCGTGCTTGATTTCTCGTTTGGCACGCTGGGCGTCCGCCGGCTCGAGGCGCGGGCCGCGGTCCTGAACGGTCGTGGCAACGGCGCGCTGGCGAAGATCGGCGCTGTCCAGGAAGCGCTGCTGCGGAAGTCATTCGTTCGTGACGGGCAGGTCCTGGACCAGGTCCTGTACTCGATCATCGCGGACGATCGACCCACGTCCCGCATCCGACGACCAGACCCGCCATCTCGAGTTCACTGACAGCATCCAGTGAACTCGAGTCGTCTGCGGACTATCAACGCGCGCCGGCACTCGTCATCCGCGCCGGTAGTCGCCCAGGCACCCCGACCGCCGCACCGTCAGCCGCGCGGCGATCGTTCCCGCCCTCGAGCATGTCCGCCTTGGGATCGTAGATGATGACCTGCGCGACGCCCTGGTTGCCGCCCTCGCGGAGCGTGTGGCCGCGGCGCTGCAGCTCCTTGATCGTGTCGGGTGAGAAGCCGAACTTCTCGTAGTTGATCACGTCCGGCAGCCACTGGTGGTGGAAGCGCGCCGCGTCGACGGCGTCCTGCGCGTTCATCCCGAAGTCAACGGCGTCAACGATCGTCTCGAGGACCGTGTTGATGATCGTGCGTCCGCCCGGGCTGCCGGTGACCATGAACAACTTCCCGTCTTTCGTGAGAATCGTCGGCGCCATGCTGGAGAGCATGCGCTTGCCCGGCTCGGCCAGGTTCGCCTTGG
>DASZFS010000153.1:0-2850 GCA_035939575.1 Vicinamibacterales bacterium | reverse complement strand
CCAGCGGCAACGTGTTTCGGGATCTCGGGTTCTCCGCGCAAGAGGCCGAGCACCTCGTGATCCGGGCGGACCTCCTGATCCAGATCCAGAAGATCGCGACCGCGCGACGGCTCAAGCAGGCGCAGCTCGCGAAGCTGCTGCTAGTGAGCCAGCCCCGCGTGAGCGATCTCCTGCGCGGGCGGCTGCATCTCTTCAGCATCGAGACGCTGATCGACATGCTCGGCCGCCTCGGCGTGCAGGTGCGGGTCGTGGTCAAGCCGACCCGCCGGCGCCAAGTCGCCTAGCGCCCGTTGGGCGCCCTGCCCTGCCGGGAAGTCGGGGCATCCAAGTGCGCCCACCACCCGCGGATAACCCCGAGATTTACTGAGACTTTTGGCGACTCCCGGAGACAGACGGAAGGGAGCCAAAATCAAAACACTCAATGAATGCGGACATGAACGTGAGATTTCCAGAATTTCCTCGATCTTATTTTTGAGGATAATCGGCTTTATGCTGCGGGTGAACTCGAAGTGCGCCCACCAGGTGCGCCCACCACCAGCCCGTCGGCGGGAGAATCCGGAGTGCCGCTCCACTTCATATCAGCGATTCGTAACGGGATCCAAGAGCCAGCTTCCGTCGTCCTTAATCACTCCGAGACGGATGCCTTCGCGGCTTCTACCCGAGCGACAAACGCCTGCAACAGAGGCGACGGATTTCCCTTCTTCCAAATCAGATTGAATGGGAGCCGAACGTCCATATCGACGACTGGTAGCAACGCAATGCCTCTGGGGCACTGCCATCGTGTGGATTCCGTGACCCAAGCGATCCCAATCTGGCACTGAACCAGACCCAGAACGGTATCTCGATCTGTTGCTTCCTGAACAACGCGTGGAGAGCGCAGGCCGCGGCGAGCACACACATTCATCAATTGATCATAGACAGCGGGATTGACCCAGCGATGAAACCAGACGAACGGCTCATTCCGAAGATCTCGAAGTCGAATGCCTTCTCGCTTCATCAACGGATGCCCTTTCGGCACGGCGAGGACCATTCTGTCCAACGCGAACTGCCGGTGTTCCAACTCCTTGTGCCACGGCGTGACCGCGGCGGCAAACCCGGCGTCCAATCGATTTGAGACAACGGCTTCAACTTGGTGAACCGACACCATGTGATGAAGTATGAGTTCCACGTCTGGATGGCGACGTCTGAATTCACGAAACACATTGACGACCGAGCCATGCCAGGACACGGCCGTGGCGACGCCGATTCGAAGCGTACCGGCTTGGCCAAGGGCCACTCGTTCGGCGCGGCGCCTCGCCTCGTCGACGTCGTCCAAGATACGTCGCGCGTCGCTCAGGAACAGCTTCCCCGCCGCGCTCAGCCGGACGCCACGCGGTAATCGGTCAAAGAGGAGAAACCCGATCTCCTTCTCCAAGTCCTGGATCTGGCGCGACAGCGCCGGCTGCGCGATATGCAGCCGCGACGCCGCGCGACCGAAGTGCTGCTCCTCCCCGACCCCGACGAAATAGCGCAAATGTCGCAATTCCATTTGATACCTTCCAGGTATTGGATTGATAAAAACAAAATCTTAGACCTATCGGTCCACTTTGTCTCAGACTCACGCCAGGCATGAAAGCACTGGTCGTGAACGCGCTCGGCCGGGGGTTTGATGTCGAAGATGTCGAGATCGCCCCGCCACAAGGTCGCGAGGTGCGCGTCGAGGTGCAGGCATCAGGCCTCTGTCACACCGACCTCTTGTTCGCCACTCACGATATCGCACCGATACCGTCGGTGCTGGGTCACGAGGTTGCGGGGATCGTGGCCGAGGTTGGTCCTGACGTCACACAAGTCCACGTCGGCGATCACGTCGTGGGGGCTCTCGCGCAGGCGTGTGGCGGGTGCCCTCGATGTCTGTCCGGCCGCCCGTTCCAGTGCGAACATCCAGAGGCGACGCTGCGTCGACCGAACGATGCGCCGCGACTGAGCCGAGGCGGTCTTGCTGTGTTCCAGGGTTTCGGGCTGGGGGGCTTCGCCGAGCAGGCCCTCATTCACGAGCAGCAACTCGCGGTCGTGCCGAAGGCGATGCCCTTCGCACAGGCTGCCTTGCTTGGGTGCGGCGTCGTCACCGGCGCTGGCGCCGTCTTGAACACCGCCAACGTGAGGCCGGGCGACTCGGTCGTGATCTTCGGAGCCGGAGGGGTTGGCCTCAATGCGGTCAGTGGCGCGCGGATCGCCGGCGCGTCACGGATCGTCGTGATCGACATCCAATCGCAGCGACTCGACGCGGCCAGACGATTCGGGGCGACAGACGCCATCGACTCAACCCACAGCAAGCCGGTCGAGGCCGTGCGCGACCTTCTGTCAGGAGGGGCGGATCACGTCTTTGATTTCGTCGGACTCAAGCTGGTGGCTGAAGAGGGCTTGGCCATGCTTGGCGTGGGCGGCGGCCTCTACTTGGTCGGCGTGTCGAAACCCGACGTCGATATCAGCCTGAACATCTTTGGTGCGATCGGAGGGCAGAAGCGCGTCGTGGGTGTGAATTTCGGCTCGACCAACGCGAAGCGTGACATCCCGATGTACGCACAGCTGTACCTGCAAGGGCGGATGAATTTGGACGATCTCGTTTCGAAACGGATCGCGTTGCATGAGGTCGATGACGGTTATGCGGCGCTCAAAGACGGCTCGCTGAACCGCGTCATCGTCACCTCGTTCTGACCGTAGCTATCTTCATCAAGAGAGGCGATGTGCAAACAATCACCACCCACTACATCGATGGTGCGTTCGTTCAGTCCCATGGACAGGAAGTCATGGACATCGTCCGTCCGACCGACGGCCAGGTGATCGCTCGCGTCACGCTGGGCGACCAGGAAG
>DASZFS010000152.1:0-14325 GCA_035939575.1 Vicinamibacterales bacterium | reverse complement strand
CCCTATTCCATCGATCGCGATGTTGGCAAGCACGATGCAGCTCGGCGGCGCGTGCCCCGCCGATCTTTGCAAGCGACTTCGAGACCGCCATCGAGCGGTACGAGGCCCGTTTCTCACTGACAGCTTCAAAGGAAGGAAATGGATGATGCCTGCGTTCCCGAAGGTTGGTCTCGACGCGCTTCTGACGCCGGAGAATTGCGCCGTTCTCCTGATCGATCACCAGCCATCTCAGTTGGCAAACGTCAACAGCCACGACCCCACGTTGGTCATCAACAACGTCACTGCTCTCGCCAAGACCGCCAAGGCGTACGGAGTCCCGACGATTCTCACCACCATCAACACGAAACGCGGCGGTGAGATTTTCAAGCAGATCCAGGCGGTCTTTCCTGATCAGAAGCCCATCGACCGCAGCTTCATCAACTCCTGGGAGGACCGCCGTGTCGTCGAGGCGGTGAAGAACACAGGCCGCAAGAAGCTGGTCATCGCCGCACTCTGGTCGGAGATGTGTCTCGTGCAGCCCGCTATCCACGCGATGGGCGATGGCTACGACGTCTACGCCGTCACCGACGCGTCGGGCGGCGTGTCTCCGGAAGCACACGATATGGCCATCCGCCGTCTCGTGGCCGCGGGGGCCCAACCGATCACGTGGCTTGGCATGGCCGGCGAGCTGCAGCGTGATTGGGCGCGCACGGAGAGGCTTGGAGCAGTCGCTCAGATCCTGTTCGACCATGCCGGCGCGTCCGGCGCCGTACTGGCGTGGGAGCTGGCCAACGAAGCACAGCGCGCGTAGCGGCGCCGGGCTGTCGCGAAAGGCAAGGGTATCGATATGGCCACTATTGCGCGTTGCTTAATCGAGTTCTTCTTTGTCGCGTCCGGCTCGGGGAAGATCTTTGCCTTTCGACAGTCATCTACAATCTTGGCCTCCATCGATTTTCCAATCTCGACGTTTTTTCTGACCGCGATCATCGCTGTCGAGATCGCAGGTGGCCTCGGCCTGTTATTCAATTTGTGGACTAGCTATGTTGCCGTCACGCTGATCGTGTTCCTCGTCTTCGCGACGATCACAATCCACGCACGATTCGTCCGCGATCCCGTTACCGGCACGGATCAGATCGTCCACATGATCAAGAACATTGCGATCATCGGCGGATTGATCAACTTCGTCGCTTCCTGAATCCAGGCTGACGGCGTCGCCGGAGCACATCAACTCCTTGCTTTACCGAAGAGATCATGGACATTTCGCCACTCAGAATCGGATATTGTTTGTCGCTCTCAGGCGCTCTCGCATCGAACGGCAAGACAGCCCGACTTGCCCACCAGATCTGGCAGGAGAACGTCAACACACACGGCAAGCTTCTCGGACGGCCTGTGGAGCTCGTCTGCCTCGACGACGAGACGAACCCGAAGCTCGTCGCTGGCATTTACCAACGTCTCCTCGATGTTGAGAAGGTCGATGTCGTGGTCGGCGGTTACGGAGACAATTCCGTCGCGCCAGCGATGCCGCTGATCATGGAGCGCGAGCGATTCTTTCTCGGTCTCATGGCGCTCGCGGTCAACGCGAAGTTCAACTACTCGCAATACTTCGTCATGATTCCGACCGGGCCGCACCCCCACCTGGCCTTGACTGAAGGCTTCTTCCAGGTCGCAGGCCAACAGAATCCAAAGCCCGAAACCGTGGCCATCCTGGTCGCCGACGCACCGTTCTCGCAAAGCCCGACGCAGGGAGCCAAGGACAATCTGTCGCGGCAAGGCATGCGGGTCGTCTTCGAGGGCAAGTATCCCCTCTCAACAACTGACTTCACGCCGTACATGGAAGATCTGAAGAAGATCAATCCGGATGTCCTCTTTCTCTGCTCGTATATCAACGACTCCATTGGACTCGTCAAGGCGATGAACGCTGTGGGACTCTCGCCCAAGTTTGCGGGCGGGGCGATGATCGGCCCACAGAACGGCGTAGTGAAAGCCGAACTCGGAGCGCTTCTGAACGGTCTCGTGAATTACGAGTATTGGCTCCCTGTACCGAGCCTGGTCAACCCGCAGATCCAGTCATTGATCGCGACGTACCAATCCCGCGCGCAACAGGCCGGCGCGGATCCGCTCGGCTACTACGTGGCGCCCCTCGCATACGCCCAGTTGCAGGTGCTGGAGCAGGCCGTCAAAGCGGTGGGCAGCACCGATGACGCGGCGCTGTCGGATTACACCCGAAAGGCGACGTTCGACACCGTGGTCGGCAAGGTGACGTTCGGCGAGGGCGGGGGTTGGGCACAGCCGCGCGTGCTGACCGTGCAGTTCCAGAACATCGAAAGCAACGACATCTCGGAATTCAGGAGGCCCAGCACTCAGGCGGTCGTCTATCCGCCTGAGACTGCGTCTGCCAGCGTGATCTATCCCTACGCGAAGGCAAAGCGATGACCAAGGGCAGGCTATCGGGCAAGGTGTGCATCATCACCGGTACGGGCGGGAGCATGGGCCGCGCGGCCGCCTTGGCATTCGCTCGGGAGGGTGCATCGGTCGTCGGTTGCGACGTGAGCGTCGCCGCGGCCGAAGCCACGGCTGAAACGGTCCGCGCCCACGGCGGAACGATGATCTCCCTTCAGCCATGTCGCCTGACTCAACCGTCCGAATGTCAGGCGCTGGTCGATTTCGCCGTGCGCGCGTACGGGCGGATCGACGTGCTGTTCAACAACGCCGCGATGGCGTACTTCAACTGGCTCGAAGACATCACCGACGACGAGTGGAACCGCGATCTACGGGAAGAAGTGGATCTGGTGTTCTTCCTCACGCGTGCGGCCTGGCCGCAGCTGAAGGCCAGCCACGGTGTGGTCGTGAACACGGCGTCCCTGAACGCCCTCTTGAGCTTCAAGACGCTTGGCTCCCTGGCGCATACGACAGCCAAGGCAGGGATCATCGGTATGACGCGGCAACTCGCGATGGAGGGGCGGGAGCACGGTATTCGCGCCAATTCGATCTCGCCTGGCTTGATCGAAACCAATCAGACGCGAGAACAGCTGAAGGACCCCGAATGGGCGAGCGCGATGCTCGGCAAGACGCTGCTCGGACGTCTCGGCCGGCCCGAGGAAGTGGCGAACGTCGCGCTGTTCCTGGCCTCGGACGAGAGCTCCTACGTGACGGGCGTCGATATCGTGGTCGATGGCGGCATGAAGGTCTGGTGACAGCCGGCCTTCAGGCGGCGATCGGTTCGGCCCGTGGCGGCAACGTGTTGCGGTGGCGGTGGCGCAGGCCCTGCGTGCCGTTGAGGAGCGTGGCGATGGTGATCACGAGTGTCACTTGCGCCAGCGTGTTGATCCAGATTCCCTTCGTGAGTGGCAGGTGCGCCAGAACCAGCAGACCGTACACGTGAAGGACAAACGCGCCCAGAGAACGCTGCCCGAGCACGACGAATACCTTTTCGAGGGGGCGCGCGAGAGCCCAGTAGCGCGTCAACATCACGTACGCCACCGGGAGGGCGACTGACAGGTTCAGCAGGCGGCCGATACGGAGATCGCTCAGACTGAAGTAGCCCTCGTACAAGTATGTGAACCGCTCGGGCGACACGACGCGCACGTGAAGCCACGAAGGACCCGCACTCCACGGATTGCACAACGCGAAGATCGTGAAGCCCGCGGTGATGAGCACGGCCACCCGCAAAGTGATTGCGGGCATGCGCGCGAAGAATACGCCGATGTCGTTGCGGTGGTATCCGATTGTGATGCCGTGGACAAACAACAGCTGCCACGCGAGGAGCGGAAACGCGGACTCGAAGCCGGCCGCCGTCATGGCATGCGGCTCAACCCTGTACCACAGATAGAGCGCCCAGCTCGCCGCAAGTACGGCGCGCCAGCCGGCGCGACGAAGTATCAGCAGACACGGGATGGCTGCTGCGACCAGCCAGACGTACAAGCCGATGATTTCGAACGCCCACGGTCCCGCCCGCATGAACAGCACGTCGCGCCAGGCGCTCGCAGTCATGGTGTTCGGCGCGACAAGCCACGCGGCAGTTTTGTCCGACGGAGCGAGCGACCGGACATCCACGCCCACCGCCGCCAACGCTGCCACGGACACCGTGACGCCGATGAACGCGCCGTACAGAAGCAGCGCCCGGCGGCCGAGGCCGCGTACGACCACACGCCAGCCGTCGCGCGCGAGCCGCCGGCCGTAGACCATGCCGAGCACGACGCCCGACAACACCACGAACACCTCTGCCGCGGTCACCAGCCAAAACCGCTCGTACGAGAACCAGCTGAGCAGTGACACAAGCTTCGAATGATTGATGATGACGCAGGTCATGGCCAACCCGCGCAACCAGTCGATGCGAGTGTCGCGCTTATCAGCTGCCGCGTAGAACGGAATCGTCCCCACGGTGTTGGTGAAGGCAAGGCCGATGCCGGCTCAACATCACGTGGATGACCTGATCAGCTGCAACGATGCGCTACGGGCGGGGAGTTCTTTACGCGATTTGGCTCATCACGATGAGTTTGGATGCGCCTCGGTCATGGTCCCTGCGGTCTCTCAGCGGGAGGAATCCTCCCACATTGGGCGCTCGATCGTCCGGACGAGCGTCGGTGACGCTGCGGTGAACCAGGCGGTGGCGGCGGTGACGACCAGCCCGAAGCACATCCAGCCGTACACCGCATTCAGGAAGACGGTGGTCTGGCCCGCGGCTACCACCGGGAACGGAACGTGTCTGTGGTCGTAGGAATTCATGGTGTCCTCCGGAAATCACGCGACCTTGCGCTGGGCCGGCGGTGTCCGCAGCTTGCGCTGTCGAATGACATCGCCGGCCAGCGACACGACCGCCAGCGCCGCTGCCCAGATCGCGGGCCAGAGCATCACGCTCGGGAACATCAGCGCGATCGAGCCGAAGGTCTTGAACAAGCCTCCGACGATGAAGTAAAGACTGAGCAGCAGGGTGATCGCCTCCGCGCCTGCGCCGGGATAGATGACGAGCATCGTCCCGACCGCCGTGCGGGCGTGCGCCTGGTTGAGGCCCCGCTCCGTGTCCTGCACCCACTTGTCGTCGAGCACGACGACGAGAGCCGAGCTGTTCGGCGTCAGCGACGCCCGCATGCTCTCGACCTTGTCGCGCGGAATGCCGACGGCATCACCCGTCAGGTACCCCACCGCTCCGCCGGCAGCCGCGCCGGCGGCAACTCCGACGGGGCCGCCGATCAGGCCGATAACACCGCCGAGCACAGCACCGATGCCTGCATCGCGCTTACGCTGGTCGCGGACCGACACCTTGCCTTTCATATCTTTCGAGACGACGGCGTACGATTCCATGCGCTCGCCGGTCTCTCCTTCCGGTCAGATGCGGTTGTTTACTTCGCGCGGGTCACCCGTGCAACCGCGCGGCCAGCGCGGCCACGTCGATCTGCGCCGCATTTCGTGAATCTGACCGGACCGAGTGCCAAGTCGCTGGCATCTGCGAGCCGACTGGCACCGCGCCGCAGGCCCGTCGTTTGCACCACGACCGTCGCATGCCGATCCGCTAGTCGCTCGATCGCGCGGCGTCGCTATGGCTCGATGGCTTCAGCGCCGAGCCAGACTGAAGAGGTGAATGTATGGAGGATCGAACGCCATCCACGCGTCTGTAAACCGTGGCGTCCACGTCTGCCGCAATCTTCGTATGAATGCTGCACATGCTCCGATGCGTCGCAATTGCTGTACCCGGCGCAGGCGCTGGAGGGTCTGTCGACCGATATTGAGCGACCGATTCAGACTGCCAATCGGCTGGCGCACGCTGGTCCGCTGGCACGAAGCCGTGCTGCAGGAGACCATGTCGGGCGATCCGTTCAGTCTGCTGCAACACACTCAGGGTGTTGCCGCGCCGGCGTGCAGCGCCGCGATGACGTCGTGCGCGAGAGCGCCGGTGCCGTTGATGTCGCCGTCCGAGATGTGCGAAACGCCGAACCGCACCACGACCAGGTTCTCCGACGGCACGATCACCAGATATTGACCGAGATACCCACGGCCGAAGAACGTGTCGCGGGGCACGCCGGGCATGCCCCATGGCGCGCCCCATGTCGGGATTGGGGTGCTGACCGTGTTGAGCCAAAAGCCGGCGCCGTATCCCGTATTCAACGTCGGCCGTGTCGAATAGACGACCCAGCCCTCCGGCAAGATACGGCGCCCCCCGACCATGCCATCGTTCAAATAGAGCATTCCGAACCGCGCCCAGTCTCGCGCCGTCGCGAACATCGCGTTCGAGCCGCTTGGCGTCCCGGCATTATCGAATTCGATGACTGCGTGGCGCATGCCAAGCGGCGCGAACAGTTCGCGTTGCGCGAAGGCGGCGATATCGCCTGGAGTGTTTCCGATCGCATTGCGCACGGCGCGCGAAAGCAGGGCATAGCCTAAATTGCTATAGGCCCACGCCGTTCCCGGTGCTGTTGCCAGCTGCACGTGTTCGGCGAAAGTGGCCGTATCGCCCTCGGTGAACCACATTTGCTGCGCCAGGCGGGGACGACCACCCTCGTCGAGCGGCAGGCCAGAATCCATGCGCAACAGTTCGTCGACCGTGACGTTGGCACGCGGGTCTCCTTGTGCCTGGTGCCAGGACGGCGCCGGCACCGATCCGGAGACCGACACCTTCCCTTGGCCCACCAGGATCCCGACCAGCGCGTTGATCACGGACTTCGCGATCGAATGGCTCAGGAGCGGCGTGTCGAAGCCGTAGCCGGGCGCGTAGCGCTCCGCGATGACGCGTCCGCCATGAACGATCACAACGGCTTGGGTCCAGCGCCTCGGCCCGGAGGGGTATTCGGCAAACGCCTGATCGAGCGTGCGTGTTAGAACAGGATCATTCGCGACGACGGGTTCGGGGCCTGCGATATCGGGAAGCAAGCTCGACGCGTTGTCGGTCTTCGTGGATGGTTTGCCGGTCGCGACGGCGGGAGTCACAGCGAACTGAAGCGCGCAGCCAAACCCTTCGCGATAGCTCGCGCGGCTTGCGAACATGCCGAACACCGTCGTGCGTACCTGTTTACGGGCGTGATCGACGTCATAACGCAGCGCCCAGTCGATCAGGCCCATGCCCGCCTCGGGCCGCAGATCCTGCGCGTAGATTTCCGCAGGGTCTAGTCCGGACACGAAGGTCTTCGAGCAAAGGAGCTGGCTCACGGAGCCCGATGCAATGCGAATCAAGCGGTCCGGGCGTTCGTAGAGAACAGCGGCAACCGCCAACACCCCAACTATCACCGCCACACGCTTCATCGCTACTGGGCTCCCGTGTTTGCTGCTCAATCGCTCAATTCAGAATACAGGTTCCTCGAGGATCTCTGAGGAGTCATGCGGTCACTTCGTCGGATTCGGCTGAGGCGGGCGTATAATCTCCGCTGCCTCGGGGGTGCCTTTGATAAGTGGACGTCTGTTTCGTACGATCCTGTTCTTCATCGTCCTGTGCGGAGTCGCCCTGGCGGCGAACGCGCAGCAAACGGGCTCTATTTCCGGAAAAGTCTCCGACTCGAGCGGCGGGGTGCTGCCGGGCGTCACGGTGGAGGCGCGGGCGGACGTGCTGCCGAGTCCCCGCGTCTCGGTGACCGAGAGCGATGGCAATTATCAGCTGCTGGCCTTGCCGCCTGGCACGTACACCGTGACCTACAAGCTGCAGGGAATGCAGACCGTCACGCGCCAGGTCACGGTCAGCCTGAATCAGATCACGACGTCCGACGCCAGCCTGAGCGTCGGGGGCGTCGCCGAAAGCGTGACGGTGACGGCGACGACGACCTTCGTGGATCGGACGTCGGCGGCGCTGACGAACGGCCTGTCCAGCGACGAGCTGGACAGGCTGCCCACCGGGACGCAGTACCGCGATCTCATCAACGACATTCCCGGCGTGCAGTACACGCAGCAGCAGGTGCGTGGCCCGAGCGCCGGCGCCAGCGGCCAGAGTAACGTCTACAACTTCGATGGCGTCAACGTGACGCTGCCGCTCTTCGGCACGCTGTCGGCCGAGCCCGCCTCGCAGGACGTCGCGGAGTTCACGGTCGTGAAAGGGGCCGCCTCGGCGATAGACTTCAATCGCGCGGGCGGGTTCTCGATCAACACGATCAGCAAGTCGGGGACCAGCCAGTTTCACGGCGAGGCGAGCTACCGCTTCCAGCAGGTGAGCATGTCCGCCGCGCAGAACAACGGCAGCGCCTCGGTGTTCGCCGAGAACCGCGCCTTCACCGACGCCAACGTCGGCGGGCCGATCATCAAGGGCAAGGCGTTCTTCTACGGCTCGTACTATCGCCCCACGGTGAACCGCGACAACTCCGCCACGGCCTACGGCCCCGTGCCGAACCTGCAGGACACGCGCAACGAGGGATTCGCCAAGGTCACGTTGACGCCGACGCACGACACGCTGTTCAACGTCACCTACCGCGACTCGCACGAGCTCGAGAAGGCGTCGGGCGGCTTCTCCGCCTTCGAGGCGGGAACGGCCGGCAGCGGCGCCGAGGCGTGGCAGCGGATCGGCAACGCCGATGGCTCCTGGATCATCAACAGCAACAACTTCGCGACGTTCAAGTACACGCACTTCTCGAACCCGAACCAGGGCATTCCGGACAACGTCTCGAGCGCCACGGTCAACACCGCAATCGGCACCCACCTGCCGATCGACAACTTGCCGTCGCTGGGGCTCTTCATTGTCCCCAAGCCGATCGCCGGCAACGCCGCGCAGAACGCCTTCGTGCAGCCGATCATCAATCAGTACGGCTACGTCCTCAACGGCGTCCCGCAGGGCGGCGGCATAACCGGCTTCGCGTCCCTCCTGACGGACGAGGACAACTTCGGCCGGAACGCCGGCCAGTTCGGCTACAACACGACCTTCGTGACCGGCGGCACGCGCCACAACCTGCACGGCGGGTATCAGCAGTACGTGGACTCGGAGGATCTGAGGCGCACGTCGAACGGCTGGGGATCGATCAGTGTACCGGCCGGGACGATCAAATCACCGGGCGGCATTCCGATCTACTACCAGGCGACCTATCAGGCGCAGGGCACGGGGCTCGTGCCGACGATTCACTCGGAGTACCACTCGCGCAGCTTCGAGGTGAACGACACCATCACCTGGAACAACTGGTCAATCAACGCCGGCCTGATCGCCAGCAACGACTCGCTGTACGGCCAGGGCCTCACAGCCGATCCGTCGGCGCCGTCCGGCTTCGTCAAGGCGACCGGGACGACCCCGGCTTCGCGGCAGTACAAGGAGTACGAGATCCCGTTCAGCAAGATGATCCAGCCGCGTCTGAGCACGACCTGGGCGTACAACGGCAAGGACACGGTGTTCGTCAGCTACGCGCGCTACAACCCGGCGGCCAGCTCGCTGCCGCGTGCCGCGTCGTGGGACCGCAACCTCGAGGTCTCGCAGAACGCCGACTTCGACGCCAGCGGCAACCTGTTCGAGCTGGAGAACGTCGCCTCCTCGACCGGCAAGCTGTTCGTGCCGAACATGACGCCGCAGCGCTTCGACGAGTGGGTCGTCGGAACGTCGAAGCAGTTCAACGCCGCCTGGTCGGGCCGCGTGTACTTCCAGTACCGCAAGGGGACGCACTACTGGGAAGATACGCCGAACATGTCGCGCATCCTCTACAACGAGGGGTACGCGACCGTGCCCGGCACCAACGCCGCCATCCCGCAGCAGCCGTACATCCCGAACCTCGCGGCCCAGCTGGCGACGCTCGGCGGCAACGGCAACTCCTACGTCATCGCCGACCTCGACGGCTCGTTCACCGACTACCGCGCCCTGACGCTCGAGGCGGAATACCGCAAAGGACCGGCCTGGGTCCAGGGCTCGTACACCTACAGCCGGTACTACGGCAACTTCGACCAGGACGCGTCGTCAACGGCCGAGCTCAATGACGCCAACATCTTCATCGGCTCGTCGAACATCGGCGACGGTCCGGGACGCCAGCTGTGGGACAACAAGCTCGGACGCCTGCACGGCGATCGGCCGAACGCCGCGAAGATTATGGGCTCCTACCAGCTCTCGTGGCATGCGTCGCTAGGCGCGTTCGCGTTCGCGCAGTCGGGTGAGCCGTGGGAAACCCACAGCTACCTGCCCTATGCGGCGCTCACGACCAGCACGAGCAACACGGCGCGCTACGCGGAGCCCTCCGGGTCGCATCGATCGGCGTCGGTCAAGCAGCTGGACCTCAACTACACGCAGGAGATCCCGTTCATGAAGCGCTTCAGGGGCGGCATCACGGCCTACTTGTACAACGTGTTCAACCAGCAGACTGGGTACAACATCCAGCCGAACTTCAACGCCGCCGCCTACGGGCAGGCCGACACCTTCTACTTCCCACGGCGGCTCGAGCTCCTGCTGAAATTCCATTTCTAGCGTCCCACGCCCTCGAACAGCTTTTCACGCGCGATGAGCGGGCGCGTCGCGGCGTCGGCGTACGCGCGTGCCGCGGCGATGCGCGCCACGACGTCCGGCTCGTGCAGCAGGGCGCTGACCTGCGCGCGCTTGAAGAGCGCCATCGGGTGGCGCGGATCGGACGCTGGCACGCGGTCGAGCGCGTCGCGCGCGTCGGTGAAGCGGTGCGCCGCGAGATACAGGACGCCGAGGTCGAGGTCGCGGCGGAAGCCGTGCGGGTCGAGCGCACGCGCGCGCTCGAAGGCGGCGATCGCCGGATCGGTCGCCCCCTCACCCATCTCGAGATCCCCGAGATGCGCCAGCTCCGGCGCCGACGGCGACCGGAGAGCGAACGCCCGCTGCCACAGCGCGATCGCGTCGGGAGCGCGCCCCTGTCGCTCGCGGATCGTCGCGAGCGCCTCGAGCGCCGGCAGCCGATCGGGCGCGGACGCCAGGACCTGCTCGAGGAGCGGCGCCGCCTGCGCCCAGCCCGGACCGCGGGCATAGTGGAGCGCGAGATAAAGCCGCACGTCCGGCGAGTCCGGCACCATCGCCGCCGCTTTCCGGAACGTCGCCTCCGCCTGCGCGTTCTGCCCGAGCGCCGAGTACGACGCCGCGAGCTGCAGGGCAACGCCGAGGTTGTGCGGGTCGTCGCTCAGGATCTTCGCGAGCAGCGGCGCCGCCTTCGCGTAGCGTCCCGCGACGAAGAGGCCGTCCGCCTCTCCGATTGGCTCGAAGAGCTTCGTCATGTCGGCCGGCCGCGGCGCGTCTTTTCTCACAAGCGGTGTTCCGCCGCCGCTCACATAGCCGAGGGTCGCCAGCTTCTGCCGATCCTCCGCGCCGAGCGGCGGCGCGTTCTGCGCAGCGGCCGCCAGCGACGGCACCGGGTAGTCCCACAGCGCCGTCCGCACAGCGGGCGGCAGGATGTTCGTCGCCTGGAGGTCGTGCGTCTCGCCGGGATCGGCTGCGAAGTCGTAGATCTCCTGCACCTTGCCGGCCAGGATCGCCTTCCTGGTGCGGTCCACGATCATGCTCTGCGGCTGCCAGCCGAACTCGAGGAACGGCTTCATCGCTTCCGCCAGCACCGGATCGGGGTCGCCGGCGCGCAGGCTGTGCGCCGCGCCGAGCCCTGCCCAGTCGAGGACGGTGAAGAAGATCCGTCGCGTGCTGACCGGCGTGTCCGTCGTGCCGGCCGCGACGCCGGGCCCGACGAACACCAGCGGCACGTGCACCGTGGACTGGTAGAGCAGGTAGCCGTGCTGCGGCTCGCCGTGGTCGCCGAGCCCTTCGCCGTGGTCCGCGACGACGGCGATTGCGAGTGGCTCGGGGACGTCGCGCGTGAACGCGGCGACGAGGCGCCCGAGCTGGGCGTCCATCGTCGCGACCTCCCCCAGGTACGGGTGGCCTGCGTAGCGGGAGCGGTACGGCTCCGGCGGCTCGTACGGCGCGTGCGGATCGTTGTAGTGGACCCAGAGGAAGAGCGGCGTCCCCGCGCGGCGGTCGAGCAGCGCCAGCGCGGCGTCGGTCGTGTCGCGCGACGACCGCTCCACCGCTCCCGCCGCCAGCTCGTCGTCGTAGACGTCGAAGCCGCGTGCGAGGCCGAAGCGGCGCGCGAGCGTGAAGGTCGAAACGAACGCGGCGGTACGGTAGCCGGCCCCGCGGAGGCGCTCGGCGAGGAGCGGCGTCTGGTCCGACAGGCGGCGGCCGTTCTCGTGAACGCCGTGGCCGGCCGGGTAGAGGCCGGTCATCATCGAGGTGTGCGACGGCAGCGTCTCGGGGACGGTTGCGTAGGCCTGGGTGAAGCGGCGCCCGCGCGCGGCGAGCGCGTCGAAAGCAGGCGTCTCGACCCCTTGTGCGTCCGGCCCGATCGCGTCGGCGCGCGTGGTGTCCAGCGTGACGAGGAGGATCGACGTGCGCCGGCCCGCGCCGCCCGGAGTCCCTGGCGAGGAAGTCGAGGACGGCGCCCCCCGCCCGCAGGCGGCTACAAGCAGGACCGCGGCGCATGCGGTCGCGCGCGCAGGGCAACTGGTCAGCGTGCGACGGACGGCTGGCATATCTGTGCGGCGCTTCCGCTGCTGTCGGGCGGGCGGGTGGCCGCGAACGGGACGCCCTGCCGGGCGCGGCGTCAGCCGTGATCGCGTTTTTCGCCGAGCACCCCGTGGGGCTGTTCGCGGTCAGAACCCGCGCGGTCGATTGTGTCGCGAATACTACTGTTTGACCAGCTCGACGCGGCGGCTGTGCGCTTCCGGCTTCGGCCAACGAGAGCGCCGGCGCCTCGCGAAGGCGTTCGCCGACATCTGGCCGAAGCTGGGACGCGCGCTGTGGAAGTTCGATACTGCGATTTGGTTCACGTCTGGACGTTGTTGATTGTTAGCGCACGCTGTGAAATGGCTCCTCAGGTTGGATTCGCCCACTAACCCTCCAGTTAATAGGAGCTACTCCGAAGATCGACCCAGTGAGACGGATGACGATGAAGATGATGAGAATCAGTGACTTACGCGTCGCGTGCGATCCGGCGTCGATCGCCATCGCACCTCGCAGATAACGGTGGAACACCACCTTTTTTTAGGGTTACGTCACAATCCGTGAGGCGACATCAGAACTTACGTGGAGCGGCAGACGCCAGAGCTATCAGTCGTCGCGATTGAGCTGATCCATGCCACAGCGTTCGAAACGGCACTCGAGAGCGTTCACCGTAATGGTTATTTGGTATAGCGGGGGCACAGTCCCGGTGCTACCCTCCGCCTGGTCGGAGGCAGCGATCCGATGGCACAAGTCACCAGAACAGTGATTCTCGCTCTAGCGATTCCAGGGATCACGGGAGCGAGCGGTTCCGCGTCGGGCCCCGCTCGACGCGCTCTGCTCGCTCAGGGCGTTGGCGGGCAGACCCCGCCGGCGAGCGCCCCGATCCCGCCGCAGCTTCCCGGCATCGGCATCGCCGTGCACAAGCCCGTGTTCGGCGGTGCTCCGAAGAGTGCTCCATGGGGTGTCATCGCTGACGTCGTCAAGGCGGCGTTGAAGATGTATGGCGAGGATGTGCAGGTCTGCTACAGCTGTGCACAGGCCGATGCACCGCGTTATGTCGGGGATGCTCGCATACCGGCGCCGCTGCCCCCCAATTACGGAGCGGGAGTTTTCGCAGCGAGCCACGTCGCGCCGCCGCCCAATGGCCGCGTGGAGTTCGGCGCCACTTCCGCGCAGAACGTGATCGACGCATACCATGGGACCGGCAACTACGCGAAGGATGGACCGCGCCGCCAGTTGCGTCTGCTCGCAAATATCTCCTCACCTCTGTACTTGATCGTGGCCGCAAAGCGCAGCGCCGGCGTTACCGACCTGGCGCAGCTCAAGGAACGCCAAGGACCCCTGAAGCTTGTCGTCAACGATCAGATCGCAAACGTGATCTTCCCGTACTACGGGCTTTCGATCGAGTCGTTGAAGGCAGCGGGCGCCGCGTTCGCGGCGGAAACGAGCCCCGCACAACGTGCCGGCGCCGACGTGATCATCTATACCGGCAACCTCGCTAACTCGCCGGAATTCAACATCTGGTATGAGGCGAGCCAGCGCGACGACCTCGTCTATCTGCAGTTGCCAGAGGACCTGATCGCGAAGCTTGCGCGCGAGCTGCCGAACTTCGAGCGGCGCGATGTTCCCGTGGGCCTGCTGCGCGGTCTGGACGTCCCCATTTCCACGGTCGCGCGCACCGGGACGGTCGTGTACGGCCGGACGGACATGCCAGTGAAGTTCGCGTACCTCGTCGCCAGGGCGCTTGACGAGCAGCAGGACCTGTTTCAGTGGACCATCGGGCATTACATGTATATCCGACAGCGCGTCGCCAGGGCTGGTGACGTGCCGCTTCACCCGGGCGCGGCTCGCTACTACCGTGAACGCGGCTATCTGCGATAGCGAGGAAAGACAATGAGACGACGGAACATCGCATTGATCGGGGTGGTTGTGGTGTCGTGCGGCTTCGGCGCTGTTGC
>DASZFS010000151.1:0-4242 GCA_035939575.1 Vicinamibacterales bacterium | reverse complement strand
GCCAGGCGGCAGACAGCACGGCCCGGCCCGCGCGCCCGCCGGCGTCCCACAGCGGGGCAAGGCCGAGCGCCAGAAAGGGGAGCGCCGGCGTCACGTGGCGAGGCCCAATCGCCCAGCCGCCCTCCCAATAGTAGTACGACGCGTTCAACAGGAGGTAGAAAGCCGCGATCGCCGCTGCCACGATCGCCGGCCGGCGTCGCGCAGGTTCCCGGCCAAGCATGACGAGGCCTACGGGCGTGAGTGCGATGAGCGGCGACAGTGGCAACAGGCCGCGATAGCTGCCGACGAGGATCTCGCGGAGCCTCCACCATTGGGGATACGTGATACCGAACAAGCCCGTGTGGAGCTGGGTGAATCCTTCCTCGCTCGCATAGCCCAGGTGGAGAGGCGAGCCGAACGCGACCGCGTTGTACGCGAAGAGGACGGCGGCGAAGCCAGACCCTCCTGCGATGATTCGCGCGGCTGCCGGTACCAGGCGGTGGGCTTCGCGGGCGCGCGCGGCCGAGACCGCCAGGAGCATGATGAACAGAGCCGGTACAGCTGCGGGGAATTCGGAGATGACCGCGAGCCCCGTCCAGAAGCCAACCGCCCACCCACTTCCTGGTTCGCCGGATCCGGCGGGCCGGCCCAGGTCGATCGCAGCCGAGAACGCCAGCATCAAGCACCCGGCGGTGAGCGCGTGCCCCATGTACAGCGTCGCGTAGCACCACGCCGGAGTGGCGAGGCCGTAAGCACTCGCGGCGAACAGCGCGGCGCCGCGCGAGAAGCCCCACGCGAGGCTCAGCCGCATCACGACCAGAGCGGCGACGACCGTGAAAAGCGCGGACGTCGCGAGCGTCGCGACGTAGGACGTCCAGGCAATCCCCGGAAAGGATTCCGGATCGACGCCGGCGAGGCGCGCGATTCCGCGCGCGGCGGCGACTGGCACGAGGGCGATGAGCGAGGTGCCTGGCGCCTTGTCGGAATAGTAGTGGCCGTCGCTGAGCGCGCGATCGCCCGTGTGGAGTTGGTACGCGTCGATCTGGAACGTATGTCGTTCCAGAATCGCCCGCACGAGCGCGAACCGTGAGTTCTGATTCCATCCGCCGGCCTGGTAGAAGTACGCATAAGACAGGAACAGGGCGACGCCGAGGATGATGGCGGACCGCCGGTCCGAGAGTCGCGGCATCAGCGCTCCAGGAGACGGTAAGTGGGGAGACACCGAGGGGTTTCCGGGAGCATGACGCTGACTATTATCCGTGACGATCCACGCCTTCGCTGGCGAGTGGGCTCGGACTTAGCCGACCGAATAGGTCGGGTTAAGCTGATCTCCCGTGTTACTTTGAACGTGCGCCCCCAGTCTAATCGAGCAGCGTGACATGATTCGGACCAGGACTGTTCTGTGCGTCGTTTCGCTGGCTCTTGCCGGCCTCGTCGGAATGCCGGCGTCCCCGGCAGCGGCCCCGCCGGCGGCGCTGACGCGCGGCGACCTGCGGTGGCTGGCGCGGGTGACATTCGGCATCGACACCGCGATCGTTGCAAGATTCCGAGCGCTCGGCCGGGTGAAGTTCCTCGACGAGCAGTTGCACCCGCCCTCCAGCGACCCGACAAGCCTGGCAGCTGCCATTGCGGCCATTCCCGTCACCCAACAGACGGCCGAAGCCCGCGTCGCCGCCAATCGCGCGTCGCAACAGCTCATCAACACGCTGACAAACGAGGACGACAAGCAGAAGGCCCGCGACGCGATCAATCAAGCCGGCAACCAGGTGGTCTACGAGACGACGAAACGGCAGCTGATGCGGGCACTCGAATCGCCGTCGCAAATGCGCGAGCAGATGACGTGGTTCTGGATGAACCACTTCAGCGTCTTCTTCGGCAAGGCCAACGTCCGCTGGACGCTCGCGGAATACGAAGAGCAGGTGGTGCGCGCGCACGCCCTCGGGAAGTTCAGCGATCTCGTTCTGGCCACGGCGACTTCGCCGGCGATGCTCGAGTACCTCGACAACGCACAGAGCGCGGTAGGGAAGATTAACGAGAATTACGCCCGCGAGCTGATGGAGCTGCACACGCTCGGTGTGAGCGGCGGACCGAGCGGCTCGACGTACACGCAAGCGGACGTGCAGGAGCTGGCGCGCGTGCTCACCGGCGCGGGCCTGAACCTGGCCGGCGTCCCGCCGAAGGTCCCGGCCAATCAGCAGGCCCTCTACCTGCGGCGCGGCCTCTTCGAGTTCAATCCGGCGCGTCACGACTTCGGCGCCAAGACCCTGCTCGGCCGCACGATCGCCGGCAAGGGGCTGCCCGAGCTCGACGCCGCCGTCGCGCTGCTGTGTGCGCAGCCGGCGACCGCGCGTTACATCAGCACGAAGCTCGCGACCTATTTCATCGCCGACGAGCCGCCGCCCCCGCTCGTCGCGCGGATGACGCGCACTTTTCAGAAAACGGATGGATCGATCCCCGCCGTGCTGCGCGAGATGTTCCTCGACCCCGCCTTCATCGCGGGGCTCAACGCGCAGACGCCGGCGCTCGAGAAGTTCAAAGACCCGATGCAGTTCGTCGTCTCGTCGATGCGGCTGGCCTACGATGGCAAGACGATCACGAACTATCGCCCGGCCATCGGGTGGCTGCAGCAGCTCGGCGAGCCGCTCTACGGGCGCGTGACGCCCGACGGGTACCCGCTCACGGAGGCCGCCTGGTCGAGCTCCGGCCAAATGGTGCGCCGCTTCGAGATTGCGCGCGCCATCGGCAGCGGCAACGCGGGTCTCTTCAACAACGACGACAACACGCCCGGCCCGACGACGGGATTTCCGATGCTCACCTCCCGGCTGTTTTTCGATGCGATCGATCCGGCGCTCGGCGCGCGCGCGCACGACGCCCTCGCGCGCACCTCGTCGCAGCAGGAGTGGAACATGATCCTGCTGGCGTCACCGGATTGGATGCAGCGCTAGTGGGAGACGACAACCCATCTCACAAACGGGCTGAAGACTCTGAGGCGGGCTGAAGACTCTGAGACGGGCCGAAGACTCATGGCCGCGTGCAGTTGCCTCGCCGCATAATTAAGGTTCTCAACGGTTGGACATGGTCGTCAGAAATCGTGGGCGTTGGCAACTGCACGCGGCCATGAATCTTCGGCCCATTCTGACCACCGGTGTCGCTTCTGGCCGACGGATTATGAGATAACTTCTGGACACCCGATACGGAGGCACACGCAATGGCTCTCTCTCGTCGCGACCTGCTGAAGCTGGCGCTCGTCGGCGCTGCGCACCCCTTGCTTCCTGTGCGCGGCATCGTCTCGCAGGCATTTGCTGCGCCCGGCGCTGCGGACGCGAAGTTTCTGCTCGTGTTTCTGAGAGGGGGCTACGACGCAGTGAACGTCGTCATTCCCGTCAGCAGTGACTTCTACTACGAAGCCCGGCCGACCATCGCCCTGCCGAAACCGGATCCCGCGAATCCGAATGCGGCGATCTCCCTCGCCCGGCCAAAGGATGCCGTGACGTGGGGCTTGCACCCTGCGCTCAGAGACTCGATGATGCCGCTGTGGCACAAAGGCCAGCTGGCGTTCGTGCCGTTCGCGGGCACGGAAGATCTCACGCGCAGTCATTTTGAAACGCAGGACCGCATGGAGAGCGGGATGCCCGTGGCGGCGCCCGGCAGCGCGCCGCACGCCTACGGATCGGGTTTTCTCAATCGGCTCGCGACCGCGCTCGACGCAAGCGCGGCGCCGGTGGCGTTCACCGATGGCCTGCCCATGGTGATGAGCGGCGAGGCCATCGTGCCGAACGTGTCGCTCAAAGGGACGGGCAAAGCGCCGTTTGACGACCGGCAGATGGGCCTGCTCGAGGGCATGTATGCCGGCACGCGCTTTCAGCCGCTCATTTCGGAAGGCTTCGACCTGCGGAAGACCGTTGCCGAACAGGCCGACATGATGGCCAAGGGCGGCATGGCGGGGGAGATGCAGGCGGCGAATCGCAACGCCCTGACCGCGAAGGGGTTCGAGCTCGAGGCACGCCGGATGGCGGGGCTCATGAAGGAGAAGTTCAACATCGGGTTCATCGATGTGGGCGGCTGGGACACGCACGTCAATCAAGGGAACGCGCAGGGGCAGCTGGCCAATCTCCTGACGAGTCTCGGCCAGGGTCTCGCCGGATTCGCCGACCAGATGGGCCCGGCCTGGAATCGCACCGTCGTGTTCGTGCTCTCGGAGTTCGGACGCACGTTCCGTGAGAACGGCACGCACGGCACCGATCACGGGCACGGGAGCGTGCA
>DASZFS010000150.1:0-4816 GCA_035939575.1 Vicinamibacterales bacterium | reverse complement strand
CCGTGATACAGGCACGGTTCGAGATCTACACGGCGCTTTCCACACGGAAAGTCGAGACGATGCGTCCTACAGCGGTAGTCGTCGATGAGATCCTTGCCTCGCTATCGCGCGCAAGTCACGGCCCGTCGCGGCCTCGTGCCTTCCATTCTTGTGGGACGACATGACACAGAAGCGAAAGATTATCGTCCATATCGCGACAAAGCGCTGACGGCTACATCGCCCGCCCCGATGGCAACCTCGACTGGCTCACGAGTCGGCCCGTCCCAAAAGGGTTCTATGGCATGCCGGCATTCACGCGCGCGGTCGACGCCAAGCTCCTTGGTCGCAGGACCTTCGACCTCAGTGTCGAGATGGGCGCGCCCTTCAGCGCGCACGACAGGCAGTACGTGTTCTCCCGCCGGCCGCCCCCTGCGTCCGTGCCTGCCGGCGTCGAGTTCGTTTCTCAGTCGATCGGTATGTTTGCCGAACGCCTCCGCGATCAACCTGGGAAGAACATCTGGATGATGGGTGGCGGGGAGGTAATCGCATCGTTCCTGGACGAAGGCGCGATCGACAAATTCATTATCACGGTTGTACCAATTTTCATTGGGGAAGGCATTCCACTCATCGCGCCGAGGCATCTCGAGGTGCCGCTGACACTGCGTTCAGCGAAACCGTTTCCTGATGGTGTGGTGCAACTTCACTACGACCTTCGAACAAATCTGGGACTATCAGCGAAGGACGGCGCAAGACTTGGCAGACGTCGCCGCTGAGCTCGAGTACGTCCAGCCGTGATGTTTGTCTTATGGTCGCTGAGTCTCGAGGCGCGGCGTATCATCAAGTCGACGGGGCGCATGGTTAACCGCAAAGCCACGATCTTCCTACTTGCCGTCGCCACGACGTTCATGGCAACGGTCTCGGTCACGCCGCAGACGCGAGCGCTTGCGATCACTGGCGTCAACGTCGTCGATGTCGTCGACGGACGGATTGTTCCGAACAGCACTGTGACGATCCGCGGCAAGACGATTGCCAGCATCGCTCAGAACAGCTCTCCGTCACGAGACGCGCAGACCGTGGACGGCCGGGGCAAGTTCCTAATTCCCGGCCTCTGGGACATGCATGCGCACATGGAAATGACTGGCGTATCGTGGCTCCAGCTCCATGTGGCCAACGGCGTGACGGCCATCCGCGACATGGGCTCCGATTTGGATCTCATTCTGAAGATGCGCGATGACACGGCGTCGGGACGCGTGCTCGGGCCTCGCATTTTTGCTGCAGGCCCGATCCTGGATGACGCGCCGGGAGACTGGCCGTTCAGGCTGCGCGTCAGGACCGCCGAAGACGGCAGGGCCGCGGTTCAGCTGTTGAAGCGCCGTGGCGTCGATCTGATCAAAGTGCACGACCACACGCCGCGCGAGGCGTTCTTTGCGATCGCGGACGAGGCGCGCCGGCAGAACCTTCCGCTTGCGGGTCACATTCCCATGGGCCTCACCCTCGAAGAGGTCATCGACGCGGGACAACGTGATATCGAACACTTGGACAACTGGACGCTCTGGAGACGCTGCACGGAAAACAGGGTCTATCGACCGGACCTCTGTCGGCCGTTTTTCGAAATGCTCGCCGGCCGCGGCATCTGGCAGACACCGACTCTTGTGATGGCCGCCGAGGTTGCGACGATCGGCACTCCTGACTCCAACATCAGCGCCGATCAGATTGCGTACGCGGGCAAGTCGCTGAGAGCAATGTGGGCGGGAAATCAGACTCTTAGCGGTACCTCGCCTGAAGCAATTCGGATTATGAGAACCCGCGCCGAGGTTGGAGGCCGAGTCACGAGCGACATGGCACAGGCTGGCGTCAGGATTCTCGCGGGATGCGACGGCGCGATTGCTGGTTTCTGTCTGCACGATGAGCTTGCTGCCATGGTGCGCGGAGGTATGAGACCGCTGGCGGCGTTGCAGACCGCCACAATCAATCCCGCGCGGTACTTTGGTCTCGAGCAATCGGCCGGCCGCGTCGCGTCCGGACGAAGTGCCGATCTGGTACTGCTCGACGAGAATCCCCTGGCGGACATTGCGAGCGTCGGTCGCATTCGCGGCGTGATCGTTGCGGGCCGGCTCCTCGACAGGGAAGCACTGGACAATGTGCTCGCGGGAGTAAAGAGAGCGGCGAGACAGCAATGAGGGCGCTCGTCGCGGTATGGGTTCCGTGGGAGACGGCCGTCCTCGTCGCGAGCAACGCGGGCTCGTTCACGGCCTCATCCAGCGGCAGCAGTACCAGCGCACCAGTCTCTTGACGCTCCGCTCCTAGCATCAGCGGCGTCGCGACCATGCTGACGGCCGCCAGCAAACCCATCGCCAGATTCCTCATGCAAGTCTCATCCAAATGCTTGCAGCCGGATTGACTACCCCTATGGTCGGATTCGCCAATGAAAGTGATCATGGTGCGAGAGGATGTTCTTGATCACGAGGTCGTGCCAGCTTCCAGAGGCCGGCCGAGCCGCTTCCAACACTTGCATGAACTCTGTGGTCTCAGGATGCGGGCCGACGTACAGGTAGAGCTTCGTCAATCGTGCATCGTGACACGGCCACTATTTAGTTGAGATTCTCTAATCTCGCAATGATGGGAAGACACCCTCCGCGATTTCCGTCACTTGCCAATGCGCCGACCGGCTCCCCAGGCAGACGTGGTAATCCTTGGGGTCTCTTACCGAGTCGGCCGGGACGAATCCTGCAAGTGCATGCGGTTCTTCGATGACACGATACGGCCAGAGTCGGCCATCGCGATTCCGCGCCGCATTGGAGCCCGTGGGGCTGACATAGACGAGGTCGTAGCTCAGGTAACGGCGAACTGGTGCGCCCGGATCCGGCCTTGACCGCAGCGGCACGTGCTTGCCGATGACCACCCACGGAAAGTCGTCATTTTCAATGACGTGATCGTACTCCGCGGGGAATGCGCTATACACATAGGGTGCGCAGAACTCTCTCGCGCCCCGCCGACTTCCCCGCGTCGTCGTGAAGGTACCACCCAACGTCAACGCGCGGATAAGATGCTCCGCGAGATTTCTCTCGCCGAAGCGACCTCGAAGACCGCGCTGAATGCGTGGCTTGTTTGGACCCTCGAGCCCGTCGAACTGGACATCGTCTGCTATGAACCTCATGACTTGATCGACGTCTGGTATTCGGAGTGAGTTAAGTAGACTCGTCCTGGCGGCGATCAGCTCTGGCTCGAGGGAAGCCTGATCTATCGGCGCGAGCATCGGTCGGCCCGTGTTGGCCCGAATTGGTTCGAGCGAGACGATCGACGTCAGTAGGATGATGAACAAACGCGGGTTCTTTTGTGAGCGGGGAGCGCTCATTGACGTATTCTCCAATGAAAGTGTCCCGTGTGGTTGGCCTCGGGTCGGATCACTTTGGCCGCGTAGGTCTGACAACCGGCACTCGATGTCTGAATACATTGGTTGTGGATCGCCGCCCAAATGTCTCAGAGCCGACAAAAGGGTAGCGTAGTTCCCGTCCTTGCGTAGCCATGCGTCGGCTTGCTGGCACTGGGTCCACATTGTCTAGCACCACAAAAGGCGACCGGCTCATGGAACTCGTGCTCTCCCTGCGCCCCTGGCAGCCGTCAACGGTGCTCGTCAGTTTTCGGCGTCGTCGGGCCTGGCTGTTTCGATAACCAGTTGTTGTGAAGGTTGCCACCTCGCTGAAGTACGTGGCGACGTCACGCGGGCGGCTGGGCGAGTCCTCAAACACAAAGCCCGCTGGGATATGGGGTGACTTTGGCTGCTGTTTATTCTAGAATGTAGTAGTTATGGCCAAGGGCGATTATCTGGGCGAATTTGAACACCTCGTGCTGCTCTCGCTGTTGAGGCTCGACGACCGCGCGTACGGGGTCACCGTCCGGCAGGAGATTTCCGCCCGGACTGGTCGCGATGTCTCAGTCGGTGCCATCTACACCACACTCGATCGGCTCGAGGCGAAGGGGTACGTGAGATCCCGGATGGGCGAACCCACCACCGAGCGTGGCGGGCGCGCCAAACGATTCTTCCGTGTGACGGCCAAAGGCATTCAAGCGGTGAACTCGACGCATGAGGCGTTGCGGAGCATGTCGGTGGGTCTCGAACTTGTGAGGAGTCTTGCATGACACGGCATAACGCAGCGCCGCCGCCGATCGCCGTGTGGCTCGTGACCCTCGTCGCCGCCCCGGAACAGACCGCGACGATTCTGGGTGATCTGCTCGAAGAGTTTTCAAGCATGGTTTCGCGATCGGGGACGGCTCAGGCGCGCCGATGGTATTGGCGGCAGAGCGTGCGGACCATTGGGCACCTCCTGCGAGGCCAACTTCGACAGGCGCCCACGGAGACCGCCGCAGTCGCGATCGGCGGCTTCCTCGTGTACGCGATCGTCGAGCGCGCCCTCCAGGTGTCAGCGCAGGCCGTGGTCGCGCACACGCATGTGTACTACCTCCTGAGTGCGGTCCCCTTTTGGCAGGCCATCGACGCCGTCGGACGCTATGTCGTGCCGGTCGTAGTGGGGTGGACGATCGCGCGGGCCGTTCGAGGCCAGGAGATGATGGCCGTGCTGAGCGTAAGCATCCCTCTCACCGCGTGGATTCTCGCTGTCTACACGAGCCTGCTGCTGGCGACCGCGGGTTTCGCGCCGATCAAGATGGTTCCCGATTTTTCATTTGGTGTCGGTGTTCTGTCTCCTCCCCCTGGACCGCCTCACGGTCCTAGCGTCATGAACAGCCTGCGGCACGTGAGGTTCACGTTCGTCCATTGGTGGATCCCGACGATCGTGCTGCTGTCGGTCGGCGCAGCCATCCGGCGAACGACCTCACC
>DASZFS010000149.1:0-2389 GCA_035939575.1 Vicinamibacterales bacterium | reverse complement strand
ACCGTCCCGAGCGTGCCGGACGGTGCCGACACGATGTACTCCGCCGAGCTCCCGCCAAACAGGCCAGCCTGCGCCGGAGCCGGCAGCGCTACGACCGAAGTGCTCAGCGCGGCTACGCCAGCGAGAACGAATCCACCCAACCGGACACAACGACGACCCATCGCGTGACGGGCACGACGCAACATCGCCATGCTTCCCCCTCCCCCCAACTTCCTCCGCCTCGGAAGGTAACACCGGGGTTATGGGACTTCAACGCCTTTTGGCAGTCTTTATAGGCAATTTGGCCCTAATTTGGGCCAGTTGTTCTTTTTGTGTCCGCGCTGACCAGCGATTGTGGGCGCTCGGTCGCAATCAGGTTGCGACTGCGATCGTGGGTCGAACCGCTCAAGCCTGGCGCTCGTGCCGCCCCTGAACCTGTTCGGCCTTGTAACTCCGGTACCGGTGCCAAAAGACGACAGCGACGGCAACCACCGCCAGCGCAACCAGGACGTAACCGGCGTAGCTGAAACCTTTGACCACTTGGTCGTACGTGCCAGCGAGGCCGTAGCCGATCGAGGCGAGCGCGCTGCACCAGATGGCGCAGGCGATCACCGTGAACAGCAGGAATTTGCCGATTGCCATTTCCCCCAGCCCTGCGGCGAACGACACGAAGGACCGCAAGAGCGGGATGAACCGGCCGAAGAACACGACCGGCTCTCCGCGCCGGGCGAACCACGCCTCAGCGCGGTCCAGGTCCTTATGGGTCAAGAGCACGTACTTGCCCACTCGGTCAACGAGTGGCCGGCCGCCGTACCGACCGATGGCGTAGCCGGCCGCCGATCCGAGCACTTCACCGAGCGTGGCGAGGATGATGACGACAGCCAGGTTCAACGGCTCGCCTTGGCCGGTCACCTTGCCGGTCGCCAGCGCGCCACCACCGACGATGGCCAACTCGGAGCCAACCGGTAGCCCCATGGACGAGATGAAGCTCAGCACGAAAACTGCCGCATACCCTGCTGAGACGAGAAAGTGAGTCACGGCCTACCTTTTTCCGCCATTGGTTCGGCGGTCATCTTTGGCGCCAGGACAGCAGGGCGCAAGCCAAATTGATGCGTCTCAAGGCTGAAATCCATTCGCCTCAAGGCGGAAATCCGCTGGATGGGCTTCCTAGCGGCGCGAGGACCCGCCCGAAGTGACAACGGGCCTCGTCGTGGTCGTCGTGGGCGGAACCGTCGTCGTGGTCGTCGTTGCCGAAGTACCAGGCGTCGTGGTTGGAGACGCAGAGGTAGTGGGCGTCGTAGGCAACACCGTTGATCCCGGCGTGCTCGGCTGCGGTGGCGGAGCAGGCGCTGCTGCGCCGGGATGCTCCGATGCGACCAGCACGCCGATCCAGGAAGTGGCACCGCTGGCCCCCAGCACGATCGCGCCAGTGAGGAACCGGATGCGAGCCTGCGCTCGCTCGCGGGCTCGCGCTGCGTGTGGACGTCGAAGGCGGCTTACGGACGAGGGATGACGGGATCCCTGGACGCGGGAGGGCGAGGGGCACATCGGCTCTACTCGACGTTACGAAGAGAACCTGACGCGAGAATGACAGTTCCCGATATTGATCAACGACCTGCATCTCGTAGCCTGAGTGCATGTCGCTCAGAAATTTGAACGCGCCGTGAGAGTCCTCGTCGCTGAAGACGACAACGCGCTGCGCTCGGTGCTCGAAAGGGGCCTGCGCGAGAACGGGTATGTCGTGGACTCGGTCGGGGACGGCTCAGCGGCACTGCGACATTTGCGCGCCTACGAGTACGACGTGGCGGTCCTCGACTGGCGCATGCCCGAACACACCGGCGTCGAGGTTATCGAGCAATTGCGGCGCGCGGGCGATCGCACGCCGATACTGATGCTGACCGCGCGGGATACCGCGTCTGACCGCGTCACCGGATTGGACAGGGGCGCAGACGACTACCTCGTAAAGCCGTTCGAAATCTCCGAACTCTTCGCGCGGATCCGTGCGCTCCAGCGACGGCCACCCCTGACGGTGCAACCCGTTCTGCAGTGTGCTGATCTGAGCTTCGATCCGGCGACCCGGGTGGTCTCGGTGTCGGGTGGTTCCATCGCAACGACAGCGATCGAGACTTCCTTGGTCGAACTGTTACTTCGGCGATCTCCCGCGGTCGTGACGCGCCGCATGATCGCGCTGCAGGTGTGGAACGACGAGGCGGACGCCGTCGGTTCGAACACGATCGATGTCCACATCGGGCGGGTGCGCAGCAAACTCTCGGGAAGCGGCGCGCAGATCGAGACCGTGCGTGGCTTGGGATATCGGATGAGTGAAGGATGAATATGGCGCGAGCGCATCGGCGTCATGTGGTGCGTGTTGCGGCCATCACGACCCTGCTCGTGATGGCCTGCTACACGG
>DASZFS010000148.1:0-33045 GCA_035939575.1 Vicinamibacterales bacterium | reverse complement strand
TTGTTCACTCCGGGGGCCCCTGCCCCCCGGTCTGGCTGCGCGGGGGCCCCACCGCCCCGCTCCGCGTTCACTCCGGGGGCCCCTACCCCCCGGTCCGCTTCTATGCGGGGCCAGAGCGCGCCCTCCTGGAGCAGCCTGCGCTCCCCGTCACTTCGCCAGCGGCCATCGCGATCGAGCTGCAACGCGTCGGGTCTCGCCCCAGCGCTCCCCGTGGCGGGCACGCCCACGCGCCGCAGGATCTCGTGGCTCGACGCCGGCATGATCGGCTCGAGCATCACCGCCGCGAGCCGAATCGCTTCGGCGGCGTCGAACAGGACCTGCGTCAGCCGGTCCGCCTGGGCGGGATCCTTGGCCATGCTCCACGGCGTCGTGGCCGCGATGAACTCGTTGGTGCCGTCGATCAACCGAAACGCCGCTGCCACACCGTCGTGAAGGGCGAAGGCGTCCATCGCCTTCCGGTAGTCGTTGACGGCCTGCTCGCCCAGCCTCGCCAGCTGGTCGTTGCTTCCCGGCCCTTCGGCCGGGCGCAGGACGCCCTGCCGATAGCGGCCCGCCATCGCGGTCACGCGGCTGACAAGATTGCCCAGGTTGTTCGCCAGGTCGGCGTTGTAGCGCTCTTCGAGGCGCTCGAACGAGAAGTCCCCGTCCCCGCCAAACGGAATCTCCTTCACGAGATACAGGCGCAACGGGTCGGGACTGCCGGCAGCAACCCGCTCGGCGGCGACGACCGGGTCAATGATCGTACCGAGCGTCTTGCTCATACGCTGGCCGCCGATGGTCATGAAGCCGTGCCCGAAGACCTGACGCGGCACCGGGAGCCCGGCCGCCATCAGCATGGCCGGCCAGATGACCGCGTGGAACCTCGTGATGTCCTTGCCGATCACGTGCAGATCGGCGGGCCACCACGTCTCGAACAGCCGGCGCCCTTCGTCGTCGGACGAGCCGAGGCCCACTGCGGACGCGTAGTTGATGAGCGCATCGAACCAGACGTAGACGACGCTCGTTGGATCGAACGGCAGCGGAATGCCCCAGGACTGCCCTGCCCGGCTGACCGAGATGTCCACGAGCCCGCTCTCGATGAGACGGAGGATCTCGTTGCGCCGCGCGTCGGGTTGCAGGAACTCGGGGTGAGCGGCGAAGTGTTCGAGGAGCGGCTGCTGATACCTGGAGAGCCGGAAGAAGTAGTTCTTCTCGCGGAGCCACTCCGGCGTGAGCGTCGGATGCAACGGACAACGTCCATCGACGAGGTCCTTCTCCTGCTTGAACTCCTCGCAGCTGACGCAGTACCAGCCTTCGTAGACACCTTCGTAGATGTCGCCACCCGCGTAGAGGCGACGCGCTATCTCGGTGACCCCGACGCGATGCCGCGGCTCGGTCGTCCGGATGAAGTCGTCGAAGGAGATGTCGAGGCGGCGCCAGGCGCGGCGGAAGGTGTCCTCCATCCGGTCGCAGTACGCGAGGGGCGAAAGGCCCTCCTCCGCCGCCTTCTTGAACACGTTCTGCGAGTGCTCGTCGTTCCCCATGAGGAAGCGCGTGTCGAAGCCCGCGAGCCGCTTGTAGCGGGCGATGACGTCCGCGCAGACCTTTTCGTAGGCCGTGCCCAGGTGCGGCGGGCTGTTGACGTAGTCGATGGCGGTCGTCAGGAAGAAGCGCTTCACGGTATGTAGGATTGAATGGCGATTCGCTGGACGTCCCTGACGGACAGTTGCCTGGCCGCCGCGATGCGGGCACAATCGTCGAACTCCGGCGTAGCGGTTACGACGCGGCCGTCGCGCCGTGAGATCTTGAAGCGGATCGCCCCGAGCGGGGTGTCGACGCTCACACACTCGCGCGCGAGGCACTCGCGCTGCACGTCATGGTGCCTGAGCCCGATCGTCGTTGTCTCGCGGAAGATCACGTCGGCGATCGCCGCCCGCCTGTCCGGCGGGACAATCACTGTCAGCAGAGTGCCCGGTCGGTTTTTCTTCATCTGAACTGGTATGTAGAATACTTCCAGTGCGCCGGCCGCGTAGAGTTTCTCCATGGCCACGCCGAAGATCTGCGGGTTCATGTCGTCGATTTCGCACTCGACGATCGTAACCCGCTCGTTCGGGCCGGAGACGGCCTCAGGGCGGGCCTCGATGCCCGACTCCTCGCCGACGAGCACGCGCAATACATTCGGTGTGAAGACATCGTCTCGCTCGCCCGCGCCATATCCCACCCGCTCGATTGTCATCGCCGGGATCGGCCCGAACGACGACGCATAGGTCGTCGCGATAAGGGCGCCGGTCGGCGTCACCAGCTCTTTCTGGACCCCGCCGCCGTATACGGGCGCGTCGGCAAGCAGCGCCAGCGTGGCAGGCGCTGGCACGGGCAACAGCCCGTGGGCCGTCCGCACCATCCCGCCGCCGACGTTCAGCGGCGAGCACACAATCCGCTCCGCACCGACCCATTCCATCGCGAACGCGGTGCCGACGATATCGATGATCGAGTCAATGGCGCCGACCTCGTGCAGGTGAACCTGATCCACCGGCATCTGATGGATTGTGGCTTCTGCGGCAGCCAGCCGCTCGAACATCGCCTTGGCGCGGTCGCGAGCCGGGGCCGACAGCATCGCTCGATCGATCAGCTGAAAAATCTCGGGCAAGCTTCGGTGCGGATCATGACGGTGGTGAACGGCAATCTGACCGCGCTCGGCTGGATGCCGGCCGTGCTGGGCTGGATTCTGGCCGTGCTGGGTTGGACTTTGACCGTGCTGGGTTGGATCCTGACCGTGCTGGGTTGGATCCTGACCGTGCTGGACAGAATCATGACCGTGCTCGTGGCCGTGCGCGAGCTCATGAACGGTGAACTGCGTGGCCGAGATGCCCGCGCGCAGCACCTTCCTCGCGCGCACGTGCGCGTCGCCGAGCGCCAGGCTGCCAAGCGCTTGACGGAGGTCGGCAAGCGGAAGCCCGGCATCGAGGAGGGCGCCCAGCGCCATGTCGCCCGACAGGCCCGAGAAGCAATCGAAGTACAGCACTCGGCTCACAACTGACCCAACTCCTTGAGACTGCAGTACCGCGCGTCGCCAAGGACGATGTGATCGACCAGGTCGACGCCCATCAACACACCCGCGGCTGCCAGACGCCGCGTCAACTCCACGTCCTCGGGGCTCGGTGTGGGATCGCCGGAGGGGTGGTTGTGGAACACGACGATGGCCGCTGCGCCGCCGAGCGCCGCCTCGCGGAACACATCGCGCGGCTCGACGATTGACGAATTCAGCGTGCCGCTGACCAGCACCGTGGACCGCATCACGCGGTGCTTCGAGTCGAGCAAGACCACGCCGAACTGCTCTACCGGGCGCGCTCCGAATCGCGGCAGCAGGTACATGGCCGCTTCGTGCGCGTTCCGCAGCCGTTGGCGCGCCTGTCCGCCCCGCACCAGCGTTCGCCGGCCGAGCTCGAGGGCCGCAACGATTTGTGCGGCCCTGGCCCTGCCGATCCCGGCGACCCGCGACAACTCGTCGGGCGGCGATCGGACGAGACCGTGCAGGCCGCCGTGCGTGGCGAGCAAGTGGTTGGCGATGCTGAGCGCGCCCGCGGAGCGCGATCCGTGTCCGATGACCAACGCGATCAGCTCGTTGTCGCCCAACGCCGCGACGCCGTGACGAAGCAGCTTCTCCCGCGGCCGATCGTCGAGCGACAGTTCTTTCATCGTACTACAGCCGCACGTATACTTGAACGGATGCCGTCGCGCCGTCTCGTGCTGTCGCTCGCCTTCGTGGCGACGCTGACCGCGGCCTGTGCTGATCCGCCCGACAGAGAGATTCAGCAAGCGCAAACGGCCATCGACGCGGCCAAGGCTGCGGGCGCCGATCGCTATTCCCCCGACGAGTTCAACGCCGCGCAGGAGGCGTTGAAGCAGGCGCACGACGCCGTCGGCCAGCGCGACTATCGTCTCGCGCTCAACCACGCGCTCGACGCACGCGAAAAGGCGCAAGACGCAGTCAAGCTGGCCGCCGACCGCAAGGTCGCTGCGCGCGGCGACGCCGACCGCGCGGTCGCGGCGATGATGCAAAGCATGACCGAAGCGCGCAGCCGGTTGAAGATCGCGGAAAACGCGCGGGCCGCCGCACGAACACTCGCAACGGCGCGCACCACGATAAGCGCCGTCGAGCCGGCGGTGCAAGAAGCGCGCGCGGCCCGCGAGCGCGGCGACTTCCTGGCGGCCATCGAGACCGCGAAGGACGCAACATCACGCCTGCAAGGGGTTGCGCGCGATCTCGAAGCCGCCGCGCCGCCATCGTCCCGCCGCCGGCGATGAAACCGACGCGAACGCTCTGAATTTTCTGATCGCCGGTGGAGGGGATCAGTACGCGGATTCTCCCAAGGGGCAGGCCCCGGTGAGCGGTGCCAACGGGGCCAACTGGGCCAGTCGGAGACCCTCCTTACCAGGTGCCGTCGAAGACAATCTCGGCCCAGCCGGTCAGATACACGCTGTCCTCGCGCCACTCGACGCGCTGCGCCCCGCCCGGGGCGATGACCTGGGCATCGCGTCCCGCGCCCCCGAACGCCGCGGCTGCGATGAGCGCGGCGCACGACCCGGTCCCCGACGAGAGCGTGGGACCGACCCCGCGCTCCCAGATCAGGATGCGGACCGAATCCGGTTGCTCGACCTTCGCGAACTCGACGTTGGTCCGGGCCGGGAAAATCTCGTGATGCTCCAACGCTGGCCCGAGGCGATGGAATCGCCCGTCGTCGGGAAGATCCCCGAGCACGACGCACTGCGGGTTTCCGAAATCCATGACGGCGAGATGGAGCGGCTCGGCGTCAACGACGGCCGGCACCCGCCGCAGGCCGCGCGGCAGACCCATCGCCGCGACGAAGGTCTGACGTGAGCCGTCGCGGTCCGTTCGCGTCACCGTCTTCGGCCCCGCGTCCGTCCGAATCACGACGCGCGCGGACGGACTCGCCTGATCGCGCAGCAGAATGGCCGCCAGGCCCCGAACGCCGTTCCCCGAGACCTCGGAGCGGCTGCCGTCAGCGTTGCGCAGGAGCATGGACGCGCCTTCCCCGGTCCGCTCGTAAACGATCAGGCCATCGGCGCCGATGCCCGTGTGGCGGTCGCACATGTCGCGCGCCAGCCGGTCGGTCGCGTACGCGCGCGCCTGTTCCGCCTCAACATAGAGGAAATCGTTGCCGTACGCGTGCGCCTTGGTAAATGCGATCACTTGGTGCAGAACGCCAGCAGGTGCCAGCCGAACCGGCGCACCACCGAGCGCGGCAAAGCGTTGAACGCGCCGACGAAGAACGTGTTGAACAGCATGCCCTTCCAGCCGCCGTGCAGACGCGACTTCACGGGGAAACGCTCGGGCACGATGCGCACGGCGCTGAAGCCGGTGACGAGCTGCCGAAACTCGCCGATGCTGAACTTCCGGAGCACCGGGGCGTCGTCGTGCTCGAGGCCGACCTTCATGAGCGCGCCGAGCGCGTTCAGCCACGAGATGCGGTTGTAGACCTGGAACACCGCCTGGCTGCCCGGCCTCAACACGCGACGGCATTCGTCGATGAGCGCCTGCGGGGTCGCGGTGTACTGCACGACACCATGCGCGTAGACCAGGTCGAACGATCCCGCCGGAAACGGCAGATGCTCGCCGTCGGCGACCTCGAAGTGGCCGGCGAGCCCCTGTTGTTCGAAATTGGCACGCGCCAGCTCGATCGCTGACGGGGCAAGATCCACGCCCGTCACGATGGCGCCGCCGCGGGCGAAGCGCGCCAGATCGACGCCTGCGCCACATCCGACCTCGAGAACCATTCGGCCCCGCCAGCCGTCAAAGTCGACGAGCCGAAGCAGATGATGGAGCTTTTCGAAGTGATAGCGGTCGAGATCGTCGAAGAAGCCTCTCGATCCGACCGGATGGCTCGTGATCTCCAGATCGTGGATGTGATGGTCCCAGTACGCCCGGACCTCCGCCGTCGTCGCCACGGCAGACACTATAGCAGTAGGATGTTCCGCTCATGATTCGAGACGTCGATCGCCTGACCGACCGCACCTTCGATGTGCTCGTCGTCGGCGGCGGGATCTACGGGCTGACGATCGCCAACGACGCGGCGCAGCGCGGGCTGTCGGTCGCGCTCCTCGAGCGGGACGACTTCGGGAGCGGCGCCTCGTTCAACCACTTGCGGACCATCCACGGTGGGCTTCGGTACTTGCAGTCGCTGGACCTCGGCCGGGCCCGCGAGTCGACCATCGAGCGGCGCACAATCGCGCGCATTGCTCCGCACACCGTCAGACCGCTGCCTTTTGCGTTGCCGCTCTACCGCTCGTTGACACGCGGCAAGGTCGCGATGCGCCTGGGGTTCGCGGTCGACCGCCTCGTGTCCGCTGGGAGAAACCGTGGCGTGCCGGGCCCGCTCCGGCTACCGGGCGGGCGCGTGTACGCGCGCGGCTCGGCCATCCAGCGGTTTCCCGGCCTCAAGCGGCAGGGTCTGACCGGTGCCGCCGTCTGGCACGACTACGTGATGGTCGAGCCCGATCGCCTCACGTTTTCGTGGGCGCAGGCCGCCGACGCGAACGGCGCCGTGCTCGTGAACCACATGGAGGCGATCGAGCCGCTCAAGGACGGGGCGCGCATCGTGGGCATGCGCGCGCGGGATGTGGTCGACGGACGAACGGTACGGGTCAGCGCCCACGTGACGGTGAATGCCGCCGGCTCCGCCATCGACCGCGTGCTCTCCTCCGTCGGCCTGTCTGCGCGTGTCCCGATGGTCAAGGTCATGAACCTCGTCACGCGGCGGGATGCGGGAGACGAGGCGCTCGGCGGGCGATCGGCCTCGGGCCGCAACCTGTTCATGGTGCCGTGGCACGAGCGGGCGCTATTCGGCACCTGGGAGGCGGGCGTCCTCTGCGACCCGGCGGATACGACCGTCGCGGAGCACGATGTCGCGGCGTTCGTCGCCGAGTTGAACCAGGCGTTTCCATCGCTGGATCTGTCGCTCGCCGACATCACGCTGGTTCACCACGGCAGCGTCCCCGCAACAGCGCATCACGGCAAAGTCGCGCTCGAGGGACACGATCAGATCCGGGACCACGACGCCGAGGGTGTCAGTGGCCTGGTGACCGTTGCGGGCGCGAAGTACACGACGGCGCGGGCGGTCGCGCAGCGCGTGACGGACCTGCTCCTGAAGAAGCTGCAGCGCCCGCCGGTCGAGTGCCGGACCGGCGACACGATCTTGTCCGGCGGGAACGTGCGCGATGTGGGCCTGGCCATTGCTGAGGGGCGCCGCGAACACGACGAAGGGCTGCCGACCGATACGATGCCCCATCTCATCGCAGCTTACGGGTCGCGGTTCCGCGACGTGCTGGCCATCGCCGACGGGCGGCCTGCGTTGCGGAAGCGCGTCGCCAAAGGGCTCCCCGTCATTGGCGCGGAGCTGGTGCACGCCGCGCGATCCGAAATGGCGGTCACGCTCGCCGACGCCATGATTCGCCGCACACCGGTCGGCGCGCTCGGGCATCCCGGGGACGACGCGATCGAGAAGGCCGCGGGGCTCGTGGGAGAGGAGCGCGCGTGGTCGGATGAGCGCCGGCGCTCGGAAGTGGCAGCCGTGAAGGCGTTCTACGGCACCTTGAAGGCGTCGAACACGTAGGTGAAGCCGAGGGTCGCGCCGATCGTCGGATCGAACGTCGTCAGACCGAGGAAAATGCCGCCATCCAGGCGCAGCATGCCGTGTGTATAGCGGCTGCCCAGCTTCAGTAACGATCGGCTTTCGGTGCCCGGAAACGGATCGCCGCTCCGGACCGACCCGCGGCCGTTGATCTCGCCAACGAGCTCGACCTGCTGCGTCAGCGCGCGCGCGAACGAGAGCCCATACATGATGACGTCGTTCTGGCGGTTGGAGCTCGTCGGGTCGGGAAGGATTCCGACGCCGAGGTTGGCCACGAACCGGACCGACTGAACGGTCTTGCCCGCGAGCACTGTGGCGAAGAAGTCGGTCGTGCCCAGCCCCAGGCCGGTCTCGTTCGAAGCGTTGGGCAGCTTCGTCGCGAACCTCAGGCCGAACGCCGGCCGGCCCGGCGTTTCTGTCAGGATGCGGATCTTGGTCGCGATCACGGTGTCTTCGATATCGTGTGTGCTGTCGCCGGTCACGGTCAGCGCCGTGGATAACGGCGCCACGCCGCGCCCGCTGATGGCCAGGTGATCGTAGAAGCCGCCATCGATCTGGAACTCCGCGATGGAGCTCAGCCCTACGCTGACGCCGATCGTCGGGAAGCGGACGAGGTTTCCCTTGAGACCCGAGACGGGATACTGCTGATCGTGGCCGGCGTCGATGCCGCCTTCGATCAGGACGCGTCCGGCACCGATGGGCTCAGGATCTTCTGTCACGAGGGGTCGCTGTTGAGCTTGCGCCACGTCGGGCAGCGCACAGACCACGATGAGGACGATGAGGACGGTGAGGACGGTGATTACAGGGCGCGCGACAACTGATCGGGTCATCACTCAGAGCACCATTTCGTTCAATGGTAACCCGGGCGCGATCTCCTTGCGATCGCCGTCAGTCATGAGTTGTGCGTCTTGAGTTCATCAACCCATCGCACAAACCGGCTGAAGACTCGTGGCCGCGTGCAGTTGCCTCGCCCCTCGAAACTCCTGGCCCCCGTCAGAATTGCTTGCGGCTGTCGAGGAGCAGCGTGACCGGACCCTCGTTGACGAGAGACACCTGCATCATTGCTTGAAACTGTCCGGTCTCGAGCCGGATCCCCGCGCTTCGAAGCTCCGCTACCACCGATTCGTACAACGGGCGTGCGGCGTCAGGCGGCGCGGCGGCGTCGAACGAGGGACGCCGGCCTTTGCGGCAGTCCGCGGCGAGCGTGAACTGCGAGACCACGAGGACCTGCCCACCGATGTCCTGCACCGACTGGCCGAAGCTCTGGCCGCCGGCGTCAAACACCCTCAGCTCCCTGATCTTTCGAGCGATGTAGGCGGCATCGTCCGGGCCATCGCCGCGCTCGACGCCAACGAAAACCACAAGCCCGCGCTCGATGGAGGCCGAAGCACGGTCCACGACGACGCTGGCTGACGATACGCGCTGGACGACTGCCCGCACTCCCGGCAACTACGACGCGTATTCCGCGCCGGCAACGCCCGTGCCACGGCCGGGCCCGTCGGGTAGCGGCGCCCGGGCACGAAGCTCGGCCGGCGGGTTGAGGCGTGTGTCCAGCAGGTGGCGCGGCGCGACATTGCCGAGCGCCTTGAGCATCGACTGCTTCACACCAGGGTGCTCGCGCTCCATCTCCATCAGGAGCCGCTTGGCGCGCTGGCGCTGCAGACCCAGATCGCCGCAGGCAGGACAGCAGCAACCAACGACAGGCAGCTCGCATTCCTTCGTGTAGGCGCGCGCCTCGTCTTCCCCAACGTACACGAGCGGCCGTATCACGACGTGCGCGCCGTCGTCGGAGACCAGCTTGGCCGGCATGGCCTTGAGGGCCCCGGCGAAGAAGAGATTCAGGAGCAGCGTTTCGATGAAGTCATCCGCGTGATGCCCCAGCGCGATCTTCGTTGCGCCGGTCTCTTTGGCAATCCGGTACAGAACGCCGCGACGGAGGCGCGCACACAGCGAGCACGGCGTGGCGCCGTCGTCGAGAATGTCCTCGATGAGCTCGCCGATGCCGGTGTGCTCGATCCGGCACTCCCACCCGTGTGCCTCACACGTGCTGGCAATGAGCGCGTGTTTGTATTCCTTGTAGCCGGAATCGACGTTGACGGCGACGAGTGAGAACCGCACGGGCGCCCTCTGGCGCAGCACGTCCAGTATCTGCAGGAGCGCCCAGCTGTCCTTTCCGCCGGAGAGCCCGACCATGATGCGATCGCCGTCCTCGATCATGTCGAAGTCAACGATCGCCCTGGTGGCCTTCTTGGCCAGGCGGGACTCGAGTTCGGTTTTGTACGGCACTATGCTGATCCCATCCCTCGTCGCCAGTCTCCTTTGAGGCGGAATGGGGCTGGAGCCCCCATCAGCGTCTTCAGCTCGCTACTCCGATCCACCCGCAACGCGAGGCACCAAGTGTACTTCGCTCGCCGGGTCGAGCGGTTGGTACCCGGGCTGCTGGTAGATCTCACCATCGACCGCAACGGCCATCTCGTCGAGGTGCGGCGCCAAATCGGGGAACCGCGCCGCGAGCATCGCGAGGGCATCGCTCACACGCGATGCGTGCACCTCGACGGCGGAGAGCCCTCCGGTGAACTGCGTCAGGCCGCTCGGCAGGTGCACGATCGCCATGGACGTCATCATCTACTCCGGGGGCCCGTGTCCCCCGGTGGGCTTCGCGGGGGCCCCAACGCCCCGCTCCGCGAGCCGTCGGCAACCGTCAGACCACCCGTGAGGAGGCCGTCACGAGCTCCCGCTCTTCCGACAGCGCCTCGAGCACACGTGGCGGCGACAACGGCAGCTCCGTGAATCGCACGCCGGTTGCATCCCGCATGGCATTCGCGACGGCGCCGAGCGGCGGAACAATCGGCACTTCGCCGACGCCGCGGACGCCGTAGGGGTGCAGCGGGTTCGCGACCTCCATGATGACCGTCTCGATCATCGGCAGGTCGGACGCCACGGGCATTCGATAGTCGAGGAATCCCGCGTTTTCCATGACGCCGCTGCTGTTGTAGACATATTCCTCGTTCAGCGCCCATCCGATGCCCTGCGCGGCGCCGCCCTGCACCTGCCCTTCGACGTAGCTCGGATGCACGGCTTTTCCCACATCCTGGAACGCGGTGTAGCGGACGACGGTGCTTCGCCCGGTTTCAGGATCCACCTCGAGGTCGCAGATGTGAGCGCCAAACCCGGGGCCGGCCATCGGCGCGTAGAGCGACGCCCGGCCGATGATGGGCCCGCCCGTATGTGACATCTTGGCCGCGAGCTCGTCGATCGTCAGCGGCGTCAGCGGCGTCAGCGGATCGCCTTTCTCCGCTCCAGGCGGCGGAATGGCGCGACCGTCGTCCCACGAAACGCCGGCGACGTCCACCTTCCAGATCTGCGCCGCGCGGGCGCGAAGCTGCTCCCTGACATCCTGGGCCGCTCGTATGACCGCCATGCCGGTGGCATAGCAGACACGGCTGCCGCCGGTGACGTCGGTGAACCCGGCGGAGTCCGTGTCCCCCACCATGGGCCGCACGCGCTCGACGGGAATTCCGAGCTCCTCGGACACCATCAAGGCCTGCGCCGCGCGGGTGCCGCCAATGTCCGGATTGCCGGTGACGATCGAGGCGCTGCCATCCATGTTCAGGCTGACCGTCGCGCTGGAGTTCATGCCGCCGTTGAACCAGAAACCGCAGGCGACGCCCCGGCCCTGATTCGGACCGAGGGGCGCCGTCCAGTGCGGATGGCGGCGGGCAGCTTCGAGCAATGGCTTCAGCCCGATCGGCCCGAATGGCGGTCCATAGGGCGCCGCGTCCCCCTCGACCGCGGCGTTCGTGATCCGCACGTCGATCGGATCCAGCCGGAGCTGCCGGGCCACCTCGTCGAGGACCGATTCGATCGCGAAACTGGCCATCGGCGAGCCGGGTGCGCGGTAGGCCGCCACCTTCGGCTTGTTCACCACGACGTCGAACGCTTCGATGAAGAAGTTGGGAATCCGGTACGGCGCGAACGCGCACATCATGCCTGCGCCGGCGGGCGACCCGCGGAACGCGCCGGCTTCGTAGTACAGCGACGCGCTCGCCGCCACGAGGGTGCCGTCCCGCTTCGCGCCGAGCTTCATCCGGATCCTCGTGCCTGACGTCGGCCCTGTCGCGCGAAACACCTCGTTCCTGTCCATCACCATCTTCACCGGCCGCTGCGCCATCTTCGACAACACCATCGCCAACGGCTCGAGGTAGACGACGATCTTGCCGCCAAAGCCGCCGCCAATCTCGCTGGGGATCACCTTCACTTTGGCGGGATCCATGCCAAGGATGCTGGCGCACTGGTCGCGGACGGCGTGGGGTCCCTGCGTGGAGCACCATACGACGGCGCGGCCGTCCTCACCGTAGCGCGCGACGCACGCGTGCGGCTCGATGTAGCCCTGATGGACGGTCGGTGTCCGGAACTCGCGCTCGACCACGACGTCGGCGGAGGCGAAGCCCTTGTCGAGATCGCCGCGCTTGAGCTCCATGCGCGCAGCGACATTGGACGGAGCCGTCGCCCCGTGCTGCCCTTTCGTCACCATGTCGGCGTGCAGAATCGGTGCGCCCGGCGCGCAAGCCGCCTCGATGCTCATCACCGGCTCGAGCACCTCGTAGACGACCTTGATGCGCGCCGCGCCTTCACGAGCCGCGTCGAGGCTGGTCGCCGCCACCGCGGCGACCGTATGTCCGTCGTAGAGAACCTTCGTGCGCGCGAGCATGTTCTCGCTGATTTCGCGCAGGTCGATCGCGCCTTCGCCCATCGCCAGCTTCGCGCGCGTTTCGGGCACGTCCTTCGCGGTGACGACGGCCTTCACGCCTGGAACCGCTTCGGCGTCCCGCGTATCGATCGACACGATCCGCGCGTGCGCGTGCGGACTCCGAAGGGCGACGGCGTGCAGCATCCCTGGCAACGCGAAATCGGCTCCATATGCGGCGCGCCCCGTCACCTTGTCCACGCCGTCGTGGCGAATCGGCCGCGTCCCGACGTACTTGAATGTTCGTTCGCTCATACGGGCACCCTTTGCGTGTCCGCTGCCGCATCGAGCACGGCGCGGATGATTTTGTCGTAGCCTGTGCACCGGCACAGGTTGCCGGCGAGCCAGAGTCGGGCCTGCTGTTCGGTCGGGTTCGGCTCGCGGTCGAGCAGCGCCTTCGCCGCGATGATGAACCCCGGCGTGCAGATGCCGCACTGCAGGGCCGCATGTTCGAGGAACTTCTGCTGGAGCGGGTGCAGCGCGTCGTCCTTCGCCAGCCCCTCGATGGTCGTGACGGAGCGGTCCTGAATCTCGGGGGCGAGCACGAGGCACGAGGGAACCAGCCGTCCGTCCATCAGCACCGAACACGCGCCGCAATCACCGGTCGCGCACCCTTCTTTCGTGCCGGTCAGCCCGATCTCGTCCCTGAGCGCAGCCAAGAGCGTCGCGTGCGGATCGCAGAGAAACTCGGTCTCTTCACCGTTGATCGTCGTCCGTATGTGCAGCTTTGCCACGTCAGTGTCCCTTCGCGCGGGCTGCGGCCGTCGCCGCGGCGCGCTTGGTCAGCACGCCGACCACCGTCCGGCGGTACGCTACGGTTCCGCGTTTGTCATCGATCGGTTGGGCGGCCGCGCTCGCGGCGGCCGCGGCCCTGGCGAGCGCCGCCTCGTCGAGGCGCGAGCCGACCAGTGCCTCGCCTGCGGCGGGCACGAGCCGCGCGGTCGGGGCAACGGCGCCGATCGCGACGCGGGCGGCCACGCAGCTGCCGTCAGCCGCCAGGCTGACGCTGACCGCCGCGCCCGCTACGGCAATATCCATCTCGGTTCTGGGTATCAACCTCAAATATGCATCCGAGGTCCGCTCGGCGGGCTGCGGAAGATGGATTGCCACGAGGAATTCACCGCGCTCGAGCACCGTGCGGCCGGGCGCCGTGCAGAACTGCTCCACGGGAACCATGCGCGTGCCGCCGGGACCAGCGACCTCGCAGCGTGCGTGGTTGACGATGAGGGCGCAGGTGGTGTCGGCCGCCGGCGAGGCGTTGCAGAGGTTGCCGCCGATCGATCCGCGGCCCTGAATCTGGGTCGAGCCAATCAGCTGGACCGCCTCGGCCAGCCCGGGCCACAGCCGCCTGAGCTCGCGGTCTTCGCAAATGGTGGCTGCGGGTGTCGCGGCGCCCACGCGCAGGCCCGACGCATCGATCGCAATGCCCACCAGCTCGGGAATGCGTTTGACGTCGATGAACGCGGTCGGTCGCCGCATGCCGGTTCGAAACTGCACGAGCAGGTCCGTTCCGCCGGCGAGCACGCGCGCGCCGGGGTCGGCCTGCATGAAGCGGACGGCGTCAGCCACCGACCGGGGGGATTCGTAGCGAATGGCTTCCATCTGAAAACTATACGTCAGGCGCGGGCCCGGCTTCCTACAACCCTGGCAGGAATGCCGACCGCGATGGCCGCGGCCGGGACGTCGTCCCGCACGACCGCGCCGGCGCCGATAACCGCGTGCTCGCCTATCCGTACGCCGTCGAGCACTTTCGCGCCGGCGCCCATCCAGACGCCGTCGCCGACCTCGACGCCGGCCGACCTGCGCGACTGCGCCAGCACCGTCACGGTGGGGTCCGAGAAATCGTGGTCTCCGCCGATGACGTACGCATAGGCCGCCATCAGCACGCTTCTGCCGATCCGAACGCGGCTCGCCGAGAACACCTCGCAGTTGAAGCCGATATTCGCGCCCGCGGCGAGCTCGATGTCGCCGTCTTTACAGGACAGGATGGTATTACGACCGACGAACACCCCGTCGTCAATCCGAATCCCCCGGTTCGAGCGGCCCTTGGCGTCGAGCAGGCAGTTGTCGTCGATGACGACATTGCTGCCGATGTGAATCTTGTGTGGATGGCGCAGCACGACGTTCTGACCGAAGACGACGTTGCGGCCGCAGGAGCCGAGCAGCGCCGGATACAGTATCTTGCGCAGGGCAAGACCGACGGCGCCCGCCCGGGCCTGCGCCAGCATGACGACTGCCTCGTAGCGGATGAGCGCGGCCAGACCGGGGCGCCCCACCACCAGGTCGGCGTACTTGTCGCGGATCGACTTGTCCGGTGCGAACAGCTGGTCCTGGACGCGCTCGGGCCCGTGTCCGTCAGATCCAGCCATACGCCCGGTACCATTCGAGCGTGCGGCGGATGCCGTCGCGCAGTCCGACGCCCGGGTTGAATCCGATTTCGCCGCGGGCACGGGAGACGTCGAACGCGCGGCTCTTGGTAAAGAAGTCAACCCGGCGCCGGTACAGCGGCGGCCTGGCGCCGAACGGGACGCAGATGGCTTCGCAGACGGCGCCGGCCAGCCAGAAGGGCCACACGGGCAAGTGCACCTTCGGCTCGGGCACCTCCGACGCCTCCGCCACGAGCTTCACGAGGGCATTCAGGGTTGTCACCTCGCCTCCGGCGAGGATGTATGTCCGGTTCGCCGCGGCCGGATGCTCGCCGCACAGGAGAAAGCCGTCCACGAGGTCATCGATGTAGGTGAGATGGTAGTAGATCTCACCCCGTCCGAGCGTCACCCAGCGGCGGCGCGCGACGCCACGAAAGAGCTTCAAGAGGCGGCGATCGCCGGGGCCGTAGATGCCCGACGGCCTGGCGATGGTGACCTCAATGCGGAAGCGCTTGCCCGTTTCACGGGCGATCCGTTCGCCCTCGAGCTTGGTGACCTGGTAGATGTCACCCGGCTTGAGCGGCGCGTCCTCGTCAGCCGGCGGGCGCTCGACGTCGCCGTGCACGCCGACCGTGCTGCAATGGACGACCCGCCGCGCGCCGCCGCGCGCCGCTGCCTCCACGATATGGCCGACGGCGGTGGCGTTGATCGCGCGGTAGGCGTCGCGCGGCAAGCCGGCTTCACGGTACGCCGCCGCGATGTGGTAGACGACGTCGACGCCGGCCGCGGCGTCGCTCAGGGCCTGCTCGTTGCGCAGGTCGCCGACGATCAGCGAGACGCCGGCGCGCGTCAACTCGTCGGCGGCCGGGCCTGCGCTGCGTACGAGCGCTCGCACGTCGTGCTTCCTGCGCACCAGGGTTCGGGCGAGGTGGCCGCCGGTGAACCCGGTCGCGCCGGTTACGAGGACGCGCACCGCTCCGCGACGATCGACACGGGAGAACCGGCGAGCTTCAACAGCCCCGCGCGATCGAGCGCTCCTTCGAGGCCAAGGGTAAAACGCCGCGATCCGATGGCCTTGTGAACGGCGATCGGCAGCACGAACTGTCGATGGACGGAGCGGACGCGGAAGCCGCAGCTGGCGAACGCCTCCGCGATGGCGCGATGCGAGAAGACGCGATACGGCTCGGTCCGGACGCCGAGCGCGTGCCCGGCGCGGCGCGCGATGGACTCGATGAGCGCGACGCTCGTTGCCGACGGGTAGTCAACAACGACGAGCCGCTCCGCCACGCGGCAGAGCTCGCTGATGCAGCGTCGCCATTCCGGCGTGTGCATCAGCACGCGCAGGCTCACGGCAACGTCGAAGCTGCGATCGGCGAAGTCGAGCGCGTGGGCGTCGCCGAGCTGGAACGTGATGCTCACGCCGTCGGCGGCCGCGCGCCGTCGCGCGATGGCGAGCATCGCGTCAGAGGCGTCCACTGCGGTCACCCGCGCGCCGCCGCTCGCCAGGAAGAGCGCGGCGCGGCCGGTGCCAGTCCCCACGTCCAGGATGTCGCGCTGATGGACGCGGCCAATGAAGTTGGCGAGCACCCGCGCCTGCGTGGCGGCGACCAATGCGCCTATCGGCCCGCCGAAGCGGCGATCGTCGAACGTGCGCGCCGTCGCGGGGTCGGCGTAGTGGCGGTAGCTGTAGTGGTCGGGGGCCGGGGCGCCGTTCACGCGACGTCCTCGATCCCCACCGCCGGGTTTCGCTTCCCCGCCTGCAGCGCGTCGCAGGCCTGCCGCGTCTTGTCGAGATAGGCCTCGTAGCTGTACTTGGTCTCAGCCAGTTGCTGCGCGCGCCGGCCGAGCGCCTCGGCGCGTGCGGGATCGGCGAGCGCCTCCACAATCCCATCGGCGAATTCCCGCGGCGTCGGACCGGTCAGGATCGCGGTCTCGTCGCTCAGCACCTGGGTATGCGTGAGGAGCCGCGTGGCGACGATGACACGGCCAGACCGCAGATACTGATAGATCTTGAGGGGCGTGTTCGTGCCACGGCTCCGCGGTGAGACGAGGACGTCGCCGGCGAGCAGATAAATCGGGATCTCGGACGCGGGCCGCTCTCCGGCGAAGATCGTGACGTCCTCGACGCCCGCGTCGCGCGCGCGCGCCCGCGCGCGTGCCACCTGATCGGTGCTTCCGCCCGCGAGCACGAGCCGCGCATCCGCGCGCCGCTGTCGGACGCTGGCCATCGCGTCAAAGAGCAGATCCAGGCCCTGATACGCCTCGAACGTGCCAGTGTAAAGCACCGTCGGCGTCGAAGGGTCGATCCCCAGCGATTCGCGCAGACGTGCGGCCTGCTCCGGCGTGGCTGGCTGTTCTCCGGATCCGGGTGCGTTCTCGATGAGGATGGCATGCGCCAGCGGTTCGATCTCGCGAACGGTGTCCAGCAGCGCCGGGCAGATCACAATCACGACGCGGGAGCGCCGGATCATGAAGCGCTCGATCCCGAGGAACACGCGGCGCACGATCCGCGATTGGCTGAACGCGAAGTTCGTCAACTGCTGGGGGAGGCTCGAGTGCATGTCGTACAGGTGCGGCACGCGCATCACCGCGGCGAGCGCGGCGCCGATCAGCCCGCCCTCCTCGTGCGAGTGGATGGCGTCGTAGCGGTGGCTGAGCGCGGTCCGGATCGCGGTGAGCGTGAGGAGCGCATCGAGCGGGATCTTGACCAGCGACGGTCCGATCCCGACGTGCCGCACGAATGGCGGCCTGAGGCTCCTGAACACGCGCAGCCCGGGCATCGTCACCGGCTGGCCGAACGGATAGGTGACGAGATCCACGTCGTGGCCGAGCGCGGTGAGCGCGCGGATGCGGTGGAACTCGCTGAACGGCGTCCCGCGCGGCTCGAAGAACGGCTCGGGCGCGATCATCAATATGCGCACGTGGTCATGATTTTCGCACGAAACCGTAGTACAGTTGCCTGTCCCCCAACCTGATGGATGACGACGCCGTCCGCCGAACCTGCCGGACCCGCTGGACAACATCCCGCGCGTCGCTACGTGCTCCTGGCCGTCAAGATCGCGGTGAGCATCGCCCTGCTGGCGCTGCTCTTCTCGCGCATCGACGCGGGGAGCTTGTGGGCGAACGCAAAACGCGCATCGGTCCCCTGGCTGTTCGCTGCCCTCGGGATCTACTTCATCAACATGCTCGCGAGCGTGTGGCGATGGCGCCTGCTCCTGGACGCGCAGGAGATTCATCTGTCGTGGCGCACGCTCCTCGGCTCGTTTCTCGTCGCCGCGTTCTTCAACAACTTCTTGCCGAGCAACATCGGGGGCGACGTCATCCGGATCCGCGATACCGCAAAGCCCGCCGGGTCGAAAACGATCGCGACGACGGTCGTCCTCACGGATCGGGTGATTGGCTTGATCGGCCTGGTGCTGGTTGCTGCGATGGGCGCGACGATGGTGGCCAGCATCGCGGGCCACGTGCCATCGCCCATCTGGCCGTCGTGGCTCTGGGCCGGCTTTCTCGGCGCGACCATGGTCACCGCGCCGGCCGTCCTGGCGCCTGGCGGCGTCGGCCGCCTGCTGCAGCCGCTGACGGTGTTTCATCCCGAATGGGTCGGCGGCCGCATCGACAGCGTCACCGCCGCGCTGTCGCGCTTCCGGGGCCGCCCCAGCTCGCTGGCGCGCTGCTTCGGCGGCGCGGTGTTCGTGCAAGCGACCGTCGTCGTTTTCTACATTGCCGTCGCGCACGCTGTGCACGTCCCGGTGGCACCCTGGGACCTGGCGGTCATCGTCCCGCTGTCGTTCGTCGTGCAGATGCTTCCGGTCTCGGTGAACGGCTTCGGGGTCCGCGAGGCCACGTTCTCGTTCTACTTCACGCGCGTCGGGCTCTCGATGGAGTCGGCGCTGCTCGTGTCGCTGATGGCAACCGTGCTAGGCATGCTCGTGTCGCTATCTGGCGCGGGCGTGTGGTTCTCGCGCGGCCATCACTGACCGGTGAAGAATCGTATTATCTGGTTATCTGGTTATTTGAGCCCGATGGCTATCTTCTAGGCTCATACCGCATCGCCACCGCCCCCGAGCCGAACTCCAGCCGGCTCACGAGCTTCAAGTCGACGCGCTTCGACAGCCCCGCGAACAACGTCGGCCCGTGGCCCGCCAGCCTGGGGTGCACCACGAACTCGCACTCATCGATCAATCCCAGCTCCGCCAACGCCGGCGGGAGCTTCACGCCTCCCACGAGCAGTCCCTTACCCGGCTCCCGCTTCAGCTGCTGAACGGCCTTCCCCAGGTCCCCGCGCACGAGCTCCGCGTTCCAATCGACCCGGTCCAGGGTGCTCGACACGACGTACTTCTTTGCCGCGTCGATCGTCCGGGCGAAGGGTTCCATCCAGTCAGGCCTCGCTCCCGTCCGCGCCGGTGGCCGAAACGCTGCCTCCATCATTTCGTGGGTCACCCTGCCAAAGAGGAGAGCATCGGCCTGGTCGTGGCGTTGATGGAATACCGAAGGGGTCGCATTTCCTCAGCCTAGCGCCGATCACGGTTACGGTGGAAACCCCACGATCTCGTAGAGCCTGGTGTCCTCCCCCATGTAGAGTGGACGGAAGTACGGCTCGAGCTCTTTCAGCCTGGTCAGCACGTCCTGGCGGTTGGATTCGTTGTAGCCGTACATGTGAAACACCGCGTAACGGACTTTCAGCGGCTCGAGCAGCTTCAGCGCCGGCCGGCTCGGGAATGGCGCCAGGGTCATGACGTTGGCCACGAAGTCGGGCGGAATGTAGTCGCTGTAGCCATTGACGAGCGGCATCCAGTGCGTCGTCGAGCTCAGCATGTACCGCGTGTGAAGCGGAAACATCCCCTCGATGTAGTAGAACGGCAGCTCGATGACCGGCGCCCGCGGGAGCGTGGCCAGGGTGCGATAGACCGGTTCGAAACCGTTCACCTCACGCATGTTGGATGGGACGACGAGCTCGGCCGCGGCCACCAGCGCCACCGCGGACGCGACGAGCGCGGGGCGGGTGCAGGCACGAAGCATCTGCGCGAGCGTCGCGCCGGCCAGCACCGACAGCCCGAACGAGACGAGCAGGCCGAAGCGCGCGGGGACGCGGAGCCACGCGAACAGCGGCACGGCCCTGTACAGCGCCGCGTAGAGGAAGCCGGCCGGACCGAACGACGCCCAGAATGCCAGGAAGGCCAGGCCTCCGTAGATGGCCACGAGCTCCGCACGCCGGACGTCGCCCCGGACGTCGCCCCCCGGGCGCGCCACCCACGGCCCCGCCAGTCCAAGCAGCGCCGCCACGAAGCCCGGAAACGCGACCTCAATCCACCTCGGCAAGTACGCCAGCATCCAGACGTGGGCGTACGACGAGCTGGCGAAGTAATCGCTCCAGTTCGACGAATAGAGCCGCGCTTCATCCAGCGCCCGGTGAAATCCCTGCACGCGCTGAAGCGTCACATAGGGCAGAAACGCAGGCGTGACGAGCGCGATCGCGACCACGGCGCCGACGCCGAGCCCGAGCCAGTAGCGCGAGCTTCCCCACTGCCGGCGCGTGACCGCGACGACGATCGAGGCATAGCCGACCATCAGGATGACGAAGACGCCGTAGTAGCCGCAGCAGATCGCCTGCGCCGCCATGACCACGCCCAGCGCAGCGCCGCGCGCGGGCGAGACGCGGTCGGCGAAGCGATGGAACGCCAGCATGCTGAACGGCAACCCGGCGGTCATCAACAGCTGAATGTGGGCCGTGTGCGCGAACATGTACGGCGTGAACGCGAAGCAGATGGCGGAGACAGCGGCGGCCCCGCGGTCATCCACGAGCCTGCGGACGAGATAGTACGTGCCGGTCGCGGTCAGCACGAACGCGAGGAGCACGACGAAGTTGTGGGCGGCGAACGGATTTCGCGTCGCCCAGTAGACAGGAATCGCGAGCGCGCCGGCCCCGAGATTGTTCTCCGAGTACGCGAGCGTCTTCGTGTGGGGATAGAAGATATTCGCGTCGAACACGTGCAGCGGATCGACAACGAGCGTTCGCGCCACCCACGCGACGTTCCAGATCGAGAAGTTACCGTCCCCGTTGTCGGTCCTGCCGAGCCTGTTGATCTTGTAGGCAAGTGGCCACGTCATCACGACCGCAACGCAGCCAGCGAGCAGCGCGACCGCGGCCGCCTCACGAAGTTTCGCCGTCACGGCGGGGTCTGTCGCGGGACGGACGCAAGCGGCACAGCCGTGAACGTCACGAGCACGCCGAGATTGCGCTTGTCGTCGCTACCGGGATCCAGCAGGTGCGGCGTGAAACCGCCGGTCGACTGCGCGCTCAGCAGATAGGCGTAGCTGCGGACATCCCGGACGCCGGACGCCGCCACGTCGACAGTCTGGGGCTTGTTCGGCTCGAGCCGGACCTGCACGGCCGCCCCACCCATCGAGACGGTGAACACCGTCGGCACCTGCGACCTGGCGGTCATCGCGAGATGATCGATGGGCCACTCGCACCGCACCAGGATGTCCGCGCGCCCGCCCCCGGCGATCCAGACGCCCTGGTGTCCCTGTGCGTCTACGGTCTCCGGGCTGTAAGCGTGCTCATCGAGGAAGTACATGAGCACGTCGCTGAACCACGCGTGGGCGCGCACGCCTTCCAGCATGATTGGCAGGTCGTTCGCCATCGTCAGCTCGACTGGCAGCCGCCGGGCGAAGCCGCGCTCCGTCGTTTGATTGGGAAACCTCGCGGCGACGAACGGGTTGACGAGCATTTTCGCGGTGAACAGCGCGCCGCCCGTCCAGGCCACCAACGGCCACCAGGCCGACGCCAACGGCGGCGTCAGAAAAAACATGGCCGCGTACACGCTCATGAAGTAGCGGTTGCCGGGCGGGCCGCCCCCTCCGCTCCAGGTGAAGGGGGCAAAAACGAGGAGCGCAGCGGCGGAGGCGACGACGGCGATGAAGGTCAAGAGTCGCCACGGCCGCGCCCGCTCGGGCGAGAGGAGCCACAAGAGGACAGCGATGGCGCCCGGAAAGAAGTAGGGGACGAAGCCGAAATGCCGGCCGACCAGGAAGTACTTAACGTTCAGCGCGAACCGATGCGTGAAGTCGACCAGCACGTTCCCGGCGTCCGAATCGTTCGTGGTCATCTCCACACCACGCGCGTTCCACGCGTCGGGCGATCCATCGAACGGGAACGTGGCGTAGAACGCCTTGCGATCGCCTCCCTGATAGTTGAACTCGCCGCTGTTCAGCGCCGTCATGCCGAACAGCCCGCCGGCAACCAGCACGCAGACGGCGCCCGTCAGGAAGCCGGCGATCCATTGCCGGCGCCACCACGACCACAGCACGAGGGGTGCGATGAGCAGCGCGTGAGTCGGCTTCGAGTACGTCGCTGCACCGAGCAGGACGGCCGCGCAGACGTCGCTCGCCCTGCCACGCAGGACGCCGCCGCCCTCGGGAGAGACTTCCTTGTAGAGCCAGAGGAAATACGCGCACAGCACCAGCGAGAAATGCAGAATCTCGGGCGCGAGGAAGACCGTGTAGACCGGCACGCAGCTGGCGAAGATGAACGCGAGCGTGAAGGCCAGCGCGGGCCCCGGCCGGGACTGCGCCGCGAGGAACGCGTATCCGCATGCGCCGGCGGCAAACAGCAGGAGCACGTGCAGGACGAGGAACCCGTTCAGCCCCAACACGCGGACAAAAGGCGCCGCGACGACGCCGTACAGCAGTGCTTTGGCGAAGTAGAGGCGATCTTCCCGCGGGTCGGGCCGCTTGTCGAGATGCACGAACGGCGGCGAGCCGTCAAGATGGACGCGCAGCAGCTTGCCGCGCTTGAGGAAGATGCCTTCGGGCCCTGCTCGATAGAGGCCGAAGAAGCGCTCGACGTCCCGCCGCTCGTAGGTCAAATCGCCGTCGAACGCCGCGCTCAACCCCGACGAGACGTAGGTGGCCTCGTCCGCCTTGATACCAAATCCGGTCTTGACGACATCGACGGAGAGGGCGGCGGCCAGGCCAACGATGAGCAGAACCAGGCCAATGGCGGCCGCTTCGCGCGAGGACACGCGCCTCATGATAGCTGACCTGCTGATCCTCAGTGCTAAAATCGGCCCCTCGCCGTGACAGACGCTTCCCAATTCATCGCTGACGCGTTCGTCGTCGTCCTCGGCCGAGACGTGTCTCCCGTCGAATTGCGGGACACGCTCCGCGCATTCACCTCAGGGCTTTCCTCCGGACTCTCCTCCGGGCAGCTCGAGGATCGGGGACGCGCGCTCGTCGTGCGGCTCCTGTCGTCGCCCGAGTTTCGTCTGCTCCACGACGCGCTGATCGCTGGACGCGACACGGGGCGCGACGCCGACGTTCAAGAGCGTGCTCTCGCGCGGCTGGGTGACGAGAACTATTTTGTCTCGATCGCGTACGAGCACCTCCTCGGCCGGCCGGCCGATGACGCCGGCCGCGGCCACTACGCCGAGGCGATCCGGCACGGCGACTCGCGGTCGAGCGTGCTGCGATCGCTGCTGCTCTCGCCGGAGTTCGCGGACCGCTTCCGGCGTGTCGCGCCTCAGGGCGGAGTCGTCCCGCGGGACAGGCAGCTCTGCGAGCTTGCCAACCCGGCGAAGTGGGACAACCCGGAGTGGGTGGCGCTCCTGCGAAGCCTGGGCATTCCCGATGACAAGATGTCGATGCACCGGAAGGGCTACGAGTTCGCGCAGCTCGCCTACGGCCTGTCGGCGCTCGGGCTGCTCCGCGATGACGTGCGCGTCCTGAGCGTCGGGGCCGGGCACGAAGCCGTGCTGTACTGGTTGGCCAACCACGTCGGCCGCGTGATCGCAACCGACAGGTACGAAGGGGTGTGGCAGAACGTGCAGTCACGCGAGGGCGACGCCGGGGTGCTCCACACGCCGCGGGACTACGCCCCGTTTCCGTACCGCGAGGATCGTCTCGTGTTTCTGCAGATGGACGGCCTCGCGCTGGGCGTCCGCAGCGGCGCCATGGACGTCGCGTACTCGCTGTCGTCGATCGAGCATTTCGGCGGCGTCGAGGGCGCGACGCGGGCGATCGACGAGATGGCCCGGGTGATCAAGCCGGGTGGAATCCTCGCGCTGGCCACGGAATACGTCATCAGCGGACCTCCGCACGACGAAACGTTCAGTCCCGAGGAATTCGACGCGCTCATCGCGCGACCGGGCTTGTCGCTCGTCGGCGGCGCCTTCGATCGGTCCGTCTACGCGCGCTACGAGTACGCCGCAGTCGACCTGTACGCCAACCCGCATCAGACGCCCCACATGGTCGTCCGCTTCAACGACACGGTCTTCACGACGGCGTTCGTCTTCATGCGGAAGACCTGATCGGAGTACAATTTGGCGTCCTGGTGCAGCACGAAAAGATCCCTTTCAACGAACGCGGCGGACGACTGCGGGGATATCTCGACGCGCTCAGCGGGCGCTTTCCGCGGTTCGTCTTCGGCGGCCGCATCGGCGACGACGTGCTGCCTGTCTTTCATTTTCACGACGAGAGCGCCACCGCCCTCGAGCCGAAGCTGCGCTACCTCGCCGAGAACGGCTACCAGGCGGTGACGAGCGACGAGATTGGTGACTTCGTCGCCGGCCGGCTGGCGCCCGGTCCACGCCGGGTCGGGCTCTGCTTCGATGACGCGTGGAGCAGTCTCTGGACGGTCGCGGCACCGCTGCTGCGGCGGTACGGCCTGCGGGCCATCGTCTATGCCATTCCGGGGCGCATCGAAGACAGCGCGGGTTGTCGCCCCGTCGAAAATGCCGACGACGTCCGGGGGGCAGGGGTCCCCGGAGTGAGCCACCGGGGGGCAGGGGCCCCCGGAGTGAGCAATGCCCCGCCGCTTGTGACCTGGCCCGAGCTGCGCGCGCTCCATGCCTCGGGTATCGCCGATGTGCAGTGCCACACCGTGTCGCACTCGAAGATCTTCTGCTCGACGGACGTCCTCGGATTCGTCACGCCCGACTACGAGGCAACCCCCCTTCTCAACCGGCCGCAGTTGGCAGCGGCTCCCGCACTCCGGTTCGTCACGCCGGCCGATCTGGGCGCGCCCCTTTACACGATGAGGTCGCGCATGTCGGACGGCCGGCGCGTGACGTTCGCGGGAGGGCCGCACGAGCGGTGCGTCGAGTACGTCGCCAGATCGGGAGGCGCGGATTTCTTCAACCGGCCGGGCTGGGCATCCGAGCTCGAGCCGCTCACCCGCGACGCGCGCCCGGAGGTTGAGTCCGAGGACGCGCAGCGCGCCGCGATCGAAGACGAGCTCGATCGTGGACGGTCGCTGTTGAACGACGGGCTGCGCACGACGTCGGTGAACCACATCTGTCTGCCGTGGGGTGTGTCGGGCACGCAGACGGTCAGAGCGCTGGAGCGCGTCGGCTATCGCACGGCGTTTGCGAATCGAATCCGCGGCGTCCACGCCGTTCGACGCGGCGACCACCCGTACTGGTTGAAGCGCCTGCCCAACAAGTACATCTTCCACCTTCCCGGCCGTGGACGTCGCCTGTGGCGGTGACGCCCTTTCCCGGCGATGTCGGCGTCTCGATTGTCTGCCACAACAACCGCGACCAGCTCGTGTCGGCGCTCACGTCGCTCGATGCCGCCGGATGCCCACGTGCGGCGGTCCGCGTCGTGGATGTCGCCAGCACTGACGGGACCGTCGAATGGCTGGGCCGTGAGTTTCCCGATATCGCCGTGCGGACGCTCGACAGGAATGACGGCCCGAGTCCAGGCCGCAACGTCGGCATTCGAGAGTGCCCGTTCCGGTTTGTCTTTCTGATGGACGCCGATGTCCAGGTGCAGGCGGAGACGATCCAGCGCCTGCGTCAGGCGATGGCCGCCGATTCTGCGATCAAGATCGGCAGCCCGATTGTCGTGCACGCCGGCGCGCCGGACCGGATCCAGTACGCCGGGGGCAGCCTGCATTTCATTTGCGAAGCCATCAATCCATGGCTCGATCGCCCGCTGGCCGAGCGCGGCGACGCGCCACAGGACATCGGGGTCGCCCCGACGTGCGGGCTGTTGCTGGATCGGCAGGCCGCCATCGACGTCGGCTTGTTCGACGAGCGCTATTTCATCGGTAAGGAGGACGGCGACTTCACGCACCGCGTCCGCCTGGCAGGATATCGAATTCTGGAGCTGCCCTCGGCCCTGGTGCTCCATCAGAGCCGGCCGCGCGGCACGTGGCTCTTCTACTACCAGATCCGCAACCGCTGGCATTTCATGCTCAAGAACTACCAGTGGCGCACGCTGCTGCTGATCCTGCCCTGCCTCATGGTTCACGAGCCGCTGCAGGCGCTCGTGCTCCATGCGAAGGGGCATGCGCGCGTCTACTGGAAGTCGGTTGGAGGGCTGATCGCGCTCCTCCCGAGCCTGCGGGCGGATCGTGCAGTCGCCGGCAGCATTCGCGTGGTGCCGGATGCGGCGCTGTTGCGCGCGGACCACCTGATCGTTCGTGATGACCTCGCGGCCCACACGCTCGTGCGACTGGGCAAGAACGCTTACGAGGGCGCGCTCCGGGGCTACTGGAGTTTCCTGCAGCGCACCGCGTTCGCCGGGGCCCGCCGCACCGTCAACCCGCGCGCCCACGTTCAACCTCCTGCCTCATGAACCCGCGTGTCGTCATCCTCACCCCGTATTTCCGGCCGGTTGTCGGCGGGGTCGAGAGTAACGCGCGGAGGCTCGCCCGCTATTTTTCCTTCTCGGGGCTCGATGTCACGGTTCTCACCAAACGCCTGACCCGCGACCTGCCCGACACTGAAGAACTGGACGGCGCGAGAGTGGTGCGCATCGGTCCACATGGCCAGCGCTCTCCAGGCGGTAAGTGGCGGATGTTGCCGGCGGTTACGTCATGGCTTGTCAACCATCGCCGTGACCACGACGTCGTCTGCTCGATCGATTGCCGGGGTGTGGGTCTGGGCGCCCTGGCCGCCCGGCTGATCTCCGGTTGCCCGGTCATTGCGCAGCCGCAAACGACCGGCGTGCTGGCGCCGGACGGCCGGCGCGGCGCAACCACCGGTCTCAAGTGGGCGCTTGGCGGTGTGTATGGCCGGTCAGACGCCATTGCGTGCATCGCCCGGGTCATCGAGCGCGAGGCGCTTTCCCGCGGCATTCCGGCAGAGCGGGTACATTTCCTGCCGAACGCGATCGACATGACGCGTTACCGCGTGCCGTCCCCTGACGAGCGTTCGGTCGCGCGCCGCCGGCTGGGCGTGTCCGAGCAGGACGTGGTATTTGCCTTCGTGGGGCGTTTGAGCCGCGAGAAGGGCGTTATGGATCTGCTCGAAGCATGGCGCCTGATGGGTCGCGGGAGCGATCGCGGCGATTGCCCGACCTCTCCCACAGCGCGCCTGCTGGTCGCGGGGCCTGACATGGAAGGTCACGAATGGGATGTTGGGAGCGAGGCGCGATCCTTTGTCGAGCGCCACAGGCTGGGCGACACGGTCCGGTTCATGGGACCGACCGACGATGTGCCGGGGCTCATGCACGCGGCTGACGTTGCCGTCCAGCCGTCGCACTTCGAGGCGCTCGGTCTGTCAGCCATCGAGGCGCTCGCGTGCGGCGTGCCGGTGGTGGCGTCGGCGGTCGGAGGGCTCGTGGACTTCGTGTTCGACGGTGTCAACGGGTTGAGCTGTCCGCCGCAGCAGCCGGCGGCGCTCGCGGCCTGCCTGGAGAGCCTGGCGTCAGACGCCGTGCGCCGGCAGCGGCTGGCGGCGCAAGCCAGGGCATCGGTCGAGCAGCAGTACGACGAGCGGGCGGTTTTCGGGCGATTCGAGGCGCTCGTTCGCGCTTTGGCGCGCCGGCGAGATCAACCTGCTGTTCCTGTGACATGACGCAGCCGTCATCGCCGCAGCAGTTCGGCAATTTCGACGCGAATCTCCGGTTCATCGACGCAACCGGGGCGATTTCCGCGGGCGCCCGCGTGCTCGAGATCGGAACCGGTACGGGCATGCTGCTGAACGCCCTCAGGTCGCTGGGCGCCGACGCCGAGGGCGTGGAGCTGCGCCAGGATCTGATCGACGAGGCGCGCCGGTTCTTCGGGCCGCTGCCCATCCAGCGGATCGCCGGCACCGCACTGCCCTTTCCCGACGGGACGTTCGACGCCGTGGTCAGCTTCGACGTGTTCGAGCACATTCCTGACAGCGACGGCCATCTCGACGAGGTGCACCGAGTGCTGCGTCCGCGTGGGGCTTACCTGATCCAGACGCCCAACAAATGGACGAACACGATCTTCGAGACGATTCGCTGGCGGAGCTTCACCCGCTTTCGTGAGGACCACTGCTCGCTGCACACGCTCGACGAGCTCACCGCCCGGCTCCGTCGACGGGGGTTCGAGCCCCACGCGTACGACGTGCCGGTGGTGAACGACTTTTTCCGCCAGAAGGTGCGGACGTACGCCGGGTGGCCGGGCACGGTCGCGCTGCGCGTCGTGAATCCCGACCGGCTGCCGGTCGGCTGGCGCACCAACTTCTACGTGCTGGCGCGCAAGCGGGACGAGCCGCGCTGATGCTGCGCAATTTCGCGTACTCGAGCGTCTCGTCAGGCACGGCCGCGCTGCTGCTCGTCCTGATGATCGTCGCGGGACGGGTCCTGGGACAGGTCGAGTTCGGCAAGTTCGCGTTCGCGCTGCTGCTCGGGGGCATCTTCGAAACGATGATGGACTTCGGGCTTCTCCAGGTGACCATTCGGGCGATCGCGCGCGACCGTTCACGCGCGACGAGCCTCCTTCGACATACGCTCGCCATCAAGCTGCTCTGGGCGGCGGGTACCCTGGCCGCCCTCATCGTGACCGCGACGCTGCTTCGGTCCGAGCGCGACGTGCGGCTCGCCTGCTATCTCATCGGCGGATCGCTGGTGTTCCGGTCCTACATGCTGACGATTCGCGGCGTGCTTCAGGGGCTCGAGCGATTCGGGTGGGACAGTCTGGTCGTGATCGCCGACCGTGGGCTCCTGCTGCTGTTTGGTCTCGTCGCGCTTGGCGCCGGCACGGGGCTCAAGGGGTTGACCATTGCCTTCGTCCTCGCGCGTGGCGCGGCGCTCATCGTGGCCGCCTTCGTCACGGAGACGCGCCTGGGCGGTCTCGGCCTGCGATACGACCGCGACGTCTGGCGCGAGCTCCACACCACGGCGCTGCCGCTCGGCTTCTTTCTCGTTGTGCTGAATCTCTATTCCTATGTCGATGGCGTCATGCTGGGCGTCCTGCGAACCGACGCCGAAACGGGGCTCTATACCGCGGCCTACAAAATCTACGAAGGCTTCACTTACGCGCCGATGGCCATCTCCACCGTGCTGACGCCGCGGTTGTCGGCGCTGTTCGCGTCCGATCCGCGGCAGCATCGAGACGTCGCGCTGAAGGGCATTGGCGCGTCGGTCGCGCTCGCGCTGGTCGTTGGCGGAATCGGTTATCTGGTCGCGACGCCGCTGCTGGTGTTCCTGTTCGGGCGCGACTACGCGGCGGCGACTCCGGCGTTCCGCATCCTGTGCGTCGGCCTGCCCATCGTCTTCGCCATCTGGATCCTGCATGCCCTGGCGATTTCGGTCGATCGCGAGCGGCTGCTGCTCAAGACCGGGCTGATCGGTCTTGGCGTGAACGTGGGACTGAACCTCTACGTCATCCCGCGATATGGGGGCAGCGGCGCGGCGTTCGCTACCGTGGTTGGCGAGATCGTGAGCTCGGGAGTACTGGTGTGGGGACTGCGAAAGTGTTGGTCGTTGCCTGTGGAGCCTCGAGCGTCTGCTTGAGCGTCGTGAAGAACGTGTCGGCGATCTTCGCATACCCCGCCGCGTTGGGATGCAGCCCATCCGGGCCGATGTACTGCTGATACGACGCGCCGAGACCCGCGTAGACATCTACCAGCGTCACGCCCTTCAGTGCGGCCAGCATGCGGATGCCATCGTCCAGCGGGACCACCTCGCGGTTGCCGCACGCCCTGTCGCCGCCGGGCACCATCGGCGGCACGGTCGCGAGAAACGGCCGGACATTCCTGCTTTTCGCATAGTCGACCATGGCGCCAAGGTTCATGACAGCGGCTCCAATCTTCGCGGAATCATTGCCGTAGAAGATGTCGTTGGTGCCCTCCATCAGCAGGACCGCTTGATAGAAACCGAGTCTCGAACTGGCGGCGAGCACGTTCTGGAAGCGAGCCAGCGTCGCGCCCGGCGGAGTGCCGCTGGTATCTTCGCCCGGCGCCCCCTGGTTATCGACGAGGATCTGCGCAGTCTGCGTGGCATAACGTGCCTGGAGATCCTGCTGAAGCAGCATCGGATATGGCTGTGCCACTTGCTGGGCGGGATGCACTCGCGGCGATCCGGTGATGACATTGTTGTTGGGCCCACAGAGCACCAGCGGATTGCCATCCTCTCCCCAGGTGATGCTGTCGCCGAACGCGACGAACCGCGTGAAGATGATCGTCGGCGTCACCGGTGGCGGCTGCACGACGACGTTGAACGAGCAGGCATCAGTGCGCTGCTGCGCGTCGGTCGCTGTGCACACGACGCTCGTGTTGCCGACGGGAAACGTGCTGCCGCTGGCCGGGGCGCACGACGTGCTGACCGTCGGCGCGCCTCCGGTGACGGACGCCGCGCCGAAAATAACCGACGCACCTTGCGGGCCGACCGCCACGGTCGGCAGCGGCGCTGCGGGGCACAGGATCTTGGGCCCGGTCAGCGTGGGCCCAGTGGCCGAGGCCGAGCTTCCGCACCCCTGGGTTGCCCCGACAATTCCCAGGCACGAGGCAAGCAGCAACGCTTTTCTTATCAGCAAGCCGAGTCGCCGACCAGAATACAGCAGCGCCGCGCAGCGCCGCTAGGGCCGCGGGCGCCGAATGGACGGGAGCGCGTTACCTCGCGTGGCGGTGGCCGCCGGAGGGCTCTCGAGCGTTGACTTCAGCGCGGCGAAAAAGAGGTCCGCGATCTTTGCGTAGCCAGCGGCGTTCGGGTGCAATCCGTCCGGGCCGATGTACTGCTGGAACGAGTCGCCAAAGCCCGCGTAGATGTCCACCAGCGGGACGTTCTCCGACATGGCGAGCTGTCGAATCTGATCGTTGAGCATCGGGACGAGACTCCAGGCCTGCGCGCGGGATCCGCCGGGGACCATCGGCGGGACCGTGGCGAGGTACGGCCGCATCGCACGGCCCTTGGCATCGTCCAGCATGGCACGCAGGTTTGCGATCGCGGGCGGGATGTTGCCTGGACCAGGATTGGCGAGGTCGTTCGATCCCTCCATCAGCAGCACGGAGTCGAACCCTCCGACAACGACGATCTTCCTGAATCTCGACAGAGTCGCGGGATCGCCTGCGCTTTCCCCCGCTACGCCGGCGTTGGTCACCGTCGGATTCTGCGTGTTATAGCGGTTGCGCAGCTCCAGCTCCAGCGCACCGGGATAGGTCTGGGCAGTTGGAAGCTGGACCGCCGGCCGCACGAGCCCGCGTGCGCTCTGCGAGACTACGGAGGTGTTGCTCCCGTCTTCTCCCCACGTGATGTCATCGCCGAACGCGACGAAGTGCGTCACGGCAATGTGTGGTGGCGCCTGCACGACGACATTGAAGTTGCAGGAATCTTTGCGTTGGCGCCCGTCAGTTGCCGTGCAGATCACTTCGGTCGAACCGATTGGGAATGTCGAGCCGCTGGGAGGCGTGCACGACGTGGAAACCGTCGGTGCCCCTCCAGTCGCAATCGCGGCGCCGTACTGGACGGGGATGGGCTGGCCATCTAGTGACGTCAGAGGGCCCGGCGTGGCCGGGCAGGTAATCTTCGGGCCATTGGGAAACTGGTCGACCGGCGTAGCGGGCGTCGTGGGGCTGCCGCATGCGCCCAGCGCCGGCAGGCCGGCAACGAGCGCGAGGAGGCAACTAGCGCGACTTGGAGAGCGAGAACGTGAATACACCACCACCGCTTGGGAATGGTACAACGACAGCGTTCGACCGCTCCTTGACGACGGCGGCGCCGTTGTTGCGAGCGTCGCCGGCTGTGACCAGGAACCCGACGGACTCCCCGTTTGCGGGCTGATAGCCGGCCATCGGGCCCCAGCGACCGGGGTCGTAGTACCAATTCTGGGCGTACTGCGCGGGTGCACCACCGTTTCGATCGAGGCCGCGCCAGAACTCGACGCAGCCCGAGGCGTATAGCCTGCCGTTGATGTTCAGGACGATCCAGAGCGTGTATTGCAGGTCCTGTCCCGGGGTCAGGAACGGCACGTCGGGCCAGCTTCCAGGTCCGTTCTTCTTCGTGAATTCGATGTGAGCGCCGTTGTTGCCGAGGTCGAGGCTGGTGATGGTCGCCGTCGCCGGCCAACTGGCAACGTCCTTGGGCGAGTTCTGGATCGTGGCCAGGCCGAGATTGAGCGCGTCACCAGGCGCGGGCCCGGTCGGCGGGGGCGTAACGACCGGGGGCTGCGCAGGTGTCGCGAACGCGAAGACGCGCGACCACGGGCCGCTCGTCGTCGGGTCGAACGCGCGGACGTGCCAATAGTACACGCCGCCGTACGCGAGATCCGAGCCGAGCACGAGGACCGTCTGGCCGGGCTGCTCGGCCGCCGTCCAGGTCGCGATCTTGTTCGTGAATGCGCCGCTGTCCGCGATCTCGATGAGATAGCTGATGGCGCCGACCGGCCCCGAATGCGTGGCGTCAGCGATCGTGAACTTCGGTCTGACGCTGTCGGTCGTCGAGTTCTCCGCGGGCGCGAGGGGGCCAGGCGCGTCGATGACTATCGGGCTGAACACGTCGAAGTTGGTCGGCGGCGTGAACGATCCGGTGTTCGCGCCGTCTGCGGCAACAGCCCGCCAGTAGTACGTGCGGCCGGTCGCGAGGGCATCGGGCAACCGCAGGCTCGTGCGCCCTCCGTCGCCGGGCGCGACGCTCTGGCGTGAAAACACCGTGTTCGAGAAGTTCGCATCCGTCGCGACCTCGAATGCGTATGTCAGGGGACGCACGCCGTTGGTGGTCGCGTTCTGGACGAGCAGCGTAATCGGCTGCTGGTCCACGGCGATCTTCTGACCGGCTGCGGGATCCAGTGCCTTTGGCGCCGTGATGTTGACACCGGGAATCGGGCCGGCGACCGTCGGCGCGAGCGGATTGGAGCTCTTGCTGGCCTCGCAGGCGCCGGCGATGAGGGCTGCTGCGGTCAGGCCGGCCGCGTACAGGGCTCTGCTCTGCGCTGGAACACGCATGTGCACATGGCTGCTATCGGTTCGATGGGCGTCGGGGTTTAGCGTGATGATGAAGTTTTGAGTTTTGAGTTGCGAGTCTTGAGTGTGACCGCGCGTCAGAGTGGGCCTGAAGACTCATGGTCGCGTGCAGTTGCCTCGCCCCAAATCAAAGTTCTTAAGGGTTGGAC
>DASZFS010000147.1:0-3187 GCA_035939575.1 Vicinamibacterales bacterium | reverse complement strand
CTGTTCAGCTTCAAGGAATATCCGCTCTTTCAGGCACCTGCCGAAGCCAAGCAGGTCCCGAAGGTCAATTTCGGCAAGCCGTGATCGGCCTGCTGCCTTGGGAGCGGCTGTTGTGGCACAGTCGACCCCTGCGGCCCCGTCCATGGCTCTCGGGCGAGCGCTACTACCTCACCGACTTCCGGCTCGTCCGGGAGTCGCGCTGCGGCGCTGACGAGATCGCGCTCGAGGACATCGGTGACGTCGGCCGGACCGAGTCGCGCCTGGATCGAGTCCTCGGCACGTCGACCGTGGTTGCGCAGTCCAAGCGCGACGATCGGCCGCCATTCGTCGTCGCCGATGTCCGCCGCGGCGCTCAGCTCGCAGCCGTCCTCGAGCTGCTCTCCACTGACCCCGGCATCGCAAAGGATCACGACGCCATCCGCTCGAGCCTCGCGTGGGAGCCTCGGTCAACGCCGCCACACCGCGAGGCGATCGGCGCGGCCGCCGCCGTCCTCGTTGCCATGACCGCGGTCGCGATCGGGCTGCATGGCCGTTCTGTCGCGGTCAATTACACGGCCGACGACGTGATCCGGCCCAACGGGATCAAGCGCGAGCGCGCGGACGTCGTGCGGTTCATGGAGCAGGAGGTAATGCCGTGGGCGCGGCGCGCTCTCGGTCGTGTCGTCGGCGGCGCGGACCGGGTGACGTGCGGGACCTGCCACGGCGCCAACGGCGAGATGCGCGACTGGCAGATGCCCGCGGTCACCGCGCTCCCGGAGTCGGACGTCAGAGACCGCGGGTTCGAAATCTACTCCGCGGGCATGGACGCGCAGATGCGCAACGCCATCTACGGCTACGCAGCGGAATCGGAGAAGGCCGCCAAGGCCGCGTACATGCGCGAGGTCGTCATGCCGGGCATGGCGGCGCTGCTCCAGCGTCCGCCCTACGATTTCACGCGTAGCTACGAGCACAACCGATCCCGGAACGCGCTCGGCTGCTATCACTGCCATATGGTCAGGTAGTTGGTCCGTCAGCGTCGCGAGCGCGGGACGAGCATCAGGGTGGATTCTGCGTTGGCGTTCACCGCGGGATCGCTGAACACGAGCGGGAAGAGCTCGCCGGCCGACCAGAGCGCCGCCAGATCCGAGAAGTGCTTGCTGTCCGGCGCCTCTGACTGTCCGGGCGCGCTCATCCCGCGCGAATCGTCCCAGGATCGCGGGGGTCAGCTCCAGGCGGATTGGCTGGTCGCGGTCTTCCTGTCGCTTGATCGGTCCGACGTCGAACCGGCGCCTCGCGGCATCCGTGATTCCCAGAGGGTGAGCGAACACGGCCCGGCCTGCGCGCGGTGACGACTGCTCCAGCTTCGCGCCGTCGATGGGCGCCAGCACCCGGCCATCGACGTCCGCGTAGACAAATGTTCTGGCGGGCAGCTTCCAGCCGGCGCGCGCGGTCGTGAAGTCCTGCAACGTGATCGCCCGATCGATGGCGAGCGCGGCCAGCTCGGGCGCGCTCCCCGTCTCGAAGCCCACCCATGAGAGCACGAACTTCGCTCGAGCCGCGCGGTCGGTCGCGATCACGACGCCGCGCGGCGTCAACTCGGTCTCGTACGTGAACGGCTCGTCGCGGCCCTTGACGACGATCGCGTCTTTGACGGCCTCGCTTTGTAACGAATCGATCGGCTCGACGTGGACCTCGTGGGTCGCCGCCTCGACGACCCGCGGCGCCCAGGCTATCCGCGCGTTGTGGCCGACCGCCACGCCCGGACGCCACGGCGCGGTCGCGCCAATGACGTTCCACCCCGCGCCGTTCAAATGGACAACGTATCGTGCTGACGGGTGGTCGAAGCGACTTCCGACCTCTGCGTAGTCGATGTTCCCGTCTCGCAGCTCGACGCGCCCGCCCGACGCCGGTGCGAACGCCTTCGTCGACACGAGCTCACGATCCGCGGCGGCGGGCTGCGCGGACAGGACCGGCCGGGCCAACCCCGTAAAGAACGGCGGCGCGCCAGCCCGGCGGATGGCTTCCGCGACGACATCGCTCAACCCTTGACGTCGAACGTCCCGGATTGCGCTGCCGTTCTCGACGAACGCGTCGGTACGGTTCATCAGGTCGTCCGCGGTCCAGACGTCCGGCCGCCAACCGGCGAGCGCGAACAATTCGGGCGGTCGATCGCGGGCCACCGCAACCCACGCGTTGACGCCACGGACGAACGACCCGGCGATCGTCCTGGCGCCGGCGCCGTAGCTCGCCCATTCGGCCGCGGAGTCGCCGCGGTACTGCATGCGCCTCGTCATGGCGTCGCGCTCGATGAAGTTCGGCCCCAGCACTTCGGACAGACGGCCCTGCGCCGCGCGCCGCCAGAGATCCATCTGGAACAAGCGGTCCTGCGCCTGCACGAAGCCCTGAGCGAGGAAGAGATCCTCGGTCGAGCGCGCGTAGATGTGGGGCACGCCCCAGCGATCGCGCACGACACGGACCGGCTCTGCGATGCCGTCGATCTCAACGGTCCCTGACACCTGCGCCGCGAGCGGCGGCGCGAGTGCGGCGCGGTCGCCGCCGCTGCAGGCGGCAGCGATCGCACACGCAAGGACAACTGAGCCCGGACGTAGACTAGAGCGCATGGCGATCAAAGACGCGCTGCTGGCAGAGTTCGATCACGAGATGGGGACGACGCGGAGGCTGCTGGATCGGCTGCCGGACGACAGGCTGCCCTGGAGGCCTCACGAGCGATCGAGGTCGCTCGGCGGACTGGCGACCCACCTCGCGAGCCTCCCGCGCTGGGGGGAATTCATCCTCAACAACACGGTCTTCGATCTGGCGGGCGCTCCGCCGAGCGAGGAGGACAAGCGGTCACGCCGCGAGCTGCTGGAGTTCTTCGACGGCAAGGTCAGGACCACCCGCGCGTGGCTCGACAAGACCGACGCAGAACTGGCTGCTCTCTGGACGCTGAAGCGGGACGGCCACGAAATGTTCACGCTGCCGCGCGCGGCTGCGTTCCGCTCGTTCGTCGTATGCCACTCGGTCCATCATCGTGGCCAGCTGAGCGTCTACCTGCGACTGAATGACATTCCAGTCCCGGCCATGTACGGTCCGTCGGCCGATGAAGGCTAGAGGCTCTTAAACGGCCTCGGCAGAACACTGACGAGTCAGAATTGGGCTGGAGACTCATGGCCGCGTGCAGTTGCCTAGCCCCAAGAATCAAGATTCT
>DASZFS010000146.1:0-45152 GCA_035939575.1 Vicinamibacterales bacterium | reverse complement strand
AAAGGGTCGTCAGAAATCGAGGGCGTAGGCAACTGCACGCGGACCATGAGTCTTCAGCCCGGCTCGCGAGGCAACTGCACGCGGACCATGAGTCTTCAGCCCGGCTCGCGAGGCAACTGCACGCGGACCATGAGTCTTCAGCCAGTTTGTGAGGTGCCTTCTAAAGCGGCACCGCGCGAATCGCGATCCTCTTGCTGAAGAACCGTGAGAAAAACGATGCCTTCCGGTGGCCAGGAGCGCTTCGTGGACCGGCCGGCGTTTCGTGCGCCACGCGGCGCGTTTCGGGTTTGTGCCGGGCCTCGGCGACTCGCGGCGCGGCCGCGTTGCGGGACACTGCGCGAACGCTGTCCTGTCCCGACTGAGCGGGTTCGACCGCCCCAGAGGCCAGAGTTGTCGTGAGAGTTGTCGAAAGAGTCGTAGGGAGAGTCGTCGGGACAGTCGTTAGGGTAGTCGACGGGAGAGTCGTCGGGATATTCGCGTTTACTGAGACAGCTTGCGGCGTACGCCGGGAGTGGAGGATCTCACCGACGCTGATGAGCACAAGGCCGACCGCGAGCCCGGTGGCGAGTGGCACCAGGCCGGAGGGGCGGCGCCGCATCCCTCCGGCGGATCTGGAGGACACGTCGATCGCGAGATCGCAAACAGGGATTGGTGAGTCCGTCAGGTTGTCCAGCGGTGGTCTGAACTCGGCGAGGCCAACCGCCGCCGCGCGGGGCCGGCGAACGACGGACAGGCCGCCGGTCGCGCGAGCGCGGGAAGCGCGGCCGACAAGACCGCGCACGACCTGGCCCCGATCGGCTCGCTCATAACGGGCGAGCGCATGAGAGAAATCCTCCAGTGAGTCGTACGGCGGCGCGTCCACATCAAGCAGCGCGCGGGCCAGGCTGTAGCGCAGGCCGCCCGGCACTCGGACACCCGAAGGCAGGATGCTCTCGAGAAAAATGGCGGCTTCAAAGGTCGCGAGCGCGGCGTCACAACCCGCGCAGCTGACCGTGCCATCAGCGGCGACGTACACGTTGGCCGGCGTAGGAGGACCAAATGGCGGTCGAGCCGCTTCGGTCCCGTCGTGACCTGCTCTGGTCTTGATCAGCTGTTGCACGATGGCAATTGCCTCCTCCGGAGTAGGGACAATGCCCGCATGCCTTAGTTCCGCCAGCGAAATTCCCCGACGCATCCCAATTTCTTCTGCCAATCCCGCGCCAACGGCGTGGCGCGGCCGCGCTGCGATTAGTGAACGGCCGAGGTGGGGGTGATGGCTCGTTTTGCTGCGGTCGGCTCGGCCGGCGTAAAGGCCTTGTCTCGCACGAGATCGAACTTCGCCATCTCGCCCGGCGGCACGGGCTCGGCCGGAGGCATGGCGCGATGGGCCGTGACCGGATTGATGAACGTGCCATTCTTCTTCAGCCGGTAGTCAAGATGTGGCCCGGTTGCGAGCCCGCTCGATCCCACCCGGCCGATGAGCTCGCCCTGCCGCACGCGCTGCCCCGCATGCACCGCAATTGTCGAGAGATGCAGGTATTCGGACTCGAATCCGTTGGAATGGTGGAGGTGGACCAGGCGGCCCGACGCGCCGGCCATCCCCGCGGAGATGACATGGCCGTCCGCCACCGCCACCACTGGCGATCCGGCAGGTGCCCGATAGTCCACGCCGAGGTGCGCGCGGTACTCCCGCAGGACCGGATGAAACCGGTTGCGGGAGAACGCCGAGGTGACGACCGGCTGGAACTTCAACGGAGACGCAAGGAAAAAGCGCTTCATCGACACGCCGTGCTCGTCGTAGTACCCCGGTTGGCCGCCCTCCGGCTCGAACCGCACCGCCCGGACCTGTCGGCCCGCGTTCACGAACTCGACCGCCACCACGGGACCATAGCCCGCAAACACATGATCCTCGCGAAACTGCTTCTCGACGGTGACATCGAAGCGATCGCCCGGCTGCACTTCGGTGCTGAAATCAATCTCTCCGCCGAGGATCTCCGCCACCGCCAGCGTCAGATCGATCGTCTCGCCCGCATGTTCGACGGCCGCGACGAGAGACGACGACTCGCGATCGATCTGCCCCGTCACATGCTCGATCGAGCGCGTCTTGGGGATCGGCAGCACGGTCGCTTCGATCTCGCTCGACTCGGCGCGCGAGAGGCGGAGGAACCGGTCGCCGTCGATCTCGTACTCGAACTTGCGGAACACGCCGCCGAACGTCCGCTCGAACCGGTAGGGCTGGTTGACCCGGACCTTGCGGAGATCGAACACCGACGTTGCGCGCGTGATCAGAAGGGCCGCTTCCTCGGCGGCTATGTGCTCGGCGCGGAGGATCGACGCGAACGTGGCCCCTGCCGCGACGCGCGCCGACGATACGACGGCATCGGACGGGAGGACGAGATCGCTTCCGGTGGTCGTGCCCCCGGAGCCTCCGGTACCTTCAGTACCAGGGGCGCTGTTGGTGCGGCTGGCGCCGTTAGCGCTGTTGGCGCTGAAGTCACCGCCCCGTCGCGGATCGGACCGCGAGACGCACGCGGCTGCCGCGTAGCAGCCAAACGCGCAGCAGCCAAAGTAGACGAGCAGGAATGAGACGCGCACGGTTGACGGTCCCATCCTAACCGACGGACGAATCTGACGCACGCTCGGGAAGAAAAGATCGCAGCCGTACCCTCAACCCTGACGTTGCGACTGCGTCGCCCACGCATGCAGCGCGTCTTGCCGATCGCGCGCGGTCGAGACGTCGTCGAGCTTGTCGCTCGGCCACGGCAGCCGGTACACCCAGTTGCCGTCGGCGACCGCTGAAGGGTCGTTGACGCGGTCCCGCCAGCCGAAGACATCCTGGATCGGAAAGAGGACCAGATCGCTCGGCGACGCGAACAGCGCCTCGACAATCGCGTCGCGAACACGCTCGTAGGGGGCGCTCTCGAGGTTCGGTGAGACGACCGCGCTGACCTTGCTCTTCTCGTCCGTCGAGGCGCGCTCCCACCAGACGATCATCGGTTCGGTGTCGTGCGTCCCGGAAACGGCGACCGAGACCGCCGGGTACTCCGCCGGCCGGCGGAACGGCTGGCCTTCGGTGTGCCAGTGACGCTCCCAGCGAAACACTTTCAGTCCCGGCACGCCCTGGCGCGCGAGTGACTCGCGCACGAAGTCGGGCACCGTGCCGAGGTCCTCGGCGATGATGTCGCTGCCCGGCTCGCGCAGGATGGCGAGCACGCGCTCGCCGAGCGCGCGCTGCTCGCGCTCGTCGGCCGGCGTGAAGAACGGCGCCGAACGGTCTTTCGGCCGGCCGTAGGTCCGGTAGAAGCCAACGAGGTGATCGACACGAAAGCCGTCGAAGAGATCGGCGCAGCGGCGGGCGCGCTCGCGCAGCCACTGGAACTTCTCGCGCGCGATCACATCCCACTGATAGAGGGGGGTTCCCCAGTCCTGGCCGTCAGCGCTGAACGCGTCCGGCGGCGCGCCGATGGTCGCGTCGAAACGGAATTGCTGCTGGCGCGACCACACGTCCGCGCTGTCGCCGTCGACCATGAACGGCAGGTCGCCGAACAGCTTGACGCCGTGCGCGTGCTTCCTCGCGGCCTGCCACTGGCCGTTCGCGACCCACTGCAGGTACTGATAGAAGAGGACCTCCTGAGAGAGTTCGCGTCGCGCCGCGTCGACCGCCACGGGGTCGCGCCGCTGCAGCGCGTCGGGCCAGTGCGTCCACGGCCGTTCGTCCTCGCGCGCGTGGATCGCGCGAAACAGGCTGTAGTCCTCGATCCACCACGCCTGCGTGCTGACGAACGTCTGAAGGTCGGCCGCGCGGTCCGTGCGGCGCCGCCACTCGGCGTCAAAGAACCGCTCGAAGGACCTCCGCAGCGACACACGCTTCAGCCGCCTCGTCGTCACATGGTCAACGCCCGGTGCGCGGCGGGCGCCGTCAAGCGCGGCGCGATCGGATGTGGAGAGCGAGGCTTCGCCGCCGATCGCTTGAAAGTCCACGACGTCAGGCAGGTGAATGAAGATCGGATCGATGGCCATCGCGCTGATGGCGGAATACGGGGACTGCTGGCCGGGGGCCATCTCGTTGATCGGCAGCAGTTGCCAGGCGCGCAGCCCGGCCGCGAACAGCCAGGCCGCCACAGGTGCGAGATCGGGAAGCTCCCCGATACCCCAGCTCCGCGTGGAAGGACACGAGAAGAGGGGCACGATCAGTCCGGCGCGGCGATCGCTCATTGCGATGATGAATCCAGTGATGATGAATCCAGTGATGATGATTTCAATGATGATGAATCCAATGATGATGATTTCAATGATGATGAAACCAGTGATGATGATTTCAATAATGTTGATTTCAATGAAATCCCGGCGAATCGCCGGTGAAATGCCCTAGCAGCCGCGCTGCGCCGTCGCGGAAAGCCGCCTCCGGGGGCAGGAGGCTTACGACGAGGAACGACTCGCTGGCAAAGTCAAAAAAGTACCCCGGGTGGACGAGCACGCCGCACTCGGTCAGCAATCGAAGCACGAGATCCTCTTCCGACTCGAACGACGGCACCTGCACGACAGCGTACCAGCCGCCGTCGGCGCCGAGCACACGGCAGGACGGAACCAACGCGACGTCCCCTTTAAGGACGCGATAGTTGGCTCGCACCCGATCAGCGATCTGCGACCGGATCCCCGCCCCCCGCGACAGGAGCTCAGCTGCAGCGAGCTGGACGGGTGTCGACACCGACAAGTAGGTGTCGCAGATGAGCTCGAGCCGCTTCAAACCGTCGTTCACGAGCCGCTCGGGACCGGCAACGGCAATCCAGCCGAGCTTGACCTGCGGAAGGCCGGCCGACTTGGACAGGCCACCGAGGCCGAACGCGAGCGCGTGCTGCACGCACGCCGCGCGACCGTCCGCCGCGGCAACATCCGGCTCGAGCCGGTACTCCGCGAACACCTCGTCTGCAATGATCGCGATGTGACGCTCCTCGCAGATCGCCGCGAGTCGCTCCAGCTCGCCTGGTGCAATGAACGAGCCCGTCGGGTTGTTGGGGCTGACGACCAGCACCGCGCGCGTGCGCGGTGAGAGCGCCCGCTGGAGACTGTCGAAGTCAATCGCCCAGCGACCGTGATACTCCAGCTCGTACGACCTGGCGGCCACCAGGTCGAGCCGCGTGAGATGGTCGAACAGCGGATAGCTCGGTCGGGGAACCAGCACTTCGTCGCCGGCATCGGCCAGCAACTTGAACAGCAGCGAATACGCATCGCTGGTGCTCGCGGTGAGGACCACGCGTTCGGGCGGCACGTCGAGGCCCTGGCGCCGGTAATCGGCGGAGACAGCCCGGCGCGCGGCCACCGCGCCGAGCGGTGCCGGGCAGTACTCGAGCGCCCGCGGATCGCTGAGCGACGCGAGCAGGTCGGGCGGGTACGCGAACCCTGCGCGCGTGGGATTGGATTCCGTGAGATCCACGAAAGGACGGCCGGCGCCCCGCATCCGCTCCACGGCGCCCGTCAGTCGATTCGCCGCCAGATCCCGCGGCAGCCGGTTTGAGAACACGTTGGTCCCTAGAGGACTATTTCGACTATTTCGATTCTCTCAATGACGTCTCCCTCGAGAATCCGATCGACGACATCGATGCCGTTCAGGATCTGGGCGAAGACGGTGTACTCGTGGTCCAGGCGCGGGTTGTCCACGAGGTCGATGAATATCTGTGCGTCACCAGTGTCGCGGCCGCGCGTCGAGATGCCGACCGCTCCGCGGACATGCGGCCACAAGCCGAGCTCGTCGCGCATGAATCGGTCCTCGCCGATGTACTCGTTTGCGCCCGGGCTGCCTCCCTGCACGACGAAGTTCGGCACGACGCGGTGAAACGTCAGGCCGTTGTAGTAGCCCGACTCGGCGAGCTTCGCGAACCGCAGGACCGTCGCCGGCGCCTGATCTGTGAACAGGGCGAGCTCGAACGTGCCCACGCCTCGAACCGCCACGCGCGCCCGCGGCGCCGCCAGACGCCGAAGGTCGTCGGCATCGAGTTCGGTGTCCGCCGCTTTGAGCCGCCGCACCGTCTTGGCGCCGGCCGGCGCGCCGAGCCCGGACAGGGTCTTGATGATCGCATCCCGCGCGTCGTGAGAGTTGTCGCTGCCTTCCGCAACCAGGCGATCGAGCGTCGTCTTGAGCGCTGGAATGGCGGCCTCGCGATCGGGCGTCCCCGAGAGCGCGGCCGCAGCCGCGCGCAGCACCTGGTGTCCGCGCCGGGTCAGCTGCGCCACGAAGATCTTGTCCGCATCGTGCGCGAACAGCGTCGCGAGCGCATCGATGGCCGCCTCGCGGACGTTGTCGTCCTCGTCCGACGCGAGCTTCTCGAGCGCTTCGCGGTCGTGGAGCGTCGCGGCCGCGCGCGCCGCGTACATCCGCAGCTGCCACACCCGCGATCCCGTGAACTGGCCGAGGACCGCGGCGCCGCGCTCGGGCGACGCCGCGGCGAGCGCGACCAGGGCATGCGCCGCCCGGTGCCAGCCTCTCGGCGATCCCGCTTCCGAGAGATCGGTGACCGCGTGGTCCAGCGCGGCGACCGCGGCCGCCGATCCCGCGCAGCCGGACAGCTGATCGAGCGCGACGAGCGCGACGGCCGTCTCGCGGTCGGAAACCGCGGCGAGCGATGCCTCGCACGTGTCCTCGGCGCCTTTTGCCTTCAACTGCCGGAGCGCTTCCAGGCGCACCCCGGCTGAGCTGTCATGGACCGCGGTCAGCAGGACGGACACCGGCGCGGCGCGCATCACGATCCGACGCACTTGCGCGTCAGGATCGCGCATCGCCTTCGTCACCACGTCGTCGTCCAGCGCGGCGGCGGACTGCAGCGCCTCGAGCGCGAGACGCCGGATGCGGGCGCCGCTCGTCGCATCTACGCCGCCGGGTATCGCCAGCCGCCGGAGGACCGTAACCGCGCCAGGACCCGGGCCGCGTACCTTCCGCGTGATCCGGACGAGCGCTTCGAGCCCCTTGGCAACCCCGAGCCGATCCGTCACCGATTCGGCGCGCGCGTCGAAGTCGACGAGCGCCTGTTCCGCCCCCTCGGCCTGATCGGCCGCGGCATACGGGAGACGGCCGATCGTCTCCGCCAGCGCAGCGCGCACATCGGAGTCGCCTTCGATCTTCAGACGGGCAGTCAGCGCCGCCGCAGCCGCATCCAACGCGCCGTTTGGCGGCTTCTCGCGCTTCCAACCCTGCGCGGCCTGGCCAACGGCGTTGGCCGCTTCGGCGCGCACCTCAGGGGCCGCGTGCTTCAGGAGCGGAAGGATGTCAGCGACGAGCGCCGGTCGTTCGAGACGGCCGAGCGCGCGCACCGCGACGCGCGCGATCTGCGGGTCGCTGCTGTGTGACCCGGATCGGATGAGCGCCAGCTCCGCGGCTGTGGCGGCGCGGTGATCTTCGGCTTGGAGCACGGCCAGCCGCGTCTGGGCAAGCGACGGTGCGGCCGCCCCTCCGATGAGCCACGTAAGCACAAACACACGAGCGAAATGAGCTGCGCTTCGTGCCTTCGTGCCTTCGTGGCCAGTCACACGCTTATCTCAGATGCCGCGTCGCTGACGAGTACTCGAGCATTTGCGCGACGAGATCGCACGGATATGAGATCGCGACATCTGTGATTTCCCCATCCGTATCGACGACCGGCTCGAGCTTCGGCATCACGAAACCGGTATAGGACGGCAGCCGGAGCCGATCAACGCGGGCGACCACCTCGTCACGCAGCGCCGGGTCGAAGTGCACGCCATAGGCATCGACCAGCGCCTTCGCCGCCTCGTAGTCGCCTTCGCCCTTGATCCGCTGAATTTCGCCGAGCAGGCGCCCGACGCCATCCCGGAACGCTGCCGGGTCCGTCATCACGTAGAACGTTTTGCCGTCGCGCCGCCGTGCGTCGATCGCCGTCGTGTGGGCCATCAGCCATGCCACGATCATCTGGCGATTGCGCATGTGGTCTTCTTCGATGGTCGTGCCGTGGCGCACACGTCGCAGCTGCACGAGCGCGTTGCGGGCATACGCCTCGTACTCGGCGCGGACGACCGCGTCGTGATCGTCGGCGGCGACGAGACCGAGCTCGACGAGCCGGCGATCGGGCAGGAAATAGAGCGCGACCAGATCGGCGCGCGACTCCTCGATGGTGGAGTACTGCTCTTTCAACACGGACTGCGGGCTGCCGTTCACGTGCTCGGCCACTTTGCCCGATCCGTGGCCGATCACCTCGTGCATATTGGTCGTGAGCTCGCCGGCAAACGCGCTCCATCGCGTCGCGCGCTCGAGCTCGTCGGCGCTCCAGGAGAACTCGCTGCGCAGCTCCGGCAGCGTGGAACGCTCATAGGCCTCGCTGATATTGCTCAACGAAACCGACTTGCTGCCGTATTGCTCGCGGATGCTTTGATCGTTCGGCAGGTTGATGCCCACCGGCGAGACGGGCCCCGAATCACCGGTCTCGACCACGACGTCGATGGCGTTCGCGGTGACGCCCCGGACGCCGGACTTCCGGTACTTCGGATCCCACGGCATGTGATCTTCAAACCACTGCGCGTGGGCGGCAATCGTCCTGATCTGAGAGGTCTTCTCGCGGTTCACGTAAAAGACAAGCGCTTCCCAGGCGCCTTTGATGCCGCGCGCGTCCAGGTAGACTTCGACGAAACCATTGATGGTATCAACCACCGCGCCCTTGTCCTGCACCCAGGCAATGTCGTACGCCACTCGATCCGCAGTCTCGCCAGTCCTGTAGAAGGTCACGAGCGCACCGAGCGCGCGCGCCGTGGATTCGGTTGCGTACGGAATGGCATCCTCGAGATGCGCCACGATCGCGGCAATCTGCGGAGAGTAGCGTCCACCGGCGCGGTACACTTCCTCGACGACGGCTCCGCCGCCTGTCTTCACCACCCGTGAGTTCAGCGGGTACCGTTCAACCCATCCCTCGAGATCCGCCGTCGTCACGCCCACGTACAGGTTGTTCGCGCTCGCGGTGAGGATGTCCTGTCCTTCGGGAGGCGTCTTGCTCGTGACGGTTGGCCGGAAATCGGGATCGAAGAACATCGGCCGGAGACGCGCGAGCAGATCGTCCAGCGTCTCGCCGGCGGGGATGGGGAGCGTGGCGCCCGCGTCCGCCGCAGCGCGGACCGCGGCAGTGAGCTCATCAGGCGTGCAGCGAAGAAGGAACTTGCGCGCGGTCAGGTTGTTGTATGGGCCGGTATTGATCCAGAAGAGCTTCGTGTAGGCGAGAATTTCGTTGTACGTATTCGCGTCGATGGCGCTGCCGCCGCGGGCAACGACCCCCTCCAGCACGTCGCGCATCTCGAGGTTGTACGCGCACCGCTGGTCGTAGAAGATGTCGCGCCCGGCAATCGCAGCCTGATACAGGTGCCAGAGGACGATCTTGTCCCGAAGCGCAAGCTCGCGGAAACCGTCCGCATACACCTGGACAACGGCCGCGTCGTCGACCCGTTCGAGCAGGTACGGGCGGTCGGCCCGAATGGCCTCGGTTGCTGGGGGAATCAGCTCCACGTCGACAATCTCAATCGTACCTCACGGCAAATTCAACGCCCGAGGTCGAGCGCTCTGCCCGGCCACCCCGGCTACATATTGTCCCGGGTGGCCTTGGCGCCATGGGCGAAGCTGCGCCGAAGGTCATCACGACAAATGGTGACAAATGGCCGGTTCGGGCGATGCTCGCCGCGCGAAAGATCATTGAAAGATCATTGAATGTTGGAGGCGTCCGGGACTACATTTACGCGATAAATCCCTCTCCTTACGGTCGGACCTCCGGCCCGACGAGGTGATCCTGAAATGGACGAGAACAACAAGTTGTCGGAAGACGCCAGCCAGTCAGCACCCCTGTCGGCGACCAGGCGCACATTCATCAAAGGTGTGATCGCCGCTGGCGCGGTCGCGTCCGGCTCCGCTTATCTGTTTCGCACCGCGACCGTCAGCGGTCAGCGCGCAACAGCCGCGGGCGCGGTCGAGCGCCTCATCACGCTGAACGTCAACGGCCAGGATCGCCGGCTCGATGTGATGCCGCAGGACACGCTGGCCATGACGTTGCGCTACAAGCTCGGGCTCACAGGTACCAAGATCGGCTGCGATCGGGCCGAGTGCGGGGCCTGCACCGTGCTCATCGACGACGTCCCGCGATATTCCTGCTCCGTCCTCGCACACACCGTGCGCGGTAAGAAGATCGTCACGATCGAAGGCCTCGCCGATGCGACAACCGGCAAGCTTTCGCCGGTGCAGCAGGGCGTCATCGACGAGCAGGGCTTCCAGTGCGCGTTCTGCATGCCCGGTTTCGTGATGGCCGCGACGGGATACCTCAAGACGAACCCGAATCCCACACGGCAGGAGCTCGCGCATGGCGTCTCCGGTAATCTGTGCCGCTGCCAGGATTACGACAAGATTCTGACGGCCCTGATGCGGGGCGCAGAGCACATGAGGAGCGCGTAAGCCCATGCCCGGCAAAGACGACAAGAAGCCGTTCGAGAAGAAGATCTTCGGTCAGAACTACACGACGCCCGACCTCGTCGCGAAAGTGACCGGCAAAGCGCGCTACGCCGAGGATTATCGCGTCGACGGCATGCTGTTCGCGAAGCTGCTCTGCAGCCCGATGCCGCACGCGAAGGTCACGCACCTCGACGTCAGCAAGGCGCTGGCGATGCCCGGCGTCAAGGCGATCATCACCGACGATGATCTGCCGAAGCCAGTCGCGGGCGGGACGCTTGGCGAGAACGTGCAGGCAACCGCGCAAGGCGAGCGCGGCCTCACGATGGAACCCCTCTACCAGGGGGAGCCAATCCTTGCCGTCGCCGCGGTCGACGAGAAAACCGCGGCCGAGGCCATCGAAGCGATCGAGATCGTGTACGAGCCGCTGCCCTTCGTGGTGGATCCGATCGAGAGCTTGCGTCCCACCGGCGCGAACGCACGGGTGCAGGGCAACGTCTGGGCGCGTCCCGCTGCGCCGCCACCGCCCGCAACCGCAGCGGCACCCGCCGCCGGCGCTGCCGCAGGTGCGCAAGGCGCTCCTGCAAGAGGCCAGGCAGCTGACGCGGGTCGCGGCGGTCGTGGCCGGGGAGGCGCCGCGGGTCCGCCGCCGCCCCAGATCACGGTCTTGAAATGGACTGATGACGATTTCAAGAACGCCGGCGAAGGCCAGATGCCCACGGGCAAAGCGACCGACGAGTGGACGTTCGGCAAGGTGGACGAGGCGATGAAGGCCGCCGACCTCGTGCTCGACGAGACCTTCATGACGCAGTCCACCGGCCATCAGCCGCTCGAAACGCGCAGCGCGATGGCCTACTGGCAGAACGGCAAGCTGTACCTCCACGGCTCGACGCAGAGCACGGTGCAGACCGTCGGGTCGGTGGCGCGCTGGGTCGGAGTCCCCGCCAGCCAGGTCGTGATGATCAGCGAGTACACGGGCGGCGGCTTCGGCAGCAAGATTCCGGGCGCGATCTCCATGTGCATCCCGGCGCTGCTCTCGAAGAAGGCAAACGCGCCCGTGATGATGCGGATCACCCGCGAGGAAGAGCACTTCATCGGTCGCGCGCGTCCAGGCATTCTGGCGCGCGTGAAGGTCGGGTTCCGGAAGGACGGCCGCATCACCGCGATCGACATGTACACGATCTGCGACAACGGCCCGTACGACGCGCAGGGCGACGCGCGCTCCGCCGGAACGACCGTCTCGCTGGCCTATCAGCCCGAGACGATGCGGTGGCGGGGCCTTACGGTGCTGACCAACACGCCGCCAAAGACCTCACAGCGCGCTCCCGGGGGCATGCAGGGCGTCGGCATCATGGAGCCGATTCTCACCAAGGCCGCGAACAAGCTGGGTCTCGATCAGGTCGAAGTCCGCAAGATCAACGCGCCCGCCGGCAAGGCGCCGTTCGGCCCGGCACTCCCGAACGGCAAGCAGGCGTATGTCACGAGCGCGTTCGTGAAAGAAGCGCTCGACAAGGGACGCACGTCCTTCAAGTGGGAAGAGAAGAAGGCGGCGCTCGTCGAAGGCGGACGCAAGCGGGGCAACAAGGCGCGCGGCATCGGCGTCGCCGTCAGCCCGTTCTCGGGCGGCTCGATCGGCTTCGACGGCCTGTTCATCATCAAGCCCGACGGCCGCGTTCAAATCCAATCGGGCATCGGCAACCTCGGCACGCACTCGGTGTTCGACGTCCATCGCGTCGTCGCCGACATGCTGGGCATCCCGTGGGAGCAATGCGACGTCGTGTTCGGCAACACGTCGAAGAACCTGCCGTGGACCTGCATCTCGGCCGGCAGCCAGACCACGCACGCGATGACGCGCGCGGCGCACGCCGTCGCCGTCGACGGGATCAAGAAGCTCCAGGAGATCGCCGCGAAGACACACGGCGGCAGCCCGGACGCGTACAAGGTCGCAGGCGGCAAGGTATCCGGTCCCGGTGGCAGCATGACGTTCGCGCAGGCCGCGCAGAAGGCAATCGAGCTCGGCGGCAAGTACGACGGCCACGAAGTCGCCGAGGACATCAACGCGTTCACGAAGACGTCGGTGAAGGCGCTCGCCGGACAGGGGTTGATCGCGGCCGCGAAGGACAGCTATCCGCGCGACGGCACGGCAACGCAGTCCTACGTTGTCGGCTTCGCGGAGGTCGAGGTCGACACCGAGACCGGCCACTTCGAGGTGCTCGAGTACGCGGCGATCGGCGACGTCGGCACCGTGATGAACCCGCGCGGCCTCAGGGGCCAGCTCTTCGGCGGGTCGATGCTGGGACTGGGCCACGCCAAGACGCAGCGCTGGGCGTACGACCAGCACTACGGCGTCGCGCTGGCGCGGCGGTTCTATCAGAACAAGCCGCCGACGATCCTGGACGCACCGCAGAGCTACATCGGGGACGCGGTCGACATCGCGGATCCCGAGACGCCGGTAGGCGCCCGGGGCGTGGGCGAGCCGCCGGTCGGCGCCGCGTACGGCGCGGTCATGAACGCCATTGCCGACGCCCTGGGCGACGAGATCTTCCGGCGGTCGCCGGTATCGCCCGACATCATTCTGAACGCGCTCGAAAACGGTGGGAAGCGGACCCACGAGGCTTTGACGGCACACATCTAATTGAGGATTTCAACATGGCTGTAATTAGAGACGTCATGCCGGTGTTCGAGCTCTACCAACCGGCGACAATCGACGATGCGGTGAGGCTGCTCGACCAGAATGGCACGGACGCATTGGTCCTCGCCGGCGGTCTCGACAGTATGGACTGGCTGAAAGATCGCTTGAAGAAACCGAAGGTCGTCGTCGACCTCGGCCAGATCAAGGAGTTGCACGGCATCCGCGAGACCAGCGGCGGGCTGGAGATCGGGGCGGCGACGCCGCTCACTGAGGTCGTGAACCACGCGGTGGTTCGCGACAAGTACACCCTGCTGATGCTGGCTGCCGAGCTCGTCGCGTCGCCCCAGATTCGGAATCAGGGCACGCTCGGCGGCAACGTCTCCCAGGACACGCGGTGCTGGTATTACCGCGGTGGCTGGACGTGTTATCGCGCGGGCGGCAACATCTGCTACGCCGACACGCCGACCGCCGTGAACCGCGAGCACGCGATCTTCGACGCGGATCGCTGCGTCGCCGTCAACCCGTCCGACACGGCGCCTGCGCTCGTCGCGCTCGACGCGCAGATGGTCATCCGCGGGCCGCGCGGCGAGCGCGTGGTCAATGCCGAGGATTACTGGATCGGCCCCGGGATCGACATCACGCGGATGAACATCCTTCAGCCGAACGAGCTGCTCGTCGCCATTCGCATCCCGGCGACGATGGCTGGAGCGCAGTTCTACTTCGAGAAGGTGCGCGACCGCCAGGTGTGGGACTTCCCGCTCGTCAATGTCGCGGCGGCGTTCAAGCCGAACGGCAGCAACATCGGCTCCGCGCGCCTCGTCGTCAACGCCGTGTCGGCGACGCCGAAGCGGCTGAAGGACGTCGAAGCGTTCCTCGTCGGCAAGCCGCGCAACGAGGAGACGGCAAACGCCGCGGGGCTGATGGCCGTCCAGGGCGCCCAGACGCTCCGGCATAACGGCTACAAAGTGCCGCTCATGAGAAACCTGGTCAAACGTGCCATCCGAGGGTCGGAGGGCGGTACATGGACCTCTTAAGGTACGGACGGAGTCCGTGGGGCGAGACGATTCTCACGCACGTCTCATGGAATCTGTTCTGGGCGTCGCTCTTCGCGGGGATCCTGTTCTTCCTCGCGCATGCGGCGTACATGCTGTTCTCCGCCCACCGCAAGCGCTCGGAGGCTGAGACAGACAAGCTGGAAGCCGCGTACAAGGAGCTGCCCGCGAAGATCGAACGCCACGGCCTGGCGGCGCGTCTGTTCCACTGGGTCATGGCGGCGTCGATGTTCGTCCTGCTCTTCACCGCCTTCCTGCCCGTCGTCGGCGTGAAGTTCGCGTGGGTGGAGTGGCACTGGATGGCGGGGCTCGTCCTGACCGCGTCGATCCTGTTCCACATCGTCCACGCAACGTTCTTCCTCGATTTCTGGTCCATCTGGGTCGGCCCCAAGGACATCCCCGAGCTCAAGGCAGAGCTCCTGCGTGAGTTCGGCCACGACGTGCCCGGACCGAAGCCGGGCAAGTATCCGCTCGGCAACCGTCTCTACCACCTCGCGATCGTCGTGACCGGGCTCGCCGTCATGGGGACCGGCATCTTCATGCTGAAGCGGGTCCGCACGCCGTTCCTGGTGCGCGATCCGTACATCTTCGGAGACGCAGCCTGGGGATTCACGTACGTGTCGCATGGGCTCGCCGGCGTCGGACTCGTCGGCCTCGTGATCGCACACGTGTACTTCGCGGTCCGTCCCGAAAAGTGGTGGATCACGAAGGCCATGCTCGTCGGCTGGATTACGCGCCGCCAGTATCTCGAGCACCATGAGCCGTCGCGCTGGCGCGTGGGCCGCGGGCCGTCGTCCACGATCAAGCCGGCCGGTCAGGCGTGATCGACAAGATCGACAAGGTTGCCCTTGACGCGCGCACCGACGCGATCGAGGCCGCCTACGAGTTCTTCCTGGCGTACGCCGCCCAGGGCCTGCAGACCGAGTCCGGCTCAGGCGCGCAGGTTCGCGAGTTTCTCGGCAACTTCGCGAGCGCGCTCACCGGCCTCGGTGCGTTTTTCACTGACTATATTGCCTCGCTGAATCTCGACGTGTCGCCGTACCGTGCGTTCGTCGACGTCCTCGACCGCGACGCGCGCGACGCGCACGCTGCTATCGAGATGGTCCTCGCCCAGCCGTCGATCAACTCGCAGATCGTCGACAACCTGAACGCCAACATCCACGTGCGCGCGCTGCTCACCGATCTGTTTCTGATCGACGAGATTCTGAAGCATCGGTAGCGCGGGTGGCGGAGCGGGGCGTTGGGGCCCCCGCGCAGCGTGACCGGGGGGTAAGGGCCCCCGGAGTTGCAGAGCGGGGCGTTGGGGCCCCCGCGCAGCGTGACCGGGGGGCAGGGGCCCCCGGAGTGATCAATGCAGGCCAGGGACTTCCGTCGCATCGCGCTCGCCATGGACGGCTCCATCGAGAGCGCGCACATGGGCCATCCCGACTTCCGCGCGAACGGTCGCATCTTCGCCACGCTATCGGCGGACAACACACAAGGAATGGTCAAGCTCTCTCCCCCGCAGCAGGACCAGTTCATGCGCGCGGCCCCGGGCACGTTCGTGCCGGCGAGCGGCGCCTGGGGGCGCCAGGGCTGCACGATGGTGCAGCTCCAGTCGGTCGACGAGGAGACCCTCGGTGAAGCGATGACGCTCGCCTGGCGGGAGACGACCGCGCGGCGCCCGCCGCGAACGCGAACGCCAGGGGCGAGGGCGACTCGTAAGGCGGTCCGGAGGCCCCGCCGCTGAACCCCGTATGAGCGCAGCCCAGCGCGTCGTCTGGCGGCAGGAGCACGTTGTCGACGTCCGCGACGCCGCGTTCTCGGCGAGAACGTATCTCGAGCAGCGGGACGTTCGGGAGCTGCTGGCGCGCGCGCTCGGACCCCACCGCCTCGGCGCCGCCTGCGAGGTCGGTGCCGGATACGGGCGCATGACCGTGGTCTTGACCGAGTTCTTCGACGAGGTGACCGGCTTCGAGCGCGAGCCGCATTTCGTCGAGGAGGCCCGCCGCCTCATGCCGTCGATTCGGTTCGAGCAGGTGGACACGCTCGCGAAGCTCCCCGCGGCCGACCGATCGTTCGAGGCTGTGCTGACGTTCACTGCGCTTCAGCACCTCATCGACCCCGTTGCCGCCCAGACAGCGCGCGAGATCTCGCGGATCCTGAAACCGGACGGCCGTCTCCTCATCTGCGAGGAGACCGATCCTGCACACCGTGGCGGAGCGGTCGACGATCCCGACGGGACGTGCACGATTGGCCGGCCGGTGTCGGCGTACGAAGCGATGTTTCGTGGCTTCGTGCTGGTGGAGACGAGACCGCGCCGAATCGAACCGACCTATCCGCGACCTGACGTCGGAACCTTCATGCTGTTCCGCAAACGATCGACTTGAGCGTGGCCATGTCATGTTCGAACGGTACACGGAACATGCACGACGATTGCTCTTTTACTCCCGATACGAGGCGGGCCAGCTAGGCTCGACATCGATCGAGCCCGAGCACGTGTTGCTCGGCCTGGCGCGAGTCGGCCAGGGAGTCGCCGGCCGGATTCTCGCAGCCTCGGATTTATCGCTGACCGGCCTTCGGAGCGAGATCAAGGCTCGAACAACGTGCGGAGAAATCCTCCCCACGTCTGTGGAAATCCCGTTCAGTCCCGAGACCAAGCGCGTGCTCGACGCCGCGGCGCAAGAAGCCGACCGCCTGGCACACGGCTACATCGGAGCCGAGCATCTGTTGCTGGGGCTGCTCCGCGAAGAAGGCTCTCCGGCGGCCTCGATCCTCATGATGCACGGTCTCCACTTGGATGAAGTGCGAACGCAGATCGTGGGGCTGCTCGCCGCCGAACCGTCGACCCCAGACTTCTCGGGCGATGCCAGCGCAGCAGGGAGGCTCGTGGAGCGAATCGACCAACTCGTCGCGGAGCTTGGCCGGCTGATGGTCCGAGACGCGGAGGCGCAGAGGCTGATCGGTCGCATCAGTCTCGACCTGATAGAGTTGAGAGGCCGTATCACCGGACTCGATAGCTAGTCGGCAATGAAAAGGAGCGTCCGTTGCCTCGCCGAATCATCCTCGGATCGTCGCTCTCATTCATCGTCGCTGGATCGCTTGCCTTCGCGACGCACGCGCAGACCGCCGGTCCGCTCCGTTTCGACATTTCCTTTCCCGCCGCTCGCAGCACGCAGCCGCTCGACGGCCGCGTCCTGCTGTTCATCTCGGATGACGGGAGGTCTGAGCCGAGAACGCAGAGCGACCAGTACCGCGCCAACAGCACACGGCCAATCTTCGGCACCGACGTCGACGCCCTCAAACCGGGGCAGGCAGTCGTCGTCGACGACCGGACATTTGGCTGGCCGGTGCGAAGCCTGAAGGACATCCCTGCGGGAGATTACTGGGTCCAGGCATTGTTGAATCGATACGAGACGTTCCACCGCGCTGACAGACATACGGTGAAGATGCCGATGGACCAGGGCGAAGGCCAGCATTGGGAGTCGAAGCCCGGAAATCTGTACAGCCGGCCGGAGAAAGTGCACCTGGATCCCACCGCTGGCGGCGAGATCAAGATCTTGATGGATCAGGAGGTGCCGGCCGTCCCGCCGCTCCAGGACACCGCCCAGGTGAAGTATCTCCGGCTTCCGAATGAACGGTTGACAGCGTTCTGGGGCCGCCCGATGTCGCTTGGGGTGATCGTGCTGCTGCCGGCGGGATGGGACGCCCACCCCAACGCCCGCTATCCCGTGTTGATTCACCACGGCCACTTCCCCGCCAGCATGGCCAGCGACGGCTGGCGAGAGACGCCGCCGGACCCCGACGCGAAAGGCCCGCAGCGCGACGCCCAGGAAGCCGCGTACCGGTTCTACAAGGACTGGAACGGCCCCGGGTTCCCGCGCATGATCCACGTGCTGGTGCAGCATCCGACCCCGTACTTCGACGACTCGTACGCGGTCAACTCAGCGAACAACGGCCCGTATGGCGACGCGATCACGTACGACCTGTTGCCGTACGTCGAGAAGAAGTTCCGCGGGATCGGTCAGCCGTGGGCGCGCGTTCTGACGGGAGGCTCGACGGGCGGCTGGGAGGCATTCGGCGTCCAGGTGTTCTATCCCGACCAGTACAACGGCACGTGGGCGCTCTGCCCCGACCCGATTGACTTCCGATCGTATCGATCCGTCAACATCTACGACGAACACAACGCCTACTACTATGAGGACAACGTCTGGAAGAGGACACCGAAGCCCGGATATCGTGACTACCGCGATCATCTGTACTCGACCTTCGAGGACCGCAACCTCGTCGAGCTCGTGCTCGGTACGCACGGACGCTCAGCCGGTCAGCACGACGCCTGGGCGTCTGTCTTCGGGCCGGTGGGAGCCGACGGCTACTACAAGCCGCTGTACGACAAGGTGACCGGCGCCATCGACCCGGACGTCGCGCGGTACTGGCGAGATCACTACGATCTGCGCTACATCATGGAGCGCGACTGGCCCGTGCTCGGGCCGAAGCTCCGCGGGAAGATCCATATCACCAGCGGCACGATGGACAACGGTTACTTGAACAACGCCGTCTACCAGACCGAGGACTTCTTCAAGAGCGCGAAGAATCCGCCCGCCGACGTCGAGATCATTTACGGCGAACGGCGCGAGCACTGCTTCACCGGCGATACCGAGCACCCGAACAATGTCGGCAGCCGTACGGTTCACCAGCGATACATGCCGGCCATGGCGAAGTGGATGATCTCGACGGCGCCGGCTGGAGCAGACGTGAAGAGCTGGCGGTACTGAGAAGCTAGAGTCGTCAGAGATCGAGGGCGTGCGCCTGACGAGACCGAGGAAGGCTGAAGACTCATGGTCCGCGTGCAGTTGCCTCGCCCAAAGAATCAAGGTTCTCAACTGTTGGACAGGGTGGTCAGAAATCGAGGGAGCGCCAAGCGAGACAGAACAGGGTGAAGACTCATGGCCGCGTGCAGTTGCCTCGCCCAAAATCAAGATTGTCAACGGTTGTGCAGGGTCGTGGGGAATCGAGGGCGTAGGCAACTGCACGCGACCATGAGTCTTCACCCTGCTTTGAGTCTTCACCCTGCTTTGAGTCTTCGGCCCATCTCAGAGTCTTCAGCCCGCTTCACAGCCTTCATCATTTTTGTGAACTGGGTTGCGGCCCTCCTCGTCGCCGCAGCACCCGCGATAGCGCAGCTCCCGCGCCAGTACGACGTCGCGCTGTTCGAAAACGACGCCCTCCGCGTCCATAGCGTCATCCTCAACGCCGTCGGCCGTTTTCACGCGGTCGCCGACGCACCGCAGTTGCTTTACTGCTTCGGTCCGGTGACGCTCGAGGGCACCACCGGCACTGACGCCTGCGCGAAGGACCAGATCGTCTTCATCCCGCCCGGGTCAGTTGACCTTCGAGCATCGAGCGATCCTCGACCGGAAGTACTGATCGCGGAGGTGAAGCGGCCGCCGAGCGGTGATTTCGTCAGCCGTCAAGACGAGGCCACTCGAGCCGCGCCGGACGCGTATCGCGTTCTCTTCGAGAACGACGTCGTGCGGGTCATCCGGTTCGATATGAAGCCGGGTCAGCGCACGAAAGTCTTCTGGCAAGCAGGCAACGACTTCCTCTATCCGCTCACCACCGCAAGGATTCGATCGACGTCGCCCATTGGCAGCGCGCGAGACATCGAGCTGCGCGCGCGTGTGCCGCGGTGGACCGCCGGCGAGACGCGTCACGCCCTCGAAAACACGGGAACCACCGACGCACTCGCGATTCTGATCGAGCTCAAATGATCGCCTGTCTACCGGACCTACGGATACGCTGAGTAGAAGCGGCGCTGCCCAGTGTCGACTCGCATACGTAGCTGAATCAGGACCCTCCGCGCGTAGATCGCCTGAACCGAGTCAGGGGCTTGGCGCAGGATGCGCTCGAACCACCGAATTGCTTCAAGTCTGGCCTCCTCCGCACCGTCGCGATGTTCCGACGCCTTCACGAGCTCCTCGGCTTCGGTCGCCAGGCTCAGAGACCACCAGGTCTCAAACGCCTGGGCGACGTCGTACATGACCGGGATCGTTATCGGCGACCGCGGATGTTTCCCGAGCCAATCCACACCGACGCCAATGACGCTGCGATAGCTGCTCCCGACGCTCATGCTCCAGCCCCAGCCTTCATCGAGGTGCGACAGAAACGCAAGCTGACCCCATCTCGTCCCTGGATATTGACGGATGGCGGCCTCGATGAAGTTCTCGTCGTAGTACCAGACGCCCCTGTCGTACGGACTCTCACTGAAACGGACGCCTTGCCGGCGGATGAATGCGAGCTCGGCGAGTCGACTTGGCGGCTGGTCCAGGTGGAACCGCCTGGCGGTACAGTCGGTCGCGACCATCAAGAGCGCTCGCTCATCGGCCGATCGCGCGCCCTGCAACGCCTCCAACAATTCGACCGTCACGTCCCGGACCAGCGTCTGGTCCGGGATCGCTTGGTTGTCAAGCATCAAGTTGGCGGCCGCCGGAAATCGGCCACGCAGAGCGTTGACGAGCTCCAACGTCACGCGGTTCGCGCCAAGCCCGTAAGCCCTTTCGAAGGAGACTGGTCCGGACTCTCGCACGATCGACCTTGAATATTCCTCGAAGATCTCGAAGTCGTAGGGAAGGGCCTGCTGAAGGAGGTGATCCCGCGCCAGGACTTGAATCGTCCCATCCCGGTGATAGAGAAACACGTCCTGGGTCGGGGCAGACCAGAACCGTGTGTCTTTCCAGGTGTACGGCTGGTAGCCAATGTCGGCACTCCAGGGAAACAGCCACGACGGGCGCTTATTGCCTTCGTTCTCATTCCAAAAAGCGGGACCGAAACGCGCCGTCAAAGCGCTCGCCAGCGCCTCGAAGACGTCGTCATCGTCCGACTGCCGAGTCGTGATCACAAAGCGCAATTGCTCGAGGCGGCAGTCGAATGGCAACTCGGAGCGAAGGCCGTAGAACGCAGCCTCGCGCATCAGGTCCGGTTGGTCATCGGTGGCGACGGAGCACCATAAACCATCCGGCCGTGGAGACACCGTCTTCGGTGGAAAGTCACGCGGTCCCTGGTAGTCACGCCACGACGCATCCGGCGCCGAAATCCGCCAGCTCGCTCGCGCGACACCGAACACGTGCGAGTCCAGCTCTCTAACGATCCTCGTCGCCATCTCGATGTCTTTGGGTTGAGGCGACGCGTGGGCCGCGCCAACTGTCGTCAGCCAACAGCCGGCGGAGACCATCCATGCGCTTCGTCGAGCAAGTGTCGTGGACCGCATGTGACTCCGTGTGTGAGGTTGCCGTGCCAGTGTAGCGCGCTCAACCCGCTCGGCTACAATCGGCGCATGTCGCTACGCAGGATCGCGCCTCTCTCGTTGATCGCACTCATGGCAATCGCGCCGGTCGTCGTTGAGACCCTCGCCCAGCAACCCGCACAAGTAGACCAGAGCCTCTTCGCCGACATGAAGTGGCGCAACATCGGCCCCTATCGCGGCGGGCGGACCAAGGCGGCGGCGGGACATGCCAGCCAGCCGTACACGTTCTACATCGGGATGGTCAATGGCGGCGTGTGGAAGACAACCGACGCCGGACGAACCTGGAGGCCAATCTTCGACGACCAGACAACCGGATCGATCGGCTGGGTCTCCGTTGCGCCCTCCGACCCGAACGTCATCTACGTCGGTAGCGGCGAAGGCCTCCCTCGACCGGACCTCGCGGTTGGCGACGGCATCTACAAGTCCACCGACGCGGGGCGCTCCTGGACACACCTTGGCCTGCGCGATGCGCAGCAGATCCCCAAGATCGCCGTCGATCCGAAGAACGCCAATCGCCTCTTCGTCGCCGCGCTCGGCCATCCGTACGGCCCCAACCAGGAGCGCGGGATCTTCCGTTCGACGGACGGCGGCCTGAGCTTTCAGCGCGTGCTGTTCAAGGACGAAAACACAGGCGGGAAGGACGTAGACATCGACCCGTCTAACCCGGACGTCGTCTTTGCGACCCTCTGGGAGGAGAGGCAGGGCCCCTGGGAGAACGGTGCCTGGGAAGGCACCAACGGCGGAATCTTCAAATCCACGGACGGCGGCACAACCTGGAAGCCACTGAAGCAGGGCCTGCCGGACGGCATCATCGACGCCGAGCTGGCCATTGCGCCGAGCAACCCGCGGCGTGTCTACGCCACGGTCGAGGCGCAGCCAACCGGAACCGGCCTGTACCGATCGGACGATGGCGGGGAGACGTGGGTGCGGGCGACCACCGACCCGCGCCCGACCAGCCGCATTAACGAGGTCGTCCCGCACGTCCACCCGAAGGACGCCGACACCATCATCGTCACCGACGTCGTCAGCTACAAGTCGACGGACGGGGGCCGGACGTTCACGCCCTTCAAGGGCGCGCCAGGCGGCGATGACAACCAGAACCTCTGGTGGAATCCAAACGATCCGAACATCATGCTGCTCGTCGTCGATCAAGGTGCCGTCGTCACGCTCAACGGCGGCGAGACATGGAGCTCCTGGTACACGCAGCCGACTGCGGCCCTGTACCACGTGATGGCTGACAACGCATTCCCGTATCGCGTGTGCGGCGGGCAGCAGGACAGCGGATCGGTCTGCATTGCGAGTCGTGGCAACGACGGCCAGATCACCTTTCGCGACTGGCACCCGGTTGGCGTCGAGGAATACGGCTACGCGGCTCCGGACCCGCTCGATCCCGATCTCGTGTACGGCGGGAAGGTGACGCGTTACGACCGCCGGACTGGCCAGGTTGCGAACGTCGGGCCCGTGGAAACCGGCCGCGGCGGCCGCGGCCCGGCGGCCCGTCCTGGCCAGCGCGGACCGGCGTACCGGACTGTGCGCACACAGCCGGTCGTCTTCTCAACTGTCGATCCCCACGCGCTCTTCTACGGCAACAACGTCCTCTGGAAAACGCTCGACGGGGGCGTCAACTGGAAACAGATCAGCCCGGACTTGACGCGCGAGCATTGGGACGTGCCGAAAAGCGTCGGCATCTACGCACCGCGCGTGCAGTCGCACGAGCGCGGATCGATCGGCGCGCAGGTGATCTACACGATAGGGCCGTCCTATCTCGACATCAATCGCCTGTGGGTCGGTACAGACGACGGCGTGATCGCGACGACCGCGGACGGTGGACTGCATTGGACCAACGTCACGCCGCCGCAAATGAGTGCGTTCATGAAGGTGTTCACGATCGATCCAGGCCGGTTCGACCCGCTCACGGCGTACGCAGCGGTGAACACGCTCAGGCTCGACGACATGAACCCCCATATCTACCGCACCCGTGATGGCGGAAAAACGTGGACCGAAATCGTGAACGGCATTCCCGGTGGCGCGCCTGTCAGCGTCGTCCGTGAAGATCCGAAGCGGAACGGGCTGCTGTTCGCCGGATCAGAGACACAGGTCTATGTCTCCTTCGACGCGGGAGACCATTGGCAATCGCTGCGGCTGAACATGGCGCCGTCGTCCGTCCGCGATCTCATCGTGAAAGATGATGATCTTGTCGTTGGCACCCACGGCAGGGGCATCTGGATTCTGGATGACATCACGCCGCTCCGGCAGATTGCGGACGGCATGGCCAGCCGGGACGCGGTCCTCTTCGAGCCGCAGACTGCCTGGCGTGTCCGGTGGAACATGAACACCGACACACCGCTGCCACCCGACGAGTCGACTGCGCCGAATCCGCCGGAGGGCGCGATCGTCGATTACTACTTGAGGTCAGCCGCGTCGGGACCGGTCACGCTCGAGATCACCGGGAGCGATGGCAAAGTCGTTCGTCGATACTCCAGCACTGATCGGGTATTCACTCCAGACCCCGCCACGATCACCATCCCTCCGTACTGGTTCCGCCCGCTCGCGCCGCTTTCCGCAGCCGCCGGTATGCACCGTTACACATGGGACATGCATTACCAGCCGCTTGAGACAGACGCCCGTATTGGTGGGCCGAACTTGCCGATCGCTGCGGTCAAAAACAACACCATCCCGGCGCCCACGACGCCGTGGGTGAATCCCGGACAGTACACGGTGAAGCTGACCGTCAATGGCCACAGCTACTCGCAACCACTCGTGGTGAAACAGGATCCCCGAGTGAAAACACCAGCCCTGCTGCTCCAGCAGATCTATGCCCTCTCGAAAGCGGCCTACTACGGCGCGCTGGACGCGCGAACGGCCGCGCAACAGGCAATGACGCTTCGGGATCAGATCTCCAGGCTGCGGCCGAGTGCGAGCGGCGCGCTGGCCCGGTCTTTGGCGGCGCTGGACGCGAAGCTCGACGCTCTGGCGCCGGCATCAACCGGCGCCCCGAATCCGGCGGATCCAGGGGACCCGGCGAGCAGTGCCACCCTCACCGGCGCAAGCGCGGCCCTCGCCCGCGTGATGAACCTGTTGCAGGACGCAGATGTTCCGCCGACCACGCTCAAGCTGAACGCGATCGCGGCGGCGCGCGCGAGCGCGGCGCGGACGCTGGCGAAATGGTCGGCCGTCAAGACAGTGGACCTTCCCGCGCTCAACGCCAGGCTGACCGCAGCCGGGCTGACAACGATCACACCGTGACCGTCAGGCGAACAGGCCCACTTGCCCGCCCGTGTGCCAGAACACTACCGTTTGGCCCTGTGCGAGCTTCTGCTGGCGGACAAAGGCAATGAGACCGGCCATCGCTTTGGCTGTGTACGTGGGATCGAGAAAAAGCGCCTCCGTGCGCGCGGCCAGCTCGATCGCCTCGCGCGAAGCGTCGGTCGGGACGCCATAACCACCGCCGACGAAGCGGTCGTCCACTTCAATGGCGCTCCCTCTGACCAGCGACGCAGGATCCAGGCGCAGCAGATCGGCTACGCCGCTGATGATCGCGCGCACTTCCGCTTGAAGTGCCGGCGCGGCCTCGTCCGCGCTGATGCCGATCACTCGAGTCGAGAGACCGAGGAGACGGCATCCCGCGACGAGCCCGGCTTGTGTGCCTCCCGACGAGGTCGAATGCACGATGACGTCAGGAGGGGCCATCTGGTGGACGAGCTCGACCAGCGCGGCCGCGAACGCGAGTGCCCCAAGCGGCGTCGAGGCGCCGACCGGGATGGCGAACGGGCGCCGGCCTTCAGCGCGGTAGTGATTGGCAAGGTCGGCGATCTTCGGTTGGCGATCAGCCCTTGTGGGAACGTAAACGACCTCGGCACCCAACAGGCGATCGAGCAGCGCGTTGGCCGTCGGCCGTGGCTGCGCCTCGCCGTTGGCGACGAGGACCGCGTGCATGCCGAGCCGGGCGGCGGTCGCCGCGGTCGCGCGCGCGTGATTGGACTGCACGCCGCCGGCTGTGATCAGCATGTCGGCGCCGTCGGCTTTCGCGCGTGCCGCTACCAACGCGAGCTTTCGAATCTTGTTGCCGCCGAACCCGAAGGGAATGGCATCGTCGCGCTTCACGAACAGCGAAGGACCGCCGCCAAGAATGGCCGACAGCCGCGGCATCGGCTCGACGAGCGTCGGGGCGTGAATCAGCGGCAGCGAGGGGAACGACGCGAGCGCGGCGCTGAGCTCAGCAGCGGTCACGGGGATGTATATTACGCTGAGTGGATCTACTGACCGCGCTGCGGTCCGGGGCGTCGGTCATCGCGGCGGAGCTGCGGCCGCCCCGCGCCGAGCTGGCCGCGCACGAGGGCATGGACGCATGGATAGATACGTATCATGCCGTTCAGCGCCTGACGCGTGAGGGCACGTACGTCTTCCTGACCGACAGCGCGGTCGGTGCGCAGGAGGAGGACAACCTCAGGCACCTCGTGACCAACCTCGGCCAGGACGTGCCGCGCAATCGGATCGCGCCGTTTCTGACGGCAAAGCACACGCTCGAATACTGTCTTTCATACGCGGAGCGCGCGCACCAGAGTGGGTTTTCGGCGCTCGTCGTGCTGGGCGGCGACCGGAGCATCGGGGCCCCGCGCGTCGTCGATCACGCCTGGCAGCTGCGCAAGCTGCTCCGGGAGCGCGATCACACGATAGCGCTCGGCGGCTGGGCGAATCCGCACGCGGATGCGGAGCGCCAGGTGGACTACCTGGCCGCCTCCGACTTCCACGCCGAGTTCTACCTGACGCAGGTCGTGAGCCATCACACCATCGACTCCGTGGCGCGCTTCCTCGACGCTGCGCGCCGCCGCGACATCGCGCTGCCAGGCGTCTTCGGCGTTTTTTACTACAGGAGTGCGAACGCCAGGACGCTGGGTGCGCTCAATGACTTCCTGCCGGTCCCCATCGACGCGCTGACGCGCGAGTTCGCCGAAGGCGCCAGCCCGGAAGAAGTCTGCGCCAGAACGATTCACGCCTTGACGCGCATCGGCGCACGGCACTTTTACATCAGCAACCTGCCAGTCGCGCGGGCGCACCAGGTGCTGAGCGAGATCATGCAACGCGTAGAGGTGATGGCATGAACCCCGTGCACCCCGCGAACCGCGCGAACCGCGCGAACCGTGTGCTTCCAGTGGTGCTTCCAGCTCTTATCACCAGCACCCTGTTCACAGTCACTCTGCTAAGCCAGATCCAGGCGCCGCTGCAGCGCCTGCAGTCGGCAATCGAGACGATCACGCGAAGCATCAACGCGACCTGGGGCATCTACGTCAAAGCGATCGAGACGGGCGAGGAAGTCGCGATCGGCGCCGACCGTCAGATGGAGACGATGAGCACGATCAAGATCCCGCTGATGGTCGAGGTCTTCGAGCAGATCAAGGCCGGGAAGTTCAAGCTCACGGACAAGTACACCTTCGTCCAGGCCGACTCGCAGCCGGGAACGGGCACCATCCAGCGTCTCGATCCAGGCGCGGTGATGACGGTCAAGGATCTGATCACGATGATGATCATCGTATCGGACAACACCGCCACCGAAGTGTTGTATCGGATGGTCGGTGGACCCGACGCGGTGAACGCCCGCATGGGCGCGATCGGGTTGAAGAGCACCCGCGCGATGAACGTCCCCTCGAAATGGTTTCCCGAGCTGCGCGGTGCGCCATCGACCGAGCAGTTCTACCGCGACGGCAAGTACCCGTTCGGGCTCACTACTCCGCGGGAAATGGGGCGCCTGCTCGAGATGATGGAACGCGGATCCCTCGTTGACAAACCGTCGTCCGACCTGATGCTCCAGATCATGCGGGGCCAGCTGTACCGGACGCGGATTCCGCGCTATGTCACCGGCTACCGCATTCCGCACAAGACCGGCGATTTCCTGCCCTACGTCGGCGACGATGTCGGCGTGCTCGAGGGACAGGGGCGCACGATCGTCTTGAGCATTTTCACTGGCAATCACTTCGGATCCGGCGAAGCGCTCGAAAATGCGATTGGACTGGTTTCGAAGGAGGTCGCGGACTACTTCACGTTCAGACAGTAGTGCTACGCTAGCCGCATGGCGGCGTATCTCGACTCCGTACCGTTCTCCGGCATCATTCGCATCCGCGACCTTATGTATTCGATCGCGGATCCCTATCGCCTCGACCAGGGCGACGTCAGCTTCGATTCACCCGACAGCGTCAAGTCCGCGATGGTTCGCGCGATTGCGGAAAACCGGACGCACTATCTTCAGACCACGGGCGTGCCCCGGCTCCGCGAGCTCATCGCGGCGAAGCTCCGTGCCCGGAACGGCATTCCCGTCGACGATGCCGAGCAGGTGCTCGTCACCAACGGCGGCATCCACGGCGTCTATCTGGCCTGTCACGCGCTGCTCGAGCCTGGCGACGAGGTCATCATCCCGGACCCGCTTTGGCCGCCGGCCGCTGGCAACATCCTGACCGCCAGAGGCGTGCCGGTGCCGTGCCCGCTGCACGAATCGAAAGGCTGGCGCTACGACCTCGATGAGCTGGAGTCGAAGATCGGCCCGAAAACGCGCGCGCTGTACGTGAACTCACCGCACAACCCCACCGGCGGCGTCTTGACGCGGGATGACATCGTCCGCATCGCGAGCATCGCACGCGAGCACGATCTCTGGGTGCTGTCGGACGAAGCGTACGAGGACGTGTTGTTTGAGGGCGAGCAGATGAGCATCGCCGCTCTGCCGGGGATGTACGAGCGCACCATCCCGATGTACACCTTCAGCAAGTCGTACGCGATGACCGGGCTTCGGCTCGGCTACGTCGCGATTCGCGACGCCGCAATTCGGGACCGCGCGAAGAAAGTGCTGTTCTACACCGCGAGCAATGTTGCATCGGTCGTTCAATTCGGAGGGATCGGGGCGCTCGAGGGCCCGCAGGACTGCATCGAGGAATTCCGCAGCGAGCTCCGCGCGAGACGCGATCTCTTTTACGCGGGAATCGACAGGCTCGGTGGTGGCGTGTTCTCGGGCAAGCCGCCGGCTGGGGCGTTCTATGCCTTCCTGAGGATCGATCCGTCCTGGAGCGGCGGCGCGGCCGCCACCTCATCGCGTTCCTGGCGCATGACCGAGTATCTGATCAAGGGCGGCCGGATCGGCTCTGTCCCCGGCGCAGATTTTGGAGCCAACGGCGAAGGGTACGTCCGATTCTGCTTCGCTCGAGACCGCAAGGAGCTGTCCGGCGCGCTGGAGTCGATGGGTACCCTGGTCCGGCTCGCAGGCGACCGCGTCTGACGCACTCCCTCACTTCAGGTGACGGCCGCCGTCGACCCGAATCGTCTCGCCGGTAATGAAGTCGCTCTCGAGCAGCGAGAGCACGGCATTCGCGACTTCCATCTCGCCACCCCATCGTCCCAGAGGTGTCGCCTTCTTGACGCTCTCCAGCTCCTCGTCGGTCAAGCCGGGGGGCGCGAGAATGGGCCCGGGCGCAATGCTGTTGACGAGGATGTTGTCGGGCGCCAGCTCCAGCGCGATCGCTTCGGTGAGCGCCTTCGCTCCCGCCTTCGCGACGTAGTACGGCAGGTAGCCCGGGTAGCGCGGACGGCCACTCTTCGCCGTCCAGTCGCTGAAATTCACGATGCGCCCTGCGCCGCCCCGGCGCATGTGCGGCGCGGCCGCGTGCGCGCAGAGAAACGCGGCCCGCAGATCGACGTCGAGCGCGGCGTTCCAGTCCGCGACCGTAAGGTCCGCAAAAGCGCGCTGCGTGTAGACCGACGCCATGTTGATCAGGATGTCGAGGCGGCCAAGATCATCGACGGCGCGTTGAATGAGCGAGGCGCATGCGGCAGGCTCGGACAGATCGGCCTGGACGACCGTGGCGCGCCGGCCCGCTGCACGCACGAGCGCCGCGGCTTCCTCGGCCTCCGCGCGCGAGCGCGCGTAGCTCAGCGCGACGTCGACGCCGCGCGCCGCAAGCTCGCGCGCAACCACCAGCCCGATGCGCCGGCCGCCCGTGATGAGCGCGACTTTGTCAGTGAGGATCATCGCGCGTGAATCGGCGAGAATTGTATCCGGGGTCGGACCCCATACAAGTCCCTACCACGACATGGAGCTGACAAAGATGGATACCGTTGGGTTTATTGGCCTGGGCGTCATGGGCAAGCCCATGGCAAAGCACCTCATCAAGGCGGGATTCTCCCTCGCGGTCTACAACCGGAGCCGCGGCGCCATGGATGAACTGGTCGCTGCGGGCGCAAAGGCAGCTACCTCGCCAGCTGATGTCGCCCGGCATGCCACGGTCGTCATAACCATGCTGCCCGACACGCCCGACGTCGAGCGCGTGCTGACCGGACCGGATGGCGTGCTGACGGCCATCCAGAAGGACGCGCTGGTCATCGACATGAGCAGCATCTCGCCCGGGGCGACCGAGCGCCTCGCCGACCGTGTCGCCGAGAAGGGCGCCTCCATGCTCGACGCCCCGGTCAGCGGGGGCGAGATCGGCGCGATCAACGCGACCCTGTCCATCATGGTCGGCGGCGACCCCGCCGATTTCGAGCGGGCGCGGCCGATCTTCGAGGCGATGGGCAACAAGGATCGCATCGTTCACATCGGCAAGTCGGGCGCCGGACAGGTCTGCAAGGTCTGTAACCAGATTGCAATCGGCGGCGCGCTCGCGGGCGTGAGCGAGGCGTTTGCGCTTGCAAAGAAGTCTGGCGTCGACGCCTCGCGCGTTCGCGCGGCGCTGCTTGGCGGGTTCGCCGCGAGCCGCGTGCTCGAGGTCCACGGCGAGCGGATGCTGACCGCCAACTACCAGCCCGGGTTCCGCACCAGGCTGTATCAGAAAGATCTGCGGCTCGCCAACGAGGCCGCCGCCGCGGCCGGTGTCGCCGTGCCGGGGACCGCAATCGTGACCCAGCTCGTGAACGCGCTGGTCGCTAAGGGAGGCGGAGATCTCGACTACGCCGCGATCGCCACGGTGATCTTCGACCTGGCTCATTGCTGATGTTGTTCACCGTGCGCCGTCTGAGGTGGGGCAGTTGAGCGATGAGAACGGGGCTGAAGACTCACGTTCGCGTGCAGTTGTGAGGTGGCCTGAAGACTCATGTTCGCGTGCAGTTGCCTACGCCCTCGATTTCTAAACGAACCGTCCAGCCCATGAGAATCTTGTTTTGGGCGAGGCAACTGCACGCGAACATGAGTCTTCAGCCCGGTTTAGAGCGCCTCAGACGGCGCACGCCAGAAACGCCACGAACGCCACGTCAAGGCGCAAGAGAGATGCGGTAGACACTGATCTCCCTGTGCCCATCTGGACCGACCGCAGGCCGCCGCGAGATGGGCGTCAGATCCGGTCGCGCGGCCAGCTCCCGCAGCAGCTCATCGTACCGTGCGCCAAACAGACGCTCGCCGTGGACCACGAGATACCGCGCGCCATGCGACTTGATGGCATTGAACGATGCCTGGTCCGGAAAGGTCGCCATCGCGTTGAGCACCCGCTGGTAAGACGGCGGGAAGAACCCGCTGTAGCCGTTGACCAGGTGCTGCCAGTGGAACGTCGAGTAGTACATGTAGGTCGGGTCGTCGAGAGGCGACGCCGGAAATTCGAAGAGCACCGCGGTCGGACTGTCCGCCCGGTCCTTGATGATGTCCTGATACGACTCCGGCGACGACGTCGGGATGCGGCGAAGGTCCAGGGGCTTCGACGCGTACTCGACGAGCATCAGGACGGCCAGAATCCAGACGACCGCGCGGCGCGGCGCGCGGTCGAGCCGCTCTGTGAGGCGAGCGACGCCTAAGCCGGCGAGCACGGCTAGTGAGAACCCCACCATGACGCCCATGCGCGCCGGGATGCGCAGTGCGCGAAACGGGGTCAGGTAGTCGTAGAGCAGTCTGTAGGTGACGCCGTTGAACCCCAGCGACATGTCGAACGCCAATAGGAGCCCCACGCCGTAAGCAAGACGCGCGCTCGCGCGCTCGCGGGTATCTCCCTCCCCGCTGGCGGCGAAACGCGCGCTAACTGGCAAGAAGGCGGCAAGCGCCAGCGCAATGGCGACGAAGCCAGGGAATAGCCTGCGCTCTGAATCCGTGAAGCGCTTGAAGACCTCGCCGTAGACCGCGTTGGCCTCCGGAGGGCCCAGATAATTGATGAAAGTCGCGCTGCGGTTGGCCACCTCCTCGCGCGCGCGCTCGCCGACGACTTTCCGGGCGCCGAAATACACGCGCCCCAGCGGCGCGACCGCGAGAGCGGCGATGGCGGCCGCGACGGCGAGCGCCGCCAGCCGTTCTCTCGGCATCCTGCGATCCGCGATCAGCATCGCGCCGCACACAACCGTCATATAGGGCACCAGAAACAGGCCGTAGTACATGCACGAGAAGATCTGGCCGGCCGTAAACGCGCCCAGCAGCACGCCGTCACGCAGGCGGCCGCTGCGCAGCAGGCGATGGAACGCCCAGAACGCAAAGGGCAGGCATTGCGTCTGCTGCAGTTGCAGGTGCGGATAATGATCGATCCGGTACGGCAGGAACGCGAAGACAATCCCCCCCAGGACCCCGGCCGCGGCATTGCCCGTCAACGATCGCACGAGCAGCGCGACACCCGCGCCCGAGACGATGAAGCCAGAGAGGAAAACGATGTTGTAGACGAGAATGGGGCCGACCCCGATCCATCGCAGCGGCGCGACGATCGCAGCCGGCAGGAGAAGCGTCTCCGAGAACGCCAGCGTGCGGCGTTCGGGGTAGAAGATGTTGGCGTCGAACAGGTGAGCCGGCGCCGCAGGCAACTGGTGGGCGACCCACGCCAGCGCCCACGCGTTCAGCAGCGGATCGCCGTCATCGTGCACCGAGTCGGTGAGATGCAGCACCTGCGGATAGGTCATCACAGCGGTCAGCGCCGTGTAGAGCGCCACCGTGACGAGCAAGTACCGAATCGTGCTCACGCCCACATCTTAGTCGTCCACGCGCTCGAAGATCTCGATCGCCGGGCCCGGCCGGATGAATCGCTCGAAGCCGGTCAGCGGAACGAAAAACGCATCCTGCTGATCGAAGACCGGCGTCACGGCTCGCGTCGGGTCCTCGACTTCGATGCGCCGCAGCAGCCGATAGCGTAGCGCGAGGGACGCGCGCAGCCCATCGGGCTCCGCGCTGTAGGCAACAAGCCGCGAAGTCTGCAGAATGATCAGCCGCGGCGACCGCTCGACCGGTAACACGGGGTAGATGCCCTCCGGCCACAGCTGCGCGTGGCCGTAGATCGCGCCGTTCTGGTAGACGGAAGCGCCCTGCGGAAATCGAGCGCGGATGTCCTTGGCCGCAATCGATCGACTGTCCCGTTGACGGAGCAGCCGGTCCAATGCCACCACCCGCACGGCGCTATCGGCTCCGAGAGCGACCGTCAGGCAAGCCGCGGCGATCGCGCCTGCGCCCGGAAGCGACGGCATCGCGCGCCCGGCCGCGGTCGCGACGCGATCGATGGTGATGGCGGCCAGAAGCGCGACGAACGGCACCATTGGCGTCATGTGCCGCACGAACACCGTCCGGCCGGAGCCCATCACGACGTAGTACGCCACCGGAAACGACAAGACGAGCGCGGCGCGGCGGCGATCGGTCGCGCTCAGCCAGAACATGCCGCCCAGCGCCGCCGCCAGGAAGGGGACGCCGACGCCGTATCGCAGGGAGAACGTCAGATGGTGGCTCCATCCGAAGCCCTCGTCGGTCGCGTGCCCCGAGGCGAGGTGCGCCTGAAGGCCCGTCAGGCCCGCCAGGAACTTGTCCCGCGTGATGAGGGCGTATGGAGTCCCAACGAGGAATCCGATGGCGATGCCGGCCAGGGCGATCGCGAACATCCACGGCGGGCTCTTCGCCTGCCACAGGGCGACGGCAAGCGGCAGCGCGATGAGGATGGCGTTGTACTTGGTCGACGCCGCGAGACCACACGCCGTCGCGGCGAGGACGACGAGTCCCGGCTGGCCTTGCTGACCCTGGAAACCCTGGGAACCCTGGGAACCCTGGGAACCCTGGAAACATTGCCGAGCGGAATCGATCTGACGCCAGACGATCACGATCGCGTAGAACGCGAGCAGCACCATGAACGTCATGGGCACGTCGGTGACGCCGAAGTGGGAATCGCGCACGTGCAGGAACGCAACCGCAAGCAGCGCCCCCGCGATGAGCCCCGTCCTCACTGCGAACAGCCGCCGCGCGGAAGCGTAGAGAAGCGGGACTGACAGCACACCGAGCGTCGCAGCCGCCGTCCGCGCGATCATCGTCGGCAGCTCGTCGTCGGCGACCGCCCCGCCGCCGGGCCACAGCCTCTCGACGAGCGCGACCAGATACATGAATAATGTCGGGTAATCGAAGAACTTCGGGTTGGGGCCATGCAGCACGATCTGCGCCGCGGTCGTGGTAATCGCCTCTTCGTCGGGGCGCGCCATGGTCAGCGGCAGGCCGAAATGCAGACCGCGAAAGCGCAGAACGGCCGCCAGCGCGGTCAGCGCCACAAGGGCCAACGGGACGTGCCAGCGCACGCGCACAGAGCGCACGGAGCTAAGAAACCGCCGCGCCGCGTTCCAGGAGGTCGACGAGCTCGGTCAGTGCGGCAATCTCGTCACGCGCCGCGTAGATGATGGCCCGCCGCTCCTGAAGCGACGGCGTCTGCCAATCCTCGTCTTGAAGGCGCACGCGGCCGTCCTGGTCGACTTCGACGACCGTGGCGTCCATCGGCTCCACGTAGAGGTTCATGTGCGGTCAGATTCCCGCCGCGGCTGACGCCTTCAGGGCGTGCTCGACCCCGATCACGATCGACGCGGTGCTGCCGGTCTCGCCGGCGCCGCCATACGCATAATCGACGTTGATCTCGGCGTCAGCGATCAGCCTCAGCGCCGGAGCGAGCGAGCCAGGCGTGTTGGGAATGGACGTCACGATGACGTCGCGCTCCGCGACCTGGTGATGATGCTCGCGCAGGATCGCGGCGCCGTGCACGTGATTGTCCACGACCATCCGCAGCTGGCCTGCCGACTCGAGGGCCATTGCGGTCACGTTGACGCGTTCGTCGGAAAGCAGGCGGCACACAGCCGCCAGTGCTCCAGGGCTGTTGGGGAGACGGAGAGAGAGCTCGGTGCGGATCGCCATAAGGCGAACAGGGTATCTCAATCTGGGGAGTCGTGCTGGGACTGGGGTCCTGGGCCGGGGTTGGGGACTACGGCGCCGGGGATCGGGGTATCGGGGGCTGGCCTCGGAATCGGGACTGGGGGTTGGGGGTCGGGGATCGAAGGCTGGATGCGACCCGGCCCCCGATCCCGACAGTATTTACGACAGGACCTTGATGACGACGCGGCGGTTCTGGGCGCGGCCGTCCCTGGTCTTGTTCGGCGCGATCGGCTTCTCCGAGCCGTAGCTGATCGCGTTCATCTTGTGCAGCGGAATCTGATACTGCTCGTACAGGTAACGCTGCACCGCTTCGGCGCGCTCGAGGCCGAGCCTCTGGTTCACGTTCTTGTCACCGATGTTGTCGGTGTGGCCCTCGATCTCGATGAACACGTTCTTCGGGTCCTGCTTCAGCTGGGCGACCATCTCGTCGATCTTCGCCTTGGCCTCGTCCGGAAGCGCCGTCTTGCCGAACTTGAAGTTGCCCGAGTCCTCGCTCAACACGACCTCGTAGACCAGGCGTCTGTTGTTCTTGTCGATCATGTCGAACTTGCCGTTGGCCTCGCTGCGCGCTTCCGAGGCCGATCGGGCCGCGGCCGACGCCGCGTCATTGGCCTGCTGGGCGGACTGCGCCGCTGCCTGGGCCTTCTGGTCGACCTCGCCGATCCGCCCCTCGTTCTTGCGGGTGCGCTCCTGCGTCTCTTCCAGCGATCGGCCCACCGAGTCGACCTTGTCGTTCACCTCGCCGACGCTCGTGCGAACGAACTTCTTGCTCGCGCACGCGGTCGACCCGCCGATTGCCAGAACAACCATGGGAACGGCCACGAAATATTTCCGCAACATGACGATCCTCCTAAAACGACGGGCGTGATTGCCCCGCGATGTACCCACTGCGCGCTCTTACCGTCAGGTCCTTCTGCCTCGCGCGGACGACGAGCGGATGCCACCCCGGTAGGCCGCTCGCTTCGAACGCGATGAGGTACTGGTGCCGCAGCTCGTCGATGATTTGCCTCGCTGCGGCGCTCCGCTGAGCCGGCGTGCTTGCGACGAAGGCGTGCCCGCCCGTCCAAGTCGCCAGATCCGCCAGGGCGCCCCCGAGCGCCGATTGCGCGACCGAGTTGGTCGCCATCTCGGAGGTCGGGTTGTCGATCGATGGCACGATGCCGAAGAGATACACCGGCACGTCGATCTCGCTCGCGATCGCCGACACCTGCGCGGGCGTCAGCCGGCTCGCGTTGTCGTTGCCGTCGGTGAGCACGACCACCGCGCGGCGTCTGCCCTCGCGCGACTCCACGCGCTTCGCCGTCTCGGCGATCGCGTCGTGGAGCGAGGTCGCGCCGAACGGCACCACGCGACGCAGTGACGGTGGCAGCGCTTTGATCCCGGCAGTGAACGGCGTCACTTCGTCGAGCCGGGTGTCGAACGTGAAGATCGCCGCCTCGTCCCGCGTGGCGTCCAGCCAGCTCAGGACATGCGTCGCCGCCTCACGCGCGCTGGCCAGCGCGCCCTCCATGCTGCCGCTGACGTCGAAGAGCAACGCGACGCTGACCCCGCCCATGTCGTGCCGGAACTCGGTGATTGGCCGGGTTTGACCGCCGTCGAGCACTTCGAAGTCGCGCACCGTTAAGTCCTGCACGAACCGTCCTTTATGATCGCGAACGACGGCAGTCACCCGAACGAGGTCGACGCTCGCCTTGAACGTCGCCACTGGAGGCTGCTGGCCCTGCGCCCCCATCCCTCCAGCGCCTGCGACGAAAACCGCCGCCGCCGCGCCGATGATGAGGCCGCCGCGCTTCATCGACAGCATCCTCTTCCAATTGGTTTGCCAACTTGATAAGTTCAACACTGACACCTCTTTAGCAATTTCGTGATCCGCTGGACCGTATGAACGAGCCCCTCGATCGCGTAGAAATTACTCGATTCGGGTACGGCTCACCTCACTGGGTCCGCGTAGGAATTACATAACTTCTTCTCGGAGTAGAATCCGGCGCGTGACCATCGCAAAGACCCGCGCAGCAATCCCGACGGCAGCACGCGCGCACCGCTTCACGTACGCCATACGGAATATCGTCGCAGACGCGCAAAAGGTTGAGGCGGCGGGGACGCGTGTCCATTACCTGAACATCGGCGACCCGGTGGCGTTCGGTTTCCACACGCCACCCCACCTCGTCGCCGCCGTGGAGCGGGCCATGCGCGACGGCCACAACACTTACGGGCCGTCAGCCGGCATCCCGGCAGCACGGACCGCCGTCGCCGCCGAGTACACGCGCAACGGCTTTCCGGTTGCTGCCGATCGTGTCTTCATCACGGCGGGCACATCGGAGGGCATCGAGCTGACGCTCGGGGCGGCGATCGACGCGGGCGACGAAGTGCTCGTGCCAATGCCGACATACCCACTATACACGGCCGTCCTCGCGAAGCTCGAGGCGCGGACGAAGTTCTATCGGCTCGATCCGGCCAACGGGTGGATGCCGGATCTCGATCATCTGCGCAGCCTCGTCACGCCGGCGACGCGCGCGCTGGTCGTCATCGATCCCAACAATCCGACCGGCGCCGTCTATCCCCGGGAGGTGCGGCGCGCCCTGCTGGACTTCGCGGATCGCCACGGCCTGTTGATTCTCGCGGACGAGGTCTACGGCGACCTCGGGTTCGACGGCCCTGTCGAACCCCTCGGCCTTCTCGACCCGGACGCAGCGATCATCTCTTACTCGAGCCTCTCGAAGGCCTATCTGGCGCCCGGGTGGCGCACGGGGTGGATGGCCATCGGCCGGTCGCCCAGGCTCGACGACATTGCTGCTGCCGTCATCAAGCTTGCCGACGCCCGCCTCTGCAGCACGGTGCCGATGCAGCACGCCATCGTCGCGGCGCTTGGCGGCGACAGGTCTCATCAGGTCGCCTTCAGGAGCGCGCTCAAAGCACGCGCGGCCCTGACGGTGTCGCGGCTCTGTGCGATCCCGGGCGTCAGCTGTGTGGCGCCAACCGCCGCGTTCTACGCGATGCCGCAGGTGAGCATTCCGCACGGCACGACTGACGAGGACTATGTCAAGGCGCTTCTGCGAGCCACCGGCGTCCTGAGCGTGTACGGATCGGGGTTCGGCCTGCCCGCCGACCAGGGCTTCCTGCGCATCGTGTTCCTCGCGCCGCTCGACGAGCTTGAAGCAATCTACGATCTCATGGCCAACTTCACCGCTGAGTACTTGAGCCACTGAGCACGCAAGGATCCGGACGCTCTCAGTTCTGAGCCCGAATGCCCCCAGATCAGCAGTACACCCGCCGCATGTTCCAGACCGTGTTCACGGTCGCGGGCGTGGCAGCTCTCATGGCGGCGCTGTGGGCGGCCCGCGAGGCGCTGCTGCTCGTCTACATCAGCGCGCTCATCGCGATGGGGTTCTCTCCGCTGGTGGGCCTGATCGAGCGCGGTCCCAAGGAGCGGCGCCACGCCACTCCGCGCTGGTTCGCCATCCTTGCCATCTATCTCTTCGTCATCTCGATTTTCGTCTTCGTCGCCCTGCTGGTCATTCCACCGCTCGTCGCCCAGGCAACGGCGCTCTGGGCGTTGATCCCCGCCGAGCTCGAGCGGCTGCAGACGTTTCTCATTCGCTATAAGCTGCTCGGCCGGCGTATCACGCTGGCCGAGGCGGTCCAGAGCGCACCGACCGGTTCGAGCGCGAACGCCGTCGGCACGGTACTCGGCGCGCTGTCGAGTTTTGCCGGCGGCGTCTTCGGGATCGTCACGGTTCTCATCCTCAGCTTCTATCTGCTGCTCGAAGCGGGCTCGATGTTCCAGTACGTGATCCGATTCGTGCCGGCAGGTCGCCGGGCGGACGTGGCGACCGCCGCCCAGGATGCCGTCTCCAAGGTGAGCGCGTGGCTGCGCGCGCAGGTCACGCTCGCGGGCGTGATGGGCACGTTCGCCGCTGTCGGCCTTGGGCTCCTGGGCGTCCCGTACTTCTACGTCCTCGCGCTCGTCGCCGCGGTGGGCGAGACGATTCCGATCATCGGGCCGATCATCGGCGGCATGACTGCCATCGTCGTGGCGCTGACGGTGTCGCCCCAGCTGGCGCTGGCCGTCGGGGTGTACTTCCTGGTGCTTCACCAGCTCGAGGCAAACATCCTCGTACCGAAAATCATGGAACGACGCGTGGGCGTGAGCCCCGTCGTGGTGATGATTGCGCTGCTCATCGGCGGCGCGCTGTCGGGAATCATCGGGGCGATCCTCGCCATCCCGACGGCGGCGATCATCTCGGTGATCATCGAGGACGTGGCCGCCCAGACCAGTCCCAGCCCGCTCGCTCGGGCGGATCACCGTGAGTAAACCCGCCCCTTTGCTCACAGCCGCGGCGGCGACAGCGCTGTACGCGCTGCTGACGCTCGTGTTCACGTGGCCGCTGGCGCGGGGGATCGCTCACGACATTCCGGGTGACTATGGCGACCCGCTGCTGAACGCGTGGATTCTGGCGTGGGGCGCGACCCATTTCGGCCGCGGCTGGTGGAACGCCAACATCTTCTCTCCGCAACCGCTGGCGCTCGCATACTCAGAGCATCTGGCGCCGCAGGCCGCCTCTGTCCTGCCGGTCTACTGGGTGAGCGGCAATCCCATCCTCTGCTACAACCTCGTGTGGCTGGCGACGTTCGTGCTCTCCGGCCTCGGCATGTTCCTTCTGGCGCGGGACCTGACCGGCGATCCGTCCGTCTCCGTAGTGGCCGGCCTCGCGTATGCGTTCGCACCTTACCGCATCGCGTCGTTGCCGCACCTGCAGGTGCTGTCGTCGGCATGGATGCCGTTCGTCCTGCTCGGCTTCCGCCGCTACTTCGCGACCCGGAGCGTTCGCCCGCTCGCCATCGCGGCCGCTGCCTGGCTGCTCCAGAACCTGTCGTGTGGCTACTACCTGCTCTTCTTCACGCCCGTCACCACGCTGTACATCGTCTGGGAACTGACGACGCGCCGCCTGTGGTCGAACGCGCGTGTGATGGCCTCGGTCGCCATCGCGTGCGCGGCCGTGGTCGTCGCGACGGTGCCGTTTCTCCTGCCGTACCTCGAGCTGCGACACCTTGGCTTCAACCCGCGATCGCTGACCGAGACCCGCAAGTTCTCCGCCGATGTCTACGCGTATTTCACCGCCGATCCGAACCTCCACGTGTGGGGATCGGTCATGAGAGCGTGGCCGAAGGCCGAAGGCGCGCTGTTTCCAGGCTTCACGATCATCGTCCTCGCCGGCGCTGGCGTTGCCTACGCTCTGCGAACGGCGAACGCGAGCCTCACGAGCCTCACGCCACGTTTGACAGTGAAACGCATCGCGGTGTACGCGCCCGCCGGATTGGCGCTCGTCGCCGTCGCCGCCCTGGGCCTTGGATGGCCCATCCGGCTGCCAGGCCTGAAGGTCACAAGCCTGCCGCGGGCGCTGATCGTCACCAGCGTCATAACCGGTATCACGCTGGCGTTCATGCGCGACGCGCGCGAGCGCTGCATGGCGCTGGCGCGCTCGCCCGCAGGCGCGTTCAGTCTCATCGCGCTCTTTGGCGTTGTGATGTCATTCGGGCCGCAGGTTCGCGCCATGGACCGCGTCGTCATCGACAGCAGCCTGTACGAGGCCTTCTATCGTTTCGTGCCGGGATTCGACGGCCTTCGCGTGCCGGCGCGTTACGGCATGGTTGTCGCGCTCGCGCTCTCGGCACTGGCGGCCCTAGGCCTCGATTCATTGTCCCTGGGGGGAACCCCGAGAACCCCTGGAACCCTGAGCACCCCGCGAACCCTGCGAACCCCGCGAACCTTGCTCTGCACTCTCTCCGCCCTTCTCATCTTCTCTGAATCATTCGCCGCCCCGATTCCCATCAACCAGAACTCCGCCGACTACAAGCGCCCCGGCCTGGCGCCGCTGCCCGTGTTGGATCCGGCCGCGCCGCCGGTGTACGACTTCATCGCCTCGCTCCCAGGCGCGGCGTCGATCGTCGAGCTGCCCCTCGGCGAGCCAGCGTTCGACGTGCGCTACATGTTCTACTCGACGCGCCATTGGCGGCATCTGGTCAACGGCTACACCGGCGGGCAGCCGCCCGACTACGAGCTGCTCGATCGATCGCTTCAGGATCTCTTCACTCGGCCGGCGCGCGCCTGGGCAGTGCTCGCAAGCGCCCGTGCCACGCACGCCATCGTCCACGAGGCCATGTATTCGGATGGCCTCGGACCGCAGGTGAGCGACTGGCTCGTGACGAACGGCGCGAAAGAGATCGCGGCGTTCGGCAGGGACCGGGTTTTTGAGATGGCGAGGTAGTCTCCAGTTCCGAGACCGTCGTGCGGAGCCAACCAGCGGCGAGGTGGCCGCATCTGGACACCAAGAAGTGGTCACATCGTGGCCGTGCGGTCGCCATATACTGAGGAATTCAAAGCAACTTCAGACTAGCAACCAGCAACCATGAGATCCGATCCCCTTGCTTTCCTGTCAGCCGAGCTCGATTCCCTGAAACAACAGGGTCTTTATCGCCATCTCCGCATCCTCGACGGCGAGCAGAAGGCCAAGTCAACGTTCGACCATCGTCAAGTCGTCAACCTGTCGTCGAACAACTACCTCGGGTTGACCACCCATCCACGCCTTCGCGAGGCGGCGCTCGACGCGACGAGGCGGCTGGGCGTGGGATCCGGGTCCGTCCGGACCATCGCGGGCACGATGGACATCCATATGGAGCTCGAGCGGCGGCTTGCCACGTTCAAGAAGACCGCGGCCGTGGTCGTGTTCCAGAGTGGCTTCGCGGCGAACGCCGGGACCGTCGCCGCCGTCTTATCCAAGGACGACTTCGTGATCTCCGATGAGTTGAATCATGCGAGCATCATCGACGGCTGCCGCCTCAGCCGCGCGACGATCAAGGTGTTCCCGCACAAGAACGTGGACGCCGCGCGTGCGGTGCTGCGCGACCTTCCGGCCGGCCCCCGCAAGCTGCTCATCACCGACGGCGTGTTCAGCATGGACGGCGATCTCGGAGCGCTACCGGATCTCTGCGCCGTCGCCGAGGAGTTCGGCGCGATCATGATGGTCGACGACGCGCACGCGAGCGGCGTGTTCGGGAGCAACGGCCGCGGCACGATCGATCACTTCGGCATGCATGGCCGCGTCGACATACAGGTGGGCACGCTGTCGAAGGCCATCGGCGCGCTGGGCGGCTACGTCGCTGGCACGCAGGCGTTCATTGAGTATCTCTATCATCGCGCGCGTCCGTTCCTGTTCTCCACGTCCCATCCGCCGGCGGTCGCGGCCGCATGCATCGCCGCGCTCGACGTGTTGGAGCAGGAGCCACAGATCATCGAGCGTCTCTGGGAGAACACGAAGTTCTTCAAGGCTGGCCTGACCGCACTCGGATTCAACACCGGGCTGAGCCAGAGCCCGATTACACCGGTCATCGCGGGAGAGGGCGCGCTGGCGATGAGGCTGTCGGACCGGCTCTTCGAGGAAGGCGTCTTCGCGCAGGGGATCGCCTTCCCCACCGTCGCGCGCGACAAAGCCCGCGTCCGCACCATCGTCACCGCAACCCATACGCGCGAAGAGCTCCAGTTCGCGCTGGACGTCTTCGCCAGGGTGGGCCGGGAGCTCGGAATCGTCCATTGAACGTCGAACCTATGCGGCGCGGGCTCCAGGACTTCGTGAACGTCTACACGAGGGACCTGACCGCGGACGACTTCCAGCGGCTGTTCACGCGCGATGCGCGCGACGCATACAAATTCTTCGCGCGCGGCCTCGACGCAGACACGTTGAACCACCTTCCATGGCACAAACGGTCGCTCGCGTACGCCCGCGCCCTCTTCATGGCGTTCGCCATGAAGCTCTCACCGGCGCGCCGGATGCTCTACGCCATCTCGCTCCTCCTGGCGATGATCGGTCTGCTCAATCTGTTTCGCGGCATTGGAATCGTGCGCCTGGCGAGGCTGCCGTTCGTCCCGGAAATGGGCGTGCCCGGGCCGCTGTTCACGCAAGGAACCTACTCGCTCCTGCTCGGGTTTCTGCTGATGAACCTGCTCGTGCTGCTCGAGGTCGCGGATCGGCTCTCGCTCAAGAACGACCTCGAGATCGCGCGCGAGATCCAGCAGGCGATGCTGCCGAGCGGCGTCTTCACGGCGCCCGGCGTCGAGACCGCGGGGCTCAGCCGCCCTGCCAACACAGTCGGCGGCGACTTCTTCGACATCCTGCCGCTCGGGGACGGACGGGTCGTGATTGCGCTCGGCGACGTCGCGGGCAAGGGCAGCCCCGCGGCGCTGCTGATGGCGCTCCTGCTGGCCATGCTGCGAACGCTGGTCGACGAGAAGCTGGAGCCAGCGGAGCTGGTCGCGCGCCTCAACGTTCAGGTCTGCCGCCACGCGCCGGGCACCCGCTTCATCACGTTGTTCTATGGCGTGTACGAGCCCGAGACGGGCCACTTTACCTACGTCAATGCCGGCCACACCGCGCCGCTCGTGCTGCGCGCTGACGGCCGGTGCGACCGGCTGTGCGACGGCGGCATCGCCCTGGGCATGTTCCAACACTCGACCTACGCTGCCGGCGGCGTCTCGATCCAGCCGGGGGACCTGGTCGCGATCTACAGCGACGGCATCACCGAAGCGGAAAACCCCAATGGCCGGCCGTTCGACGAAGCCGGCCTCGAGGCCGCCCTCCGCGCCAACCGGCGCGACGCAATTCCCAGCATCGGGACGGCCGTCGTCCGCGCGGTAGAACGCTACACCGGTGACACGAAGTTCGCCGATGATCTGACACTGCTCCTCCTCCGGCGGTGCACCGTGCCCGTGCCGGCTGGTGTCTAAGAGAGAAGTCTCGGCAAAGAGCCTTCTGCCCATGCGAATGGCCCGGCTGCTGGCGGCGATCGCAGTCACTGGCGTTGCGCTCGGCGCGCGCGCCGGCGCGGTCCCTGCTCGCGCGCAGGCGCCCGTTCGCACCCAGGCACCCGACCCCGACGGCGTCCAGCGGCTCTTGCGCCGCGTCGAGCAGATCGTGCAGGCCGGAGACGCGGCGGCGTACACCGCGCTCCTCACCGGCTCGGCAGATCGCAGCCACGCGCTCGAGTTCGCGTCAACCGAGATCGGTCCCCGATCGCAGCGCACGGTGATCCAGGAGCGCGACCGCGAGCCGCTTCGCGGCGCGCCGCCCGGCGATGGGTTTCGCGTCATCGTGGACGTGTTCGCCGAGTTCGGCAGCCGCGCGCGGGTCGCGACCTGGCGGTTGGATCTGGAGCGCGTCGCGCAGCGCGGGGGCGGAGACGAATGGCGGATCGCCGGCGAGGACCGTCTGTCGGCGCTCGAAAACGTCTACAGGTTGTCGCTCAACCCATCCAAGCAGTTCACCGCGCGCGATCTCAAGATTAGTGCCGAGGATCTCGACCTCACGCTCGCCGAGGGGTCGGTTTTCGTCGCGGAAGTGGACATCGGCGTCACCGCGCTCGTCCTGCTCGGCAAAGGAACGATCAGCTTTCACCCGGACCCACCGACCGAAAAGGGGCAGGTCAAGATCTTCTGCGGCAACGAGACGCTCGAGACGTCATTCGATACCCTCTTCGTCCGCCTGAACCCGGGCGATTTCGGCGGCCTCGTCGACTCATCCAGACTCCACGCGCGGCCGGTCGATCCGCGCGACCTCAAGCACGCCCAGGAGATCTTCCGCGACGTAGCCGGCCTCTCGTTCGGCATCGATCTCGGCGATCTCAGTCGTGACGCGTGGTCGCTGTTGCCCGGGTTTGGCGACTTCCTCGCGGAGATGCACACTCGTCGTTTCGACACGCTGACCTACGCGCGGTCGGGGACGGAAGCCGAGGACATCACGGTCTTCGATCGCAAGCACCATCGCAACATCGCCATCTACTCGTCCAAGAGCAAGCTGGCGGCGCATGGACGCTTCTACAACGAGGACGACCTCGTCGACTATGACGTCCTCGACTACGACATCGACGTCTCGGCGACGCCCGATCGGCAATGGATTGAGGGGCGCACGCGAATCTACCTGAAGGTGCGCGCCTTCATGCTGAATACGGTCACGCTGAAGCTTGCGGAGCCGCTCGTCGTGCAGTCGATCGTCAGCAACGAGCTCGGGCGGCTGTTCGGGGTCCGCATCAGGAATCAGAACACCATCATCGTCAATCTGCCGGCGCCGGTTGCGCGCGATTCGACGTTGACGCTGATCATCACGTACGCCGGCCGGCTCGAGGCGCAGGTGCCGGATCGCGAGACAGTGGCGCCCGCTGGCGACGGCCAACGCGCCTCGACGCAGGAAGAAGCGCCGCTGGTCACGCCCGAAGCGAGCTTCCTGTACAGCAGCCGCAGCTTTTGGTATCCGCAAGCGGTCGTCAGCGACTACGCGACCGCGCGCATCCGCCTGTCGGTGCCGTCGACGCTCGACGCCGTGGCGAGTGGACAGCTCGAGTCAGGTTTTCCCATTCTCGTCGCGGCAAGGGACGCGAGGGATCCAATCCCGAGGAAGCTCTACGTGTTCGTGGCGACGCAGCCACTGCGATACCTGGCGTTCATCATCAGCCGCTTTGCGCGCGCCGAAACTGCGACGATCGGGTTTCCCGATCCCCCCGCGGCCATGTCCGAAGGTGTGCCGCTGGCGGGCATCAAGTACCGGAGCCTGAATCTGTCGGTCGAGGCCAACCCGCGCCAGATCACGCGCGGCCGCGACCTGGCAGAGCGGGCGGCCGACATCGCGATGTTC
>DASZFS010000145.1:0-22562 GCA_035939575.1 Vicinamibacterales bacterium | reverse complement strand
CCTTTCACCACGGGCTGCTGGTGGCCGCTGGCTGGAAGCGCTTTCTCACCGGGTTCGTGCTTCTCCCGCTCACGCAGACGGCTGGCTTGCTCGCGCTGCACGCCCTGGCCAGCCACGCCGGCCTGACGGCGCACGTGCGCGACGTCCGCGGCTGGGCGGTCGCCGGCCCGGTGTTGATCTTCGCCGCGGTGGTCAACGTTGCCCGGTCGCGCTGACGTGCTCCGTCTCACAACCGAGGCCGCCGTGGTCTCGGGAATGGCCACGATCATCACCGTGGCGATTGCCGCGTTTGTTCTGCGCGCGCCGTCCGAGCGGGTGTTCGGCATGGAGATCGTCGGGCGCCACCACGACCCGTTCACCGTGATGGAGCAGTTCGGGCGCCCGATCAGCGTCGGCGTGTATCTGCAACCGGTCACCGACATCACCGGCGCGCTGCTCGCGCGCGTCTCGGGTGCGGTGGCCGCGTACAACTGGCTGGTCCTGCTCAGCTTTCCACTGTCAGCCGCCGCGGCGTACCTGCTGGCTCGTCATCTGGCGCTTTCATCGGCGGGTGCGACCGTCGCGGCGATGGCCTACGCGTTCTCCCCGTTCCATGTGGCGCACGCCGCCTATCACCCCCACATCGCGCAGACTCAGTGGGTGCCGCTGTACTTGCTCGCGCTGTGGCGTTGCCTCGACGCCGGCACGCCGGTGGCGGTTGGCTTTCTTGGCGCTGCAACGCTGGCTGTCACGCTCTCGAACTTTTACGCGGGGTTGATCGCGGCCGTCATCACCCCCGTCGCGGTGGCTGCATACTGGCTGATCCTGTGTCGGGCTGATGCGCGTGGGCCTCAGTGCGACAACGGCAGTGGGGTGCGGGACGCACCTTCGATGCGCCGACTGAGTATCACCGTCGGAAGTCTCGTGGTTCTCGCCGCCTCCGGGGTAGCGTACGCCGTATACGCCGCCCGCGCCGTCGTCATGAATCCGGCCGCGTTTGCGTTCACTCGTGCCGATTTGTTCCGCTACAGCGCGAAGTGGTGGAGCTATCTGGTTCCGCCCGTCGAGCATCCGCTGCTCGGCGAGGCCGCACGTCGCATCTGGACCGCCGTGGATGTCCGTGAAGGGCTGCTCGAGCAGCAGGTGAGCCTCGGCTGGGGCGTCGTCGCGCTCGCGCTCATCGCGATCTTTCGGTGGCTGGTTCCCGGGACTTCCGAGGACCCTGGGAGCGACATCCGGCAACCGGCGTTGGTCGCGCGCGTGCCGGTCCTGGTCATCGTCGCGGTCACGGCTCTCGTGTGCTCGCTGTCGCCTGAGCGGACGATCGGGGCGTTCACCTTCGTCCGGCCCTCCGCGCTTCTGTACACTGTCGTGCCGATGTTCCGGGCGTACGCACGGTTCGGGGTCGCCGTGCAGCTCATGGCCGCATTGCTGGCGGGCATCGGCGTCGATTGGCTTTGTCGCGCCGCCACGACGCGTGCGCAGATCGTGTGCGTCGTGCTCGTGGCCCTGGCCGCCGGCGAGTACGCCGTATCCCCGTCGACGCTGTGGCGAGACGTGCTCCCCACGACGGCGCATCGCTGGGTCGTGCAACAGATTGATCGCCTGCGCGTGCTCGACTGCGCGCCCCTCGATCAGGAGTCCGAATCGGTTCAATGGCTGACGGGCTATCGCGTGACGTTGCTGGGCGGCCCCATCACTGACTGCAGCGACGAGACCCTATCCCAGAAACTCGCGGCGAATCGTTATACGCACTTGCTGGTGCGGCGTGACACCGCCGATGGACAATACTTTGCGGATCACCCTGTTCCGGACGGATTGCGGCTCGCCGCGCGTTTCGACGATGGACAGGTGTTCGCGGTGACGGCCCAGACACCTGCGGTCTATACCGCGGGAATGACGGGGTTCTTTCCGCGCGAGCACGATGCCGAGTGGGCGTGGCGATGGATGGGATCCGACGCGGCGTGGACGATCGCGAACACCGGCGCTCAGCCGATCGCCGCAACGCTCGGCCTCGAGATGTCGGCGTTCCAACGTGCGCGTCGCATGGAGGTGCGGCTTGACGGCCGCCATGTACAGACGCTCGTTGTCGAGCCGCCACGCCGCCACTATCAGGTCGGTCCGCTCACCGTGCTTCCGGGCAACCACGAGCTCGTGTTTCATCCCTCTGAAGGACCCACGGTGGCCAGCGACGTGATCAACAACGGTGACCGGCGCCCGTTGTCGTTTGCGTTCGGCAGCTGGAATTGGACCGTACGGAGTGATCGGCCCTGACACCGCGGTCCGCTTACCGGGATTTCTGGGCGGATGTCGGTGAGCACTTTCCCGACCTCGCGGGAGCCGCTTCCACGCAGTATTACTCAGACAATGAACGACGGCTGTTCACCGAGCACTTCCCCCCACTCGAGGGACTGAGGATTCTCAAGACCGATCTGTGGGACGAGGCCAAGAACACACGAATCCTCGCGTGGGCCGGCCGTCAGGGCGCGCACACGTACGGGGTCGACATCTCAGAGCCCACAGTGATCCAGGCGCACGCCGCGTTCGACTCAGGCCCGGCCGCGCTGCGGGGTGTCGTCGGCGACGTGCGCGACCTGCCCTTCCGCGACGCGAGCTTTGACGCGATCTACTCGATGGGCACGATCGAGCATTTCGACGAAACCGAGCGCGCCGTGCACGAGATGGCTCGCGTGCTCAAGCCTGGCGGGCGCGCCATCGTCGGTGTGCCGAACCGATACGACCCGTTTCTGCGGCCGTTGCTCTCCACGGTGCTCCAGGCGGTCGGACTCTACGGGTACGGGTACGAGAAGTCCTACTCACGCCGTGCCCTCAAACAGATGCTCGCAAAGGCCGGCCTGGACGTGGTCGCGGAAACCGCGATCCTGTTCATCCCCGGGTGGCTGAGGATGCTCGACCTGGCATGCCACTCGTGGTGCCGGCCGTTCGCGGCGGTGACGGGTGCGCTCGTGCGCCCGTTTGTGTTCCTCGACCGCCACGTTCCGGCCCTGCGGAGGCACGGTTACCTCCTGGCGACCGTTGTCATGAAGCCGACACGCGAGGTCTGAATGGACCTATCCCGGCGTGACCCGGACGTTGGTGGGCGGCTTGGGGCGCGCGCCGAGAATCGACATCCTGACGATCGATCCGAAACCAGCGATACGGTCACCAATCGGGACGCCGGAGGCATACAGGCTGATCACAGAGAAGACCACCATCAAGACGGCGAGAACCGACCATATTGCCCACGATCGGCGGTCGACGACTATCGCCACAGCGTGGCGTCTCTTGTTACGCCGGCTACGCCTGGCGGCAGGCGCGACTCCGCAAGCACGCGGTCAATCCTGGTGCAGAGTTGACGGATCTCGTCGGGGCGGTGTGGCAACGTGGGCGCCTTCGCGGGCCGCCGCGTTTCGGCCACGAGCATCTCGATACGGGCAAGACGTTCAGCTGCGTGATCGCGCTCGAGTGCCATTGGTAGCCTGCCTTCCTGTCCAGGAGAGGTCAGACTACGTTTAATGCGGACCATCGCAGTGTACCGTTTTGAACAGGGCGGCGCCAGAGACCCCGAGACGGCTCATGCCGACGAGTTCGCGCTAGTAGTTACTGCGGGGACGGCTTTCTACGTGGCACGTCCTCGACGTGCTTGGGAGCCGCGACGACGTCACCGGTCCTGGAATCGACAACGAGTGGGCGGCCGCAGCCTTGGCAGGGGAACGTGGCGCCCCTCAGTACGCTCATGTAGTCCTTAAAGGGGACCGGCTGGGCACCGCAATGGGGGCATGTCCACGCCACGACAAAAACCAGCCTAGCACGGCCGACTGTAACGTTTCTTACAAAACATCGACACTGACGTTTCCGTCGCTAATCCTGACAACCAACCAATTCGTGGTGTGCCCGTGTGCTCGAAAGGACAGACACGGGGACGCTATTGCCGGCATGCTGGGAACGGATTGTCAGTCATCGCCGCCGCGCGGATGTGACTGAATCCAAATTTTGGAAGGGACTATGGAGACTTGCACATGTTGAACAAGAACGAGCGCAACGGGACCGCCGATCAGGCCAAGGGCAAGGTCAAGCAAGCAGTCGGTACTCTGATAGGTGACGACAAGTTGAAAGCCGACGGTCAAGTTGACGAGACCGTGGGGAAGGTAGAGAGCGCGGTCGGTCGAACAAGCCGTAAAGTTGGCAATGCGATCACCAGTGTCGGCAAAGCCGTGAAGCGCTGACCGGCGCCGCGAGGCGCGCTTTCCGAGCCCGTGCGAACTGTCTCCCGAACGAGCAGTGGATCGCCGGACCCGGTCCTCCTGAGTACACGGCTGAACTCCGCAACACGACGGGAAGATGTTATCGGCGCGTGTTCCGACCGTCTATGCTTGCAACAACTGAGTTTGTGTCCGAGCGTCCATTTGCGCATACCCGAAAAGCTTCCAACGCGGCGCGCAGTCGAGCTCGCTTTGCGCGCAAGAGTTCGCTAGCGACAATGGCCTGGTGCCTTGCCCATCAGCCGTTTGAACGCCTTGCTGAAGGAAGACTCCGATTCATAGCCCACGCTGCGAGCGACGGCGTGAATCTTGGCGTCTGTTGTACTCAGCAGCTGGGCGGCTTTGTGCAGACGGTAACGTTGAAGATAGCGTTGGGGGGCCGTGCCGACGCGCAGCTTGAATCGGACGGCAAAGGCTGACCGCGACAGGTTCGCCTCACTCGCCAGCGTGCGAACAGTCCAGGAACGTTCTGGGTGCTCGTGAATCAAACCGAGGACGTGCCGGATGGAGGGATCTCGCAGTATGCCGGGCAAGCCATGCTCCCCATTGGAGGAGGACACGACATGATCGCGGATGGCTCGAAGCAAGAACGCTTCCGCCATGCGTGTGACGATCGCTTCTTCTCCGGGCCGGGAGACTCGGAGCTCCCGTTCGACGCACCGAAGCAAGGCCCGGCGCTGAGCGGAGGCGTGATCAGTTCGGCCCTTGATGGAGACCAGAGCCGGCAGCGATACCCGTAGCAGGTCGAACCTCGGATCGTCCAGCTGGAACGCGCCGCACAGCAGGATCGTCAATCCGCCTCCACCTCCGTAACAGAAGCGCCGATCCGGTGTCATGGGATGTTTGATGAGCAGTTCCTGTAGCGGACGAACGGCCGTCGCAGGGTGGTCGTTCATATCGTGGGCGTCGGCGCGCGGAAAAATGATTGTGTCTCCACACGCTATGTGAACGGGGGGAGCGCCGTCGAAGGTCAGCCAGAAGCTGCCGCGCAGCACGATGTGAAAGACAGCCCTCCCAGGAAGATCCACATGCAAACCCCACGGGGCTCGCAGTTCTGCGCGGCCGAACACGACCGTCTTCATCGTGGCCAGCCGCAGGATCTGAGTGACAAAATCCTCGCGGGCGAAATTCGTGAGTAGTTTGATCCTGGAACGTTTCACGGAAAGCCGGCTCATTCATCACATCTCCAGCGGACGGTTGTCCACGGTTGGGGGGCAAGACGAGGGACTTTCGCCCCTAAAGCCGCTAGCAATTGTCAGTCATTTGTCGGTGGGACTTTCAAAATCTTTGAGACCCGTCAATACCGCCCTGTCGCCAGTTGAGGTAGAAAAGGATTCGTCGGGCCCGACTTGGCGCACAACGAAGTGTCTCAAACGGAACATCGCGCACCACGCCCAAGCGTTACCCTCGTTGCGAGGGCATGGGCCTCGGGCGGGACGTGATGAAATTCATTCTGGGAACCGGCGTGGCGCTCCTCGCCGCGCTCGCTGTGGGATGGGCGTTAGGGGCGACAGGGAAGTCGGACATCAATCGCGCAGGTCAGGCGGCCGAGCTGCAGAAGTACCTGCTGGAGGGCCGGGCCGACGTGCTCGATGCGCGTCTGGACATCTACAGCGTCAACTTCGGGGAAGCGAGCCGCCATTTCGAGGCGGCTCGGGATTCGTTGCGCGCCGCGGATGCCCGACTCACGCCGCTTGGGCGCCAGGAGGAGTCGAAACAACTGACGATCGCCCTGACACGTATCGACGAGGCGCAGCGGATGGCCGGGCAGCTCAATCAGGACTCGAACGCCCTGGCCGCTGAAGCGGCGAAAACGATCAACGAGGTGCTTGCACGCACGGCGAACCAGCCAAAAGCAGGTGCATCGCGAGATTGATGATTCGGCTGACCGAACGCGGGGTTGAAGTTCCACGATGACGCTGAGGGCATCATGCCAAAGTTTTCACCGCGTGAGGATTTCGAAGCGCACGTGCGCCAACAGATTGTCGATGTCGAACATGTGCAAGCGGCGCTCGACGTTCACACGCAGCGGATATCGTCGGATCGCGATACCCGAGGTCAGACAGCCGTAGCGCCGAACTCACCCGATCACACAATTCCATCGAAACAAACGGCCGCTAGGCCAGTCTGACGTTTACGAAACGTGTAGCAGACTCCACCTGCGTGTCGGCACGCCTCTAAACGCCATCTCAACATCGGCTGGCGTGACGACGTTCAAGTCGCTGCGACGCCACGGTCCACAATCTGGTGTCGTCGCGATCGAGGGGTGCGGCTGAGTCGCCACGCGTTTCTGCGTGGCGGTGACGAGCCGCTTCGAATGACCTTTCGTCAGTCTCATGGACGATCGGACACAAACTCAGTTGTCGTAGCTATAGACCGATATAAGGGCTACCCATACCATCTTCTGTTATGTGCGTCGATCGAGAGAGTCTGCCAGCAGTGCGCAGACGTCTCGGATTACTCAGCGCACAACGGTCACCAGCTCGACAGGAGGTGCATCCGTGGAAACGAAACAGATCAACCACGAGGTCTTCATCAACGCGGCAGCCCATGACGTCTTCGAGGCGTTGATGGACGCTCGGCGTCACACGGAGATGACTGGCGAGGCCGCTCAGATCGATCGGAAGCCTGGCGGTGCATTCACGACATACGGCGGTCACGTCAGCGGGAAGACGATCGAATCTGTGCCGGATCGGAAACTCGTTCAGGACTGGCGCGCCTCGGACTGGAAACCGGGGTACCACTCACGAGTCTCGATCTCACTCGAACCCGTCAATGAAGGTGGAGGCACGCAGTTGTCGCTGGAACATGCGGGCGTCCCGGCCGAGCACGTCAAGGAGATCAGTGACGGTTGGCGCAGCTATTACTGGAGCAAGCTGCCGGCGTATCTGCGGAAGCGACAGGTCGCGGCGGTGCGGCTGTTTCTCGAGGAATTCAAGAATCACTCGAACCTCGACATCGTCGACACAACGTGGACGAAAGACTGTCAGCTGCACGTGCCCGGGATGACGTTGCCCCAAGGCTGGGCCGCTCAGAAGCAGGTGGGCGCCATGATTTTCGCCGCATTCGGAGATGTGCATGTGGAGGTGAATCAGACGATCGTTGAGGGAGATCGGGTCGTTGAGCGGCACACGGCCACGGCCGTCCACAAAGGCGAGTTTCTTGGGCTCAAGGCTACCGGCAAGCGAATACACTGGACTGAGAATCACATCTACCGGATCGAGGACGGCCTGATCGCGGAGGCTTGGTCCGAGGTCAGCTTCCATGACGTCATCGCGCAGATTTCGTCCGCGAGCCATGCAGCCGCCTGAGCATTGGTAACAGCAGCCTCTTCTGAAAACCCTATGAAGCAGATCATTCACGCCGTCGCCATTCATGCGGCACCCGCCACGGTGTATCAGGCAGTGACCACGGCCGCGGGGTTACGTCAGTGGTGGTCGAGACAGGTGGAGGCAGACGAACGCCAGGGGGGCGTCATCCGCTTCACCTTCGCCGGTGACTTTCACCCGCACATGCAGCAACGACGCCTCGATCGAGACCGTCGCGTTGAATGGGTCTGCGTCGCGGGTCACGAGAATTGGCTCGACAACACGTTCACGTTTGCGCTCGAAAAACGGAAGGGCGATACGCTGCTGATGTTCTCCCAAGAGTACGCGCGCGAGCTCTCGGACGAGGTGTACGGCACCTACAACTTCAACTGGGGATATTACTTGAACAGCCTGAAGCAATTCTGCGAGAAAGGCGTAGGCGCACCGTTCGCACCGCCCGTGGAGAAGGTATGACAGCGGCGGACTGCACCGATCACCTCGGCGCGCCGCCGGACGTGAGGGGGGCAGGACGTATGTGCCGCATGCGGCGACCGCGCGAGTCGTCGTGCGACGAATCGGCCACGCACGGCGCAACACCCCATTCGGACTCTCGATGCTATTCACAGCAGAACTCCAGGGGTGGGGGAGCATCGTCGTATTATCTCAATGACAGCGCGCGGTCCAGGAGCTCCACCCTGAACAACGTGCCATCCTTGACGACGTAGCGCGCCCGGCGCACGTCACTGATGCGCAGGTCCGGCGCACCAGCGAACAGGACCAGGTCAGCGAGCTTGCCGGGCTCAATCGTGCCGAGCTCGTGGTCGCGATGCATCAGTTGCGCGGCGTCAAGCGTCGCCATCCGAAGGACGCGTGTGGCGGGCACTCCTGCTTCCACTTCCAGTTCGAGCTCGCGATCGAATCCGAACCGCGCGAGCCCGTCACTGCCCGTCACCAGCGTGACGCCGCGATCGTAGAGCAGCCGATCCATGCGAAGCATGGCAGCGAACGATTGACGGTAACGCGCCTCATGGTCTGCCCTCACGGGGAGACCGGCGCGCAAGGCCGCCCGTCGCGGCCTCAGCGGGAGTCGATCGAACACCGGCGCGACCGCGGGATCGGCCTGGCCCACGCGCGCGAGGAGTCGGGTTTCCCACGTACTCAGAGTGGGATCGATGATCGTGCCGTGTTGCTTCAGAAACCCCATGAACTGCGCAACAGCTTCGGAGCGAAGGTCCAGGTTCGCGGCGCCGTCGGCGGTGGCGGTGATTCGCTCCGGGCCCTCGAGATGTTTCACATCCGGCATGAAGTTGAGGAACATGTAGTTGATGTGGTTGATCTCGTCGAAACCGGCGTCGACCGCCTGTCGAGCCGTCATGAATGCCGGGACGTGTCCCCCGACGCGCAACCCATGCTCGTGAGCGAGCCGCGACAGGTACGGCACGAGCGCGGGCTTGACGGAACCGTAGATCTTGACCTGTGCAAACCCCTTCGTCGCCAGCAGATCGATCACAGTCCGCGCTTCATCTTCTGAGTCGACGAGCAGCTTCGTCGGACCTTGATAGGGACCACGCCCATCGACCAACCCCGCCAGCAGGACGCGCGGGCCAATCGCCCGTCCCTCGTCGAAGGCGCGTCGCATCCCGAGCACCTCGTCGACATCGTTTCCAAGATCACGGACTGTCGTCACTCCCGCTGACAAATGAAGGATCCCGTCGACGATCGTGAGATGCGTGTGCATGTCCCACAGTCCGGGAACGAGCGTGGCGCCGGTCGCATCAATGTGTTGCGTATCGCTGGACAGACGCACGTCGCCGTCCGGGCCGACCGCCTGAACCATGTCGCCGTTGATCACCACCGTCATCCTGTCGCGGGAAGAGAAGGTGCGAGGGTCGAACAGCCTGGCGTGCACGAATGCGAATGGTCGGAAGGGAATTCGCTCGACCTGTCGCCCGATCTCCTCGGCGTGCGCTCGGAGCGCTGTCCGCTGTGCGGCGAGCAACGCCGGCACCACATCGCTCCAGCCCTCTCGTACGATTGTCCCCGCCGTGAACACCGCGAACAGCGTGCCATCGGGTTCGAGCCAGATCTCGAACGGGGCGTAGTCGAGGCCGAGCAGTTCGTATTGGACGATCTGTTTGGTCCCGCGGCGACCGGATACCGACATCGCGCCAACCCGATGGACTGTTGCCGTTCCGGCGGGTGCCAGCGCCAGCGAGTGCGTCGATGACACAAGAAGCGCCCTCGTGAGCCGCCCGAGCTCGTCCGGCATCGCGGCGATTTGCCCTTCGAGAACGGGCATCGCGAGGTAAAAGGGGTGGGTGGTTGCCGTGCGGGCGTCGGTCTGATACTGGTCCGAGACCCGCTGACCGGCGGGATCCGTGCCGGTCACAGAGACTGAGGTGGGAATCCCGCCCGCATCGACCTTTGCGGACTCGTCGAATGCCCACGCGCGCCCACGCTCGTCTCCCTCAAACCGGGCGGTGATTGCCGAGCCATCGTTGGTGACGATGTGATGCGCGACCACGTTTCCCCCGCGAAGAAACTCATACCGAAGAGACGCGGGCTCGGGCTGCCTCTGGCCCATCGTTGCAGACGCGACGCCGGCCACAAGCAGCCACACACCTACATGTTCGAAGTTGCGTATCGTCATGGTTCCTTACCGCAGGAATGAGTACGTCCATTTGACCGACAGGCGGCGATCGCGCGTCAACACGGGATTGCCACCCGAAAGACTGTTGAACTGCGGCCCGTCGTTGAACACGACGAAGAGATCGCTGTCCGGATGGTATTGATAGCGAAGGCGCGCGTTCCAACTGACGCGTTCCGCGTCAGCGGAGTTGTGCTGCACGAGCAGGGAAGCGGTGAGGAAACGTGTCATCGAGTAGCTGGTCTTCAGCGACCCGACGTAGACGTCGTAGTCCCGGCCGCTGAATTGAAACCGATTCCACGTCTCCGCGCCGGCGAGCGAGATCCTCGGCACGGGCCTGACGTTGAAAGTGGCCGAGGCCGTGCTGAGCGTGCCGTTGTAGAAGCCGCCCCACTGCTCGCTCACGGTGTACGCGATGCGCCGGCCAGGATCGGATTCGTAATCGAGCTGGTGCCGGGTGAACCGGTACTCGCCGGCGGGAATGACGACATTGCCGAAAATGTTGAACGGCGCCTGAAGTCGCTGAACAGTGTTGACGACGAGATCGTCGTTGGTGAGCGCACCGCTGTGGAATAACGCGATGGTCGTGCCCTGCCACTGTTGTGTCTGGAGGACACCCCTCGTATCGGGCTGGCCGACGTAGTCAGCGATGAAGAAGATCTGACGCACGGGTCCCCGCGGCAGGTGCGGCTTGACTTCAACGCCAACGTGATCTGTCACCAGGTCCGTGCGGTCGACGAACCCAACCTCCGGGTTGAAGTTCGGCTGCACTACCGTCCGCGAGGCGGCGCCCTGCACGAGGTCACCGTCATATGCCAGCCCCGCCGAGCCCGCCCAGTTCTTTCCGGACCCGCCGGTGCCGACCGGTGGCGTCGTCTTCGCGTAGTAGCCTTGCGCGGTCCAAGCCTTCGCGAACCGAAACTGTCCGTCGACGCCGATGGATCTGTTGAGCGGGTCGCTGTCCGAGCCGCTGCGCTTGTCGGTGACGATCGCCCCCACGTATGACTCCGCGAACAGCCGCCGCTTGACGCGCCCGACGGCATAGTTCGCCCAAGGGTTGGACCCACTGTCTCGGGTGCGGGCATCGAGTATGCCCACGTCGTAGTCACCAACCGTGCCGGTCAGTTTGACGCCGCCGTCGAGCGGTACCTGTTCGCCCGATCCGGGATCGATCCCGATCTGGCGGCTGAAGAACAGTTGCATGTTGGGCGCGCCGAACTGAAACACGCCGCTGTTCTCCAGGAAGAACGGACGCTTTTCTGGCAGGAGAACCCTGAAGGGCGTGATGTTGAAGCGCAGCGGGTCGACATCCGCATCGGCAAAGTCCGTATTGACCGTTCCGTTCAGGACGAGGCTGCTGCGTAGCCCGTACTTCACGTCGAGGCCCGCGCTGTGAAGCGCCTCGGTGCTGCCTCCCGCGATCGCGTCGGCGCCTGTGACCGCAAACGGCTTGAGCGCGAACAGGCGACCGCTGCCGATCTGCTCGAGTCCTTGCAGATCGCCGCCTTGCGACACGCGCGTCAAGCCGTAGATCCGCAAGAAGGCGCGCCACAGATCCTCTTCGTTCTTCCGGCGGATGAACCGCCGGAAGTTCACGCCAAGAACGGGCTGTGCCGACGTCTTGAAGTTCAGCGTCGCGAAGGGCACGGCGATCGTGGCCGTCCAGCCATCGTCCGTCCGGACGGCGTTCGATTCCCAGACGCCGTCCCAGGCAGAATCGTTCAGCGTGCCTTCGTCCGCGACGAGAGCGTCGAACTGAGTGCCCAGGGGGTTCACCGTGAAGGTGTAGGCGCTGCGGCCGTCGTGGTTCGGTGAGATCAGAATCGCGAACGAATCGTCGATCGACGCATCCGTGTCGCGGCGAAGCTCCGTGGCCACGATGCCTGCCGGTTCTTCATCGAAGCAGTGGATCCCGAAGTACAAGTGGCTGCGGTCGTACAAGACGACAACCGACGTGCGTTCGGTCGCCATCTGGCCTTCGCGGGGCTCCCGCTGCCGAAAGTCCGTGATCGGGATCCCACGATCCCAGAGCGGATCGCGCAGCGTGCCGTCGAGCCGCGGTACCGTGTCGACGCGAACGGCGATGACCGAACGCCCGGCCACTTCCGGATCGCTGATCAGTTTCGGGCCCCCGGCCATGGCCGATACGAAACCGCCCATCCCCACCCACGCTGCGGCGACTCTCCAGACCATCGCGAACATGCCTCCGTTGAACGGAGACCTTTGTAGCCGGCTCGTCTGAAGGGTGGTTGAAAGCAGTTTTCAGAGAATTTTCAGCTCCCGCGCGTACAATCCGGGGACGGCTGATGCGCATTCTGGTCGTCGAAGACGATGAGCCGATGGCGGCCGCACTCAAGCGTGGCCTGGAGGAAGAGCGCCACACGGTGACAACGGCGTCCGACGGGACCACGGGCCTGGCTCTGGCCGAGACCTATGATTTTGACGTCGTCGTGCTCGACGTCATGCTGCCGAGCCTGACCGGCCTCGACGTCGCGCGCCGCCTCCGTGAACGCGGGCGGTCAGTGGCGATTCTGATGCTCACCGCCCGCGACAGTACGCGCGACATCGTCGCCGGCCTCGACGCCGGTGCCGATGACTACCTGAACAAACCATTCGCGTTCGACGAACTGGTGGCGCGTATTCGATCGCTCGGCCGACGTCGGCACAGCTCTCACGAGCCGGTCCTCGCGGTGGCCGGCCTTGTTCTCGATCCCGCGACGAGAAAAGTCGCTCGCGATGGCTGTCCGCTGCAGCTGACGGCCACTGAGTTTCGTCTCCTGGAGGCACTCATGCGCGCCGCAGGGAGAGTGCTGACACGCGATGCCCTCATCGAGTCCGTCTGGGGCGTGGACCGGGAGATTGAGGTGAATACTTTGGAGGTCTTCATTCGCCTCCTGCGCAAAAAAGTTGACGAGCCATTCGCGACAAAGCTCGTGCGGACGATCCATGCGGTCGGGTATTCGCTTCGGCAAGAAGCATGACGCGATCGGTCCCGCTCCGAGTTCAATTGACCGCCTGGTACGGATCGATCCTCGCGGTGACGTTGGCCCTCGTGGCAGGTCTCGCGTGGTTGGCGATGCGCGTCAGTCTGTACTCGGCCATCGATGCGGACCTTCGCGACCGCGCCGTCGCTGCGGCGGGAAACCTCGATCAGGAAGTCCGCCAACACGGCCGGGGTGATCTGCCAGCCCACCTGCTCGAGCACGCGGGCGGCGATGCCTGGCAGATTCGGGCGTCGGACGGTACCTGGCTGTATCGGACCCCGGCAGCGGCCGAGAACGACACGCCGCTGTCGTTGGCTCCGCCTGGCCGCCGCGGCGCGGAGCTCTCGAACATCGCCGTCGGGCGCTCGCGTTTTCGAGCCGCCGCGGCCGCTTCGGCGACCGACGATGAAGGTCGGACCTACACCGTCCAGCTGCTCGAGCCACTGGACCCAGTCGACAATGCCCTGGCCTGGTTCGCGCGAACGATGGCCCTGGCGAGCCCCGTGCTGCTCGTTGTTGCGTGTGGAGGGGGCTATTGGATCAGCGGTCGCGCGCTCAGCCCTGTCGATCGCATCACCAGAACCGCTCAGGTCATTACTGCGCAGAACTTGTCAGACCGCATCCCGATCGCCGGCGCGGGCGACGAGTTGCAGAGGCTGACGATCACGCTGAACGGGATGCTTGACAGGCTCGAGGGGGCGTTCGAGCGCATCGCGCAGTTCACGGCCGATGCCTCCCATGAGCTTCGCACGCCGGTCGCGTTCATCCGCACGACGGCCGATGTGTTGTTACGCCGGCCGCGGAATGATGACGAATGGCGCGATGGTGTTCGGGAGATCCAGTCCGAGTCGGCCCGGATGACGGAGTTGCTCGACAACCTCCTCACACTCGCGCGGGCAGACGCCGGATCGGAACGATGCGTCTTGGAGCCAGTCGACCTCAACGATCTCGTGGCCGAAGCGTGCCGGGCACCGGCGGCTCTCGCGCAGCTCAAAGGATTGACGTTCGCGGCACCGAAGAGCGCACCGACCATCGAAGTCCGAGGCGACGCCCTGTTGCTCCTGCGGCTGTTTGTGATACTGCTGGACAACGCCGTGAAGTACACATCGACGGGTGGTCAGATTGTTGTTGCCGTTGAGGCGGGCACCGACGCCGCGGTTGTCGTCATCCGGGACACGGGCATCGGGATGTCCGAGGAGGATGTGCCCAAGATCTTCGATCGGTTCTATCGCTCTGACAAAGCGCGGTCGCGCGATTCAGGCGGATCCGGTCTTGGTCTCGCGATCGCGCGGTGGATCGTAGACGTTCACCGCGGGTCGATCGTCGTGCAGAGCCGTCTTGGCGCGGGATCGGAATTTCGCGTGACCCTGCCGGTGTGACTCGATCGACGCTGACACAGAAGTCAGGAACTTGTCAGGTGAATGCCCTTTCACCAGAAGGTTCCTCGAATACCTGCTCCGCCTGCCGCCGAGCGCCACGTCCGATTCTGAACATGCAATTCACCTCAACGTCAGGGGGGAAACACATGAAACGTCTGATCACGGTCTGTGCGGCAGTGTTGATATCGTTCGCGTCAATGGCGACGGCCCAAGACATGCCCGCCGAGTATCAGCAGGTGCTCACCGCACTCGGCAAGACGGGCGACTACAAGGCTAATGTGCTGAAAGTTAATATCCCGCGGAACGATGTCAGCGTGACCGTGGCCAACGTCCAAACGCCGACGCCGTTCGGTTTTGGCGGCTGGGTGGCCATGACGAAGGGCACCGGCGGCATGGACGTCATGATGGGTGATCTCGTGCTGACGCAGGACGAGGTCAATCCCGTAATGTCCGCACTGCTCGAGAACGGGGTGGATGTGACGGCTCTGCACAACCACTTCTTGTGGGACGAGCCGCGTATGTTCTACATGCACGTGCATGCGCACGGGAAGCCGGCCGATCTCGCGCGCCAGGTGAAGCCGGGGCTCGATCTCATCGGAAAGGCCACGAGCCGGCCCGCGGGGGCGCAGGCACCGGCTGCAGCTGCGGCAACGGCAATCGATACCGCGAGGCTCGCGCAGGTCGTGGGCACGCAGGGCGAACAGACAGGGGCCGTCTACAAGATTACGATTGGCCGCGATGACTTGAAACTCACAGAAATGGGCGCCCCGATCAACGCGCGCATGGGACTCAACACGTGGGCCGCGTTCGTCGGGACGAACGAGAACGCTGCGGTGGCGGGCGACGTGGCGATGGTGGCGAATGAAGTCCAGCCCGTGCTGAAGGCACTCCGCAAGAACGGCATCGATGTCGTGGCGATCCACCATCACATGACGGGGACGCAGCCGACGATCTATTTTCTGCACTACTGGGGCACCGGGCCAGCGGAGAGGTTAGCGACCGGATTCAAGGCAGCGCTCGGAGAACTTGGCACGACGAAGGCGACCGCGAGAAACAAGTAGAGGAGCGCTCATGCAGCGTGCGATCAATGTTGCCGCGGTGGTCGTCATTTCGACCTTGGTGACGGCGGGTCTTTCTTCCCAGACACATGCCATGCAGACGGGAAAACCAGCGCAGGACACCCTCACCCTGGTGCGCTCAATCGAGCTGCCCCGCGTCGAGGGGCGCATCGATCACATGGCCTTTGACATAGGCGGCCAGCGGTTGTTTGTCGCAGCCCTGGGCAACAACACTGTCGAAGTCCTCGACGTCAACGCTGGCACCCACATCAAGAGTCTGCCGGGCTTCCGCGAGCCGCAGGGGATTGCCGTCGTGCCAGACGTCAAGCTGATCGCGGTGGCGAATGGCCAGGGCGAAGGCCTTCAGTTGTTGAACGGCGACGATTATCGGCCGAGTCAAGGGATTCGGCTCGGTGACGATTCAGATAACGTGCGGTATGACGCGTCCGCCAAGCGCGTGTACGTCGGGTTTGGAAGCGGCGCGCTCGCCGCGATCGACCCGGCTAGTGGCAAGGTGTTGGGCGAAGCGAGACTGGCCGGCCATCCGGAATCTTTTCAACTCGAACGAACCGGGTCACGCGTGTTCGTGAACGTGCCGACCGCCGATCACGTTGCGGTCGTCGACCGAGGTGCGATGAAGGTGGTGGCGACGTGGCCAATCGGCGCGGCCAAGTCGAATTTCCCGATGGCGCTCGACGAAACGGATCATCGCCTGTTCGTGGGCTGCCGCCGGCCGGCCAAGGTCGTTGTATTCGACATCGCGCGCGGCCGGGAAACGGGCTCATTCGATATCGTGGGCGATACCGACGATCTCTTTTACGATGCGGCACGGAAGCGGCTGTACGTCAGCGGCGGCGAAGGGTACATCGATGTCCTTGAAAATCAGGAGGCCGATCGCTTCGTGCGCATCGCCCACGTGCCGACGGCGGCGGGCGCTCGCACGTCGTTGTTCGTCCCGGCACAGAATCGGTTGTATCTCGCCGTTCCGCATCGAGGCAGCCAGAAGCCAGAAATTCGGATCTATGAGGCTCGTTGAGGGCATTGTGCCGACCTCGTGGGCGGCCGAGAGCCGCCTCGAGCACGATGCTAAGCTTAGACGGCGGATTTGGCGCCACGGGTCGGGTGGAGGGACATGGTCGTCCGAGACTATTACGAGCGTCATCGAAAACCGCTCGTCGCGGCAAGCGTGGTCGTCGTCGTCCTGGCGCTCGCCGGGTGGGGGATGAGGGGCCGCGGTGACATCCAACAGTACGCAACGGCGCCGGTTGAGCAGGGCAGCATTACGTCCGCCGTTCAGGCGACGGGCACGATCAATCCCGTGACGACTGTGCCGGTCGGGTCGTATGTGTCGGGCACGGTGAAGTACATCTTCGCGGACTACAACACGCAGGTTGAGAGTGGCCAGGTGCTGGCGCTGATCGATCCCCAGGTGTACGACGCGCAACTGGTCCAGGCACGGGGTGGACTGGAGAACGCCGTGGCCAACCAGCGGAACCTGGACGCGAGCATCACGGCTCAAGAGGCGGCCATCAAGAACAACCAGGCGAACATCGAGCGCTCGAAGGCCGCGGCAGACTATGCGCGCGTCAATGCCCGTCGTACGCTGGACCTGGCCGCCCGCGGCGTGTTGCCGCGCGACCAGGCCGACCTGTCGCAGTCAGCGTTCGACCAGGCCGACGCCCAGGTGCGGGCCGGCGACGCCCAGCTGAACCAGTCAGTGGCACAACTTACGCAGCTGCTGGCGCAGCTCGATCAAGCGCGCGCTCAGGTCCGGGTCGCGCAGGGCGCCCTGGATCTTGCCCAGACGAATCTCAAGTTCTGCACGATCACGTCGCCCATCGATGGCACCGTCGTCGCGAGAAACGTCACCGTCGGCCAATCCGTGGCGGCTTCGCTCCAGGCGCCCGTGGTCTTCAGCATCGCGCAGGACTTGACGCGCATGCAGTTGTATGCCGCCACTGACGAATCCGATACCGGGAACATCAAGGTCGGCACCGAGGCCACGTTTCAGGTCGACGCATTTCCAGCGGAAACGTTTCGCGGGCGGGTGAGCGCCATCCGATTGAACGCCACGACGGTCCAGAACGTCGTGACCTACAACACGGTCATCGATTTCGAAAACCCTGACGGGAGGGTCCTCCCGGGCGAGACCGCGTATGCGACGATTCCGACCGGCGAGGCGACGAACGTCGTCAAGATCCCGAATGCGGCGATTCGCTTCACGCCGAATCTGCCGGCTGACGCGTTGAAACAGGTATATCGACAATACAGCGTGCCGGCGGCCGCGACCTCGTCGCACGCCGGTGGATCGCAAGTCGTCTGGAAGCTCGAGCCAGGCGGCAGGCTGCGGCCGGTACCGCTGCGCGTCGGCATCACGGACTACACGTTCACACAACTCGTCTCGGGTGATGTGCAGGTTGGCGACGCCTTGGTCACAGGCGAGGCGGTAGGTGGCGAGGGCGTTGGGACCGCGCCTCCGCGATTCGGTGCACCGCGGCGGTGAGAGTGAAGACGAGATGACCCTGCTGGCTGTGCTGCGACTCGCAATCCAGGCGCTGGGGCGCAACAAGATGCGCAGTGCGCTGACCATGCTGGGCGTGATCATTGGCGTCGGCGCCGTTATCTGCAGCGTGGCCGTCGGCCAGGGCGCGTCGAATCAGATCCAGCAGCAGATCTCCAACCTCGGCGACAACATGGTGTGGATTGAGGCGGGCAGTCGCAGCGTCAACGGCGTCTACACGGGTGCCAAGGGCACCAAGACGCTGGTGCTCGGTGATGCGAGGGCGGTCGAACTACAGGTACCGCTCGTCTACAACGTCTCGCCGCACGTGGACACCAACGTCCATCTGGTCTACGAGAATCAGAATTGGGTGACGGCGGTCCGTGGCGTCCCGCCGCAGTACCTGCAGGTTCGGCGCTGGACGATTGCCCGTGGGAGCGCCTTCTTTCAGGACGATGTGGACCACGCCACCAATGTGTGTCTCCTCGGCCAGACGGTCGTCACGAATCTGTTCGGGCCGACCGATCCGATTGGGAAGATGATTCGCGTGCAGAACCTCCCGTGCCGTGTCATCGGCGTGCTGGCCGCGAAAGGCCAATCCCCATCAGGCCAGGATCAGGATGACACGCTCATGATGCCGTTCACGACCGTGCAGAAGAAGATCAAAGGGATCAATTGGCTCGACGACATCATGTGCTCGGCGACGTCAGCGGCGGCAATCGCGCCGGCAGAAAAGCAGATTGCCGCGCTGCTCCGCGAGCGGCATCACCTTCGCCCAGACGAAGAGGACGACTTCAATCTCAGACACCCGGCCGAGATTGCGCGGGCAGGGGCAGAATCGCAGCGGATTATGACGCTCCTGCTGGCAAGCATCGCGTCAGTCTCGCTCATGGTCGGCGGGATTGGGATCATGAACATCATGCTGGTGTCGGTCACCGAGCGCACGCGAGAAATAGGTTTGCGCCTGGCGGTCGGCGCTAAAGGCGCCGACGTCCGCTGGCAGTTTCTCGGCGAAGCGACGGTCTTGAGCTTGCTCGGTGGGGGCGTAGGCGTCGTCTTTGGCGTGTTTGCGTCGCGGATGGTGTCATCGGCATTGGCCTGGCCGACGGCCGTGCCCGCCCAGGCGCTCGTGATCGCGGTGGCCTTTTCTGCCCTTGTGGGCGTGTTTTTCGGCTATTACCCCGCGCACAAGGCGGCGAACCTCGACCCGATCGATGCGCTCCGCTTCGAGTAGACATGAGAATCTGGGACCGGCTACGGCGTCATGGGATCTGGGCGGCCATCGCCCTTGCCGGACTGTGGCTCACGCGCGTCAGCCCCGTGTCGGCGCAAACGACGCCCTCCGCCGAGTTTTTCATTATTTCCTCCATCAACCCGGCCAAGCAGCAGGTGCTGGTCAAACGTCCCACCGAAGTGACGCAGGTGATGCGCGTGGATGAGCACACCAAGTACATCGATCGCACCGGCAAGGCGATCGCGCTTGCCGATCTGCGCGCTGGCGATACGGTCTACATCATGTTGAAGCCGAAGACCGACAGCGTCGTTGAGATTCGCAAAGGACCGATGACTGTCGCCGAGTTGCAGCGCCGCTATCTTCAATCGAAGAACTAATCTCAATCGCCTCATTCATGGCGTACGGTCATTCATCGCCATCGCCATGCCGTGAGCCGCCATGGGCTGGGACATGCGCATGTTCCACATGCGTCCCATCGCGCCGGCCGGCGGTTTCAACCGGAAGAAGATGTGAAACGAGACCGGATGCGAGGAATACATCGGCTCCAGTGCGCTCGGCACGCCGTAGAAGGAGACGTCCGCTCCGACCCCGCCTTCGAATCCATGCCACACGAGGATGTTGCGCACGCCGCCAACAGTGAAGGCGAAGACGCGGTCCGTGACGTTGGCCGCTGGGCCATCGATGACGGTATCTGTCTGGAGCAGCGCGGTCTCCACATCGAGCGCTTCGAAACGGCCATAGATCGCGTTCCTGTCGGCATGACGCGACCCCTCGACGAACACCGCATTTTGAGGGCCGTGGTCCGTATCGTTGCGGCCGTACGCCGCCGTCAGCGATGAAATGGCCGCGCCGTTCTTGCGCGTCCACGAGACGGACGCGGTCGAGCGCACGATATTTCCGGGCTCCAGCATTTCGGGACTCTTGAGGCGACCGCTCGAGGCCTGCAACTCCCACTCGGCGTTGGGTCGGTACCAGAGCCGGCCGGAGAATGAGTCGAGCGCGCCGAAATCGAAATCCCACCGGTTCTCGTCTGGCTCGCGGCCATTAAACACGGATCCTTCGAGCACGAAAGGCCCATGGTCGATGGCCGCCGTGACCACTCCGAAGGAGATGTGTTGCGAGTCGAACTTGTGATGGCCGAGCGGCGCCGTGGGATTGTCTGCCGCCGAGGCGCGATGCATGAACGCCACGGGGCCGAGGGCCGGCTCGCCAACAGGGGCGCCCGCCAGCGTGAGTCCGGTCGACTCGTTGATGGGCACCCGCCAGACCGCGGCCAACTGCATGAAGAGATCGTGTGGGTGCTGCCGGTCGATTAACGGGCGGCCGTTGAGCGCTTCTCCGGCCTGGAAGATCTCCCGATACCCGGCCTTGCCGACGGTCGCCGGATCCAGGCTGAACATGCTGGTGAATGTCAGGCGTCCGCGAGACGTCTCGCGTGTCGCCATGCCCATCCACCAGTTCGGCGCGACGAATTCGTTGCCACCGCGCGGGCCACCCTGATGGTTGAATTCGGCGAATAAAATCCCGTCCTGCATGAACTGCCAACCCGTGGTCATTGGCATGTTCATCTGCATCTGTTCGCGTTGCCCCGTACTCGCGCTCGCGTCCGACGGAGGCGCCGTCCCTTGCGCAAGGGCGCCACTTGCTGTGAGACACGTACCGACCCCGTACAACGCCAGCACGATCTGGCGTCGACCGAACCCCATAGGAAACTCCCTTCCGAAGACACACGTGGGCCAACGCATCGCTCGATGCGCCGGAGAGATCGTCAGTTGACGCGGTGTCTACACGCGGAGGGGAAGAGAGCGACGGTCAAGTGTGAGAGCGGAACTTGGCGGGGAGTGCGGCCGAACGCGGAGCCCCGGCACAGCGGGGGATACCGGCGCGGGTCGGCTCTCCACCGCCACGACGTCATGAAACGCCGTTCCCGTCCGGCTGGGGTTGTTCGCCGCCGTGATGGCGGTCCCACTGTGATCGTAAGCGCACGGGCTCGGCACGTGCGCAATGTGAGTTCCAGGCGAGGTGGTGTGATGGCAGGCCGGCGTACTCGCGATGGTGTGGGGATGCGCGTCGCAGGCCCCCGCACATTGCTCGAGCACGACCGGTAGGACCGCCATGGCGAGAGCCACGACGGCGGCTACCGCAATCTTCGTCGCGCAGAACACATCTCGATTCTACCGCACATGGGCATTCGAGTAGAGTTAGCCGTGCGTCGCTTCTTCCCCGGGAGCGAGCAGACCTACCGCCTTCCGACAGTTGAGAGCATCAATTTTCCAACAAGTTGTCACGATGAGCCCCTAAACGGCTGCTCTCCGACGACGAACGGACAACGGAGCTTTTCAAAGACCCGAAAATAAGGCATCATCTCGTTTCACGCCCGTGCGTGTGTTGCGTCGCGGGTTCATTCAGATGCGCAGACTCGTGTCTGTCGTGCTCGTCGCCATGGTCGTTTCAGTGGCCCTCCTGCCACCGGAACACGTCCATCTCCGCCCTGACGGCCACTCCTATACGCATCGTCATTCGATCGTTCTGTCCAGCAGGAACCGGTCGATGCGCGCGCATGAGAGTAGCGACCATTCGCACGCGATTTTCCTGAATCCGGTGTTCGTCGGGCAAATCACGTTCGCGACTGCGCAGCTGGCCTTAGCGGTCGGCCAGTTCGTCCTGGCGCCACCCGAGCGGACGCTCGGTGATGGATTGGTCGCCAGCTCAGTCCGGATCAACGGGCCTCCTCCCCAGACGCGTTCATCGCGCGCCCCGCCTCTCGCTTAGATCCCTTCTCCCTCTTAGTACTGATCTGTCCGCTTGTCCACACTCGGTATCGAGGAGTGACATGGTCGGTTCGTGTTCCGTTTTCAGGTGCGTGGTGTCCGGCGCAGTGCTGGTTTCGCTGCTGATTGGCGGGGTATCCACGACGTTGGCGCAATCCGTTTCGAGGGTGGTCTCGCAGGACCCCGGTTCACAGCCTGATTCGTCCGCTATTGAGTGGACATTCGAAACCGTTGTGCGGACAGCGCTCGCGCAGCATCCGTTAGTGGAGTCGGCGCGCGACCGAATCGCCGCCGCGCGCGGGGCTCGCCAAACGGCTGTGACATTCTCGAATCCCGTCGCCACGTACTGGGTCGACAACGCATCTTTTCCGGGTCAGGCGACATCGGTCGGTGTAGCGCGCGAGACGTCGGCCTACGTCACCTGGCCGATTGAACCGTTG
>DASZFS010000144.1:0-22533 GCA_035939575.1 Vicinamibacterales bacterium | reverse complement strand
GAAGAGCACGAAGCCGACGCCACTCGGGAACAGGGAGATGAACAGAAACAGAGGGTCGATGGACATGCCTTCAGCTCGCGGTCAGGAGCTATTCTAGATTCGATCTCAGTGAGGCTCTTGCTTCGGCACCTCGCCGCCATCCTCGTCCTGCCAGGCACGGTGGCCATCGCAATCCCCGTCTGGATCGTATCGATTCGTGCGCAACCCGATGATCAGCGGCGTGACTCTCGTGAGCAACTCAAGAGTTGCGAAACGTCGTCAGTAAACGGAGGGCGTAGGCAACTGCACGCGACCATGAGTCTTCAGCCCACTTCAGAGTCTTCAGCACGCTTATGGAGATAGCTCCCTATTCGCAGCGAAGCGCCACGACGGGGTCGACTTGCGTCGCGCGGCGCGCGGGCACGTAGCTCGCGAGCAAACCGCTCACGCCGAGCAGAAGAACGGTGAGTATGAACGTCAGCGGATCGCCTGCCTGAACTCCGTACAGAAAGCTCGCGACCATCCGCGTCGACACGAGCGCGCCCAAGAAGCCCACACCGGCGCCCACGACGAGCAGTCGATTTCCCCGTCGAAGCACCATGGCCATCACCGCGGCGGGCTGCGCGCCAAGCGACAGCCGAAGGCCGAACTCGCGCGTGCGTTGCCCGACGTCGTACGCGACCGTCCCGTAGAGTCCGACCGTCGCCAGGAGGAGCGCCATCACCGCGAAGCCCGTCAGGAGCGTCGTGATGAGCCGCACGACGCGCCGGCCGCTCACGCGCACATCATCCAGCGTCTGCACGTGGAAGACCGGTTGATCCCGGTCGATCTCCCTCACGATCGCTCTCATCGGGCCAGCGACCGCGGTTGCGTCGCCGCTCGTGCGGACCACCACGGACATCTGAGGGAACGCATCCTGCGCGAGCGGCAGATAGACCTGGCCCACGCGTCCCTTCAGAAAGCGCACCAGGACCGGCGCTTCGACGTCTTTCACGACGCCGACGATCTCGCGCCACGGCTGCGATCGACCCAACCTGATGCGCTGGCCAACCGGATTCTGATGTGGCCAATATCGATTCGCGGTCCATTCATCGACGACGGTCACTGGCGGCGAGTCCTTCGTGTCCGCACCACTGAAGAACCTCCCTCGGACGAGCGGGATCTCCATCACGCGGAAGTAGTCAGCGAGCACGGCGTTATTGAGCGCCAGCGGGATATCCGCAAGTCGCGGCTCCGGCTGTCCTGGAAAGAGCAGCCCCGATCCATGCAGGTTGTCACTCGTGGGGAGCTCGCGAGCGGCCGATACCGCGACGACCCCCGGCAGCGAACGCGCTCGCTCGACCACGCGCTCGAAAAAGGCGGCCTGCCGTTCTGAAGCCGTGTACTGAGTGGCCGACAACGCCACCTGCAGCGTCAAGACGTGATCGGGGTTATAGCCGGGAGACTCCGTGAGGATGCGCAGGAAGCTGCGCAAGATCAGCCCGCCGCCCACGAGGAGTACCACGGTCAAGGCGATCTGGCCGACGACGAAAGCGCCGCGCAGGCGCTGCGCGGTCCGGCCTCCGCCAACGCTCGAACTGCCTTTCAATGTGGCATTGACATCGTGCCTCCACGCCAGCCACGCGGGAAGGACGCCGCAGAGCACGCCGGTCAGCAGAGCGACGCCGAAATTGAACGCCAGAACCGGCATGTTCAGGCCCGCGAGATCGGCGTTCGGCAGCTCGTCGAGTCCGAACGACGCGACGAACCGCACACCCCACCACGCCGGAATGAGTGACGCAACGCCTGCCGTGACGCCGAGCAGCAGGTGCTCGGTCAGCAGTTGACGCGTCAGCCGCCATCGGCCGCCGCCCAGCGCGCTTCGGATCGCCAATTCACGACGGCGGGCCACGCCTCGTGCCAGCAACAGGCTCGCCACGTTGGCGCACGCCACTGCCAGTGCACACGCGACCGCGCCCAGCAGCAACACCAGGAGGAGGTGCGCGTCCTGCAGGTAGGCGTCTTGAACCAGCTGGAGCGACGCGGTCGTGCCAGCCTCGTCGCGCGGATACCGCTTCGCCAGGTCCAGGCTCACCTGGGTCATGCGCTCACGCGCCGCAGCGATGCTCAGGCCAGGCCGGAGTCGGCCGATGACGCTCAGATCCCGGCTGCTGCGCTCCGAGGTCAGCTGGGGCGAGGCGCGCACGAGCGCGTACAGGTCTTCGTGGGCGAAGCGCGGAAATCGCGGCGGCAGCACGCCGATGACAGTCCGCGGTGCGCCGTTGAGCACAATCGTCTGCCCGACAATCGCCGGATCGCCGTCGAAGGTCGCGCGCCACAAGCGGTCGCTCAACACCACCGTTTGATCAGTGTCGACATCACCAGCAGCGAACACCCGGCCGCGCGCGGCCTGAATGGCGAGGGCCTCGAAGAATTCCGGCGTCGTGCGGAGCCCCTCCAGCCGGTCGGTTCGATCGCCGAGCCGGAGATTGAAGCCAACTTCCACGAACGCGCCGAGACTGGAAAACACACCACTCGCCTGCCAGTCTCGAACTTCCGCCATCGACGAGGGGAACTGGTGCCAATTGCGCGCCGCGTTCTCGGTCCACACCATCACGGTCCGATCGGCTTCCGGAATCGGAAGCGGCGTGAAGGCTGCGTGCGCCACGCTGAACACGGCCGTGTTGCCGCCGATTGCCAGCGCCAGGACGAGCGTAATCACGACAGCGAAGCCGGGACTCTTGCGGAATTGACGCCAGGTGTAGCGAGCGTCGCCCACCAGCTCCTCGACGAGTCGGATGTGCCGCATGTCACGGCACTCTTCCTTCCGCGCCTGGAGGCCGTCCATCGCGGCGAGCGCGGCTCGGCGCGCTTCGGTGGGCGTCATGCCCGAGTCGATGTTCCGGTCTGTCAAACGCTCCACGTGGAAGCCGAGCTCATCATCGAGCTCTCGATCCAGTCGTCGTCCGAGGAACAGCGACCGCAGTCGAAGAGGCAGGACGAGCCTCCAGCGCTCGAACCGCATGAGTTGAGCCTCCTGAGGTGGTCGCGCGACCCCTCGGTTACCGAGGCAGCATATCGGCCTTCCTCTCGGTAATCAAGGTGTCCGGCTTACGCCAGTTTCGCGAGCAGCCCGTCCACCGAGGCGCGAAGAGCCTGTTGCTGGTCAGGCACAACCCACGCCGAGATGTTGCCGGCGAGGTCATGGAGCGCGCTCCTGGCGTCCTCGACGGCGCCGGCCTCCACGTGCCTGAATGCCGCGACGAACTGGTTCACGAGGGTTTGCCGGTGCGCAGACGCGTCGCCCCGGAGTGAACTTGCCACCACAAAGCCGGTGTCATGAAGCCCCACCAGCGCGGACTTGAGTGTGCCCCATCCGAGGTCGATGACCAGCGGCTTGACGATCATGAATTCGCCGGCGAGCTGGGACAGCCCGGCCACCTGCTGAACGAAGTAGTCCTTGTCGAAGCCGTGCGCGCCGGCCTCCGTATCGATCTGGGCGTAAGTCTGTGTCCAGCCACCCGGCCAGTCACCCGCCAGCCCGACCCCAGGAATCCGGTAGGCCCTGCCCTTGTTCATCGGACTCTTCACCGTGCCCTGGAACCCGCCGTTGACGCCGGGTCCCACGTTGCCCGCCTTGACGTCAACCCGGGGCCAATGATTGTCGGTCGCCGCTCGCGCGATGGCCTCGACCATCCAGATGTTGTTGTTGTGAACGTCCATCAGGCTTGTGATGACGCCTCCATTCTCCGGGAGCTCGCTGGAGTAGACGTACTGGTTGCCGCCGGGCCCGACTTCGATCGTCTGCCGGCCGCCCATGTGCTCGATGCCGATCGTCGCAACGATCGGCTTGAGGCGCTCGGGGTGTGTCGTGTAGTAGTCGAATTGCGGCCAGCTCCCCTCGCCCCCCGGCATGAAATGCCGGCAATCGAAATAAAAGACAAGCGTGCGCGGCCGGGCCGACCGCTGAAGATGATTGAAGTAGGACATGATGCCGAGCATGCCCAGGGCGCCATTCTCTTCAATCAACGACATGGCGTCGGTGTGCGTGGCGAGCAAAACCTGCTCGTCGCGCGGCGTGCCGTAGTTCCTGCCCGGCAGGTAGGCAATGATGGCCTTGCCGGTATCCCGCGCGAATCGGGCCGTGAGCGTCAACGTGGCCGTCTTCCCCGCCTTCGCATCTGCAAGCGCCTTCACGCCGTTCACGCGATCCAGCGTGAGCGTCGGACAGTTGACGTATTGCGCGCCGAGTCCAGCCTTCGCATCCGGCGTGTAGACGCTCCGCTGTGCCAGCCCGAACGCCGCGCCCGGCGACAGGTCGTACACGACGACGATCCCCGCGGCGTGTCCCTTGATGCCGATTGCGGCAAATCCATTGAGCTGGCTCCAGACCCAGCGGCAATGATAGGAGCTCGTCACGCTCGTCGGCGGCGGCGTGAACAGCGGCGGCCATTTGCCCGGAGAGCGCCACTCGTAGTCGGTGAACGTGTAGTTATCGAGGAACGAGTTGGAGTACGGCGGATCGGGGTACGGCGCGGTCTGGAAGACGAGAATTTTTCCGACGATGTCCCCGGCGGCGGGTGGATGCGCCGGATCGTAGTAGAGCATCTGCGCGGTGATGCCCTCGGGCGGGGTGAAGCCGGACGTCATGCCGTACGAGGCGACGACCGGGACCGGCGTGCCGTCCGTGACCAGCTTCTCGACTGCCACGCCGGAGGCGTGGATGTGCGCGGCGCGATCCGGCCAATCATCCACGATGTAGTGGTCGTACGGGATCTCGACGTAGTCCAGATCGACGGCGCCGAACTCCGGCATCTTCGAGATGAGGAACTCCGTAAAGCGTTTCCACCCTGCGCCGCCGGCATAGGTGGGACCGCCCCGGCTCTTGAACACGTTCCACTCCCACGCCTGATCGGGCGTGATCATGAACCGCGGGTCAATCTTGGGAAGCGAGAGGCCATGCGCGGCCGCTCCGCCCGTGCGCCCGCTCTGAGCCCACACGGAGCGTCGAGTCAAGACCGTGCCGGCCGTGACACCGGCGGCGGCCTTGAGGAAGGTCCGCCTCGAAGAATTGGCTGCCATGCGGGGGAGGATAATCCCGAACCTCCTCCGAGTGCCAGGTCTAGACTCCAATGAGATCGCTGACCGGATTGCCCGTCGCCGTGGGAAAGACGTCCACGCGGACGTAGTTGGCTCCGGCCCGGAATGGTTGCGGCGGTGGAGGTTGATTCCGGGACGCCGGGCCGAGGCCAGATGCCGCAGCGATCGTGACGGCCACCGTGAGACCGACCGCTGGAAGCGTCGGCAATCTTCGCATTGTTGGGCGTCCCATCTATTGAGCGGGGCGCGCTCCCGAGAAATAGCCGCTCCGCGCGCGAACATGCAGGCCCTTGGACCGGACTTCCACCTTGATCTTGCGGTACCCTGCCTTCTCGTGCTCGGGCGGCTGGTACGCAACGACGTAATACGTCGTCATCGTGTCCAGCAGCCGGTCAAGCCCTTTCTCCATGTCGTTCGTATTGGTGACGGCGATGCCACCCGTTTCGTCGGCCAGCGCCATGGACCCTGCTGCGGCCTCCCAACGACCGAACGGCCCTTCGTCCACGTTGCGGCCGAGTGCCACGCCGTTTGCCGCGCCCTGATAGCGGCCGATGCCTGGCAGACCGCGGGCGTCGAGGAAGTGAATCGGCGCGTTGGCGCGGAGGGAACGCGTCACCACGTCGTAGTACTTCGAATCGTCCGGATCCTGGGCAAAACCCGCCGACACGACGATGAGGCCGTGCCGGCCCGGCCGGGCAGTCAGCCACTCCAGGCACTGCAGCGCGACTCCATACATGCCGTCGCGGCGTGCGCGTGCGTCGTGCGCCAGCATGTTCGCGCGCTCGCGCGCGAGATCGTCCGCCTGGTCGGCCGAGAGCTCCGGATTGAGCACCTTGAAGCGGCCGGCGACGCGCGCCTTGGCGGGAAGATCGCCGCGGAAGATGGCCAACGCCTCCGCATCGTCAACAGGGAGATTCGAATCGTCGTTGGACCGCTGGCCGGTGATCCGATCGACCGCTGCGGCCAGTACAGCGGCACCTTCCGGAAGCAGCCCTGTCACCGACACGTTGGACCCGGGCGCCACGAGCAGCAGGCTGCCGCTGCGCTCGCCCACCTTCGCGAGCAATGCCTTGAGGGCCGGACGCAGGCGCGCCGCCTGTTCCGGCGACAAGTGCTGATCGTCCACCAGGAGCGCAGTCGCCGCGTCGGGCGACGCTGAGCCCGCGCTGCCCGACGACTCGTTCGCCCTGGAGCCGGTGCCGCGGGAAACGCGGGAAACCGGGCCGGAGTCGGCGCCGGCGAACGCCTCGAACGAGACGATCGGACGCTCCTTGCCGTCTTCCCTCACGACGAAGTCCTTGACCGAAAGGCCTCTGACCGGACGGTCCGCTTTGTCGGTCACCACGAAGTCGACCAGCACGAGCTCGGTGCCCGTGGTGAACGTCAGAGGTTTCGACGGCTCCTGCGCGGTCGGCGCGGAGACCTGAGCTAGAGCGCGAGCGCCGGCGTCGGCCGCATCGATCTTGAAGTCCATCTTGAAGTCAATCGGGTCGAGGTTGAGCACTCGCCCCACCGAACCGTCCACTGCGGTCACGCCAAGCGGCGCGAGTCGGTTCGGTTCCGCCAGCGCGATCCGTTCGTTCGCTCGAACCTGGAATTGGCGGATGTTGCCGTAGGTCGCGTTCCCGTCGATGACCGCTCCGTCGCGGCGTCCTTCGTATCGCTCGCGCATTTCGGCGGGGACCATCAGTCCCACCCGAGCATCTGATTGATACCGGACGTCGATCGTTGCGCGCACGGTCGGGTCCTCGGTAATCAGCTCGCTCATGAGCACGCGTCCCGTGTCCGGATCCGTCCAGAACCGCCCGCGGGCCGGGAGATCCAATCCGAGTGTCGTGCGGATCAACGTCGGGCGCTGGACTTCCTCGTACTCGACCGCCCACGCGTCCGCCGGTGCCGCGAAGTTGGCCGACCCTGTCGGCCCTGCCGCGCGCGGCGTTCCGGCGCTCCGCCCGATGGCAGGCGCGTTCCTGGTGGTCCGCGTGAACCGGAACCGCGATTGGTTTTGTGGGAGAAGAAACAGGAGCGGCAGCGTGGGGGTGTTGATCGTGCGCTCGATGGTCCCGATGTTGTATCGCGCGCTCTCTCTGTTGATTCTCTCGATCTGCGCCGCGGCTGACGCGGCGGGATCGAGGAAGAGCGTTGTCAGCCGGTCCTGCCGATCGCGGACGGGCGTGCCGTCCACCTCGAAGACGTCGCGGAACTCGACATAGCGATCCGTTCCGGCAGGCCGGACCAGGAGGACGTCCGATCGAAGCTCCCGGTGCGAGACGGTTGCGAAACGCCCCGGCGGGAGGTTCAGGTGCGCAATGTCCTGCACGTACCGTTCTTCCGCCACGATGTTCGAGAGCTGGTGCTGGAATGCCGTGGCGTAGCTGGCTGCGCGCTCCATCACGGTCGCCAGGGATGGCGGTTGTCCATGGAGAAGGCCGGGCGTCGCGGCTACGGCGATCGCCGTGAACCCGATGGCGCGAGCGAGGATCATGGTTGAGCCCTGCCAGAGTGCGTGTCAACCGGGAGCCGGGAGCGCTCCCTATCGTACTCCAGCAGGGACGCAAGCATCGAACCTGGACATCACATGCTGATTGATCCGAGGACGGCACGCCAGAATTCCTCATGCAGGGCAGGTCCTTCGCGCGATGTGAACATCGTCTGCGTCATGAGAATCGCCGTCACATCCGATTGCGGGTCCGCCATCCAGGAGGTCCCCAAGCCTCCGCTCCAGCCAAGGGCGCCCCGTGGCAGGCCTTCCGCTGATTCGTTGACCACGACCGACATGCCAAAGCCCCACCCGCGACCTGCGTCGAGAAAGGGTTGACCGCCGATCCGCTGCGCCGGCGTCAAGTGATCTGTTGTCATGGCGATGACTGAGGCTTCCGAGAGGAGTCGGCGTCCGCCGGCCAGACCTCGCCCGAGCACAACGCGCGAAAAGGCGAAGTAGTCGTCGGCCGTGGACACCAGCCCTCCCGCCCCATCGGGGAAGGCCGGCGCGGCTTTCCAGGCACTGTCGGCGGCCGCGTCGTACAGCTCGAGGACGCCGCCCCGAGGACGGTAGGCGCCGGCCAACCGGTGGAGTTTTTCAGGCGGCACGAAAAATCCGGTGTCATTCATCTGCAGCGGCTCGAAGATGCGCTCTCGGAAGAAGTCCGGCAGAGACATGCCCGACGCCCTGGCGACCAGAACGCCCAGGACATGGGATCCGGTGTCGTACATCCATTGGTCGCCTGGCTGAGCCATCAGGGGCAGTGTCCCGAGGCGCCTGACCCATTCGTCGGGTGCAACGAGCGAGGCCGGGTCGGGTGGACCAAATCCGACCAGTTTCAACCCGGCAATTTTGCGTTGGATCGGGTAAGCATCCTGCGGCGCCATGACGATCCCCATTCCGAAGCGAAGCGTCAGGACGTCTCTTACTGTTACGGCACGCTTCGCCGGTGTCGTGTCGTCAAGGGGCCCGTCGATCCGGCGCAAGACGCGCCGGTTGGCGAGCTCTGGTATCAGGCGATCCACCGGCTCGTCCAGATGCAATTGGCCGTCTTCGATCAGCATCATCGCAGCGACGGCGGTCACAGGCTTGGTCAGCGACGAAATCCGGAAAATGCTGTCGCGGCGCATGGCATCGGGGGACTCCGTCGCCTTGCCGCCGACGACGATCGCGTCCGCTTCTGCGCCGCGGCCGATCAAGGCGACCGCGCCTGGCGCGCGGCCGAGCCCGACGTGTGCTTCGAGAATAGCCTGTACGCGTGCACGGGTCGCCTTGATCCCGTCAGACCCAGTCATTTCCGCTCGCCTCCTGATGGGCGTTCTATCGACGCAGCTACCCGGCCAGGCGGCCGCCATCGATCGGGATCGTAGCTCCCGTGATGAATGAGGCCTCGTCTGAGCACAACCACACCACTGCAGCCGCGACCTCCTCTGTCCGGCCGAGCCGGCGCAGCGGCACGTGCGCCGCGATCTGCTCACGCTGCTGCTCGGTCAACCGCTCGAGGTGGTGGGTGAAAATCGGGCCTGGAACGACGACGTTGATGCGAACGTTCCGTTGCGCGTAATCGAGGGCGGCCGTCCTGGTGAGCCCGACGATGCCGTGCTTGCTGGCTACGTAGGCGCCGATTCCCGGAACGCCTTGCACGCCAGCCGTTGACGCCATGTTCACGATCGCGCCCCCGCCGGTCCGAAGCATCGCGGGGATCTCGTACTTCATGCCGAGGAACACGCCGCGCAGGTTGACGAGCAGCGCGTGATCGTACGCGTCGATTGGGATGTCAGCCAGCGGCATCGGTCGATTGCCGCCGCCCGCGGCGTTGTTGAAGGCGATATCCAGGCGGCCGAAAGCGGCAACGGTTTGCTCCACCATCCGCTCGACAGCCGCGGGATCGGCAACGTCCGTGGGCACCGCCAAGGCCTGACCGCCAGCCTGATTGATGTCCAGGACGACGGCCGCCAGCGCCGCCTCATCTCGAGCCGCCAGCGCGACGCGCGCACCGGCGGCGGCGAGCGCCCGGCCGGCGGCAGCGCCGATGCCGCGGCTCGCCCCCGTGATCAGGGCGGCCTTGCCTGAAAGACTCACACCATTGCGCACGGCCAATTCCTTTCACGCGGCCGTAATGGCCGACGTTCGACGTACCGCGGTCGGGAGACCTGCGAGCGCCCCGGTCAAGGTCGCGGTGGCAATCACGATCAACGATTCTTCCAGGTCTGGCTTGACCGTCATCAGGAAGACGATGCCGATGAGGATGGCGCCCCGCGTGGCGAACGACATCCACAGGGCCGGATGGTTGGCCCGCGACGGATTGGGACCGGCTGCGCTCGCCGCGCGCTCGAGGCGCGCGATTCCGGGACCGGTCGTCGTGGCGCCGATGATCGCGGCGACGATGAGGCCGGCGAAGGCGACATCGATCCACGCCGCGCGCCAGCCCCACACCGTGGCCGCCAGGTACATGCCGGACAGGACCGTGCCCGCCAGGCTCGCTCCCCCGAGGCGCCGAAGCGATCGGAAGCCGTGCAGAGCCGCTGCGACGTGCTCCGTGTCGAGGGCTCGACGCAGCTGCAGGAGCGAGATCCCCTCGATCGCAAGCGCGCCGAACACGCCCATCGCGCATGACACATGGAGAAACAGGACAAGTGAGCGAAGCATCATGACGATCCTCCCGGGAACTGGCGCCAGCGTCCTCCGCTGGCTTCGCGTTCGATCTAAACAAAATACTTTAAGTATGTCAAGTATCTAATTATCTAAACTATTGAAGCTATTGAATACTCGACTGGGGGCGCGTATGCTGTGGGCATGTCCGGCTCGTCACTGCCCCACGCCGCCCTGGCGCAGCGCGTGTGGCAATTGATGTTTGCGTTCCTCATGCGCTCGGCACCGCAGCGTACGCAGAGCCTCGCCCGCCGCGGCCTGACGCCCAACGATTCGCGCGCGCTGGCGAGCCTCGACCCGCTGGAAGGCCGCACGATGCGATCGTTGGCGGACGAATGGGGCTGCGATGCGTCGAACGCGACCTGGATCGTGGACCGTCTTGAGGGATTCGGCCTCGCGGAGCGGCGCACGGTTCCGCAAGACCGGCGGGTCAAGCTCGTGGTGCTGACCAGAAAAGGGGTCAAGACGAAGACGGAGCTCATGAACGAATTCCATGCCCCACCAGACGAGCTGCTTCACCTCAATCGCCGGGATCTCGAAGCGTTGCACGCTGCGCTGGAACGATTGCCGCCTCCTTCTCCTGCGGCGCCTGGCAGGTTGCTGAAAAAGCCAGCACCCTGAACTGGAACGGGTCCATAGAGCGAATCGGTATAAAGTGGCGCGGTGCGCGCGTGGTCGGCCGCGCGTTCACGCAAACCGGGGGGAGGGGGCCCCCGGAGTGAATCGACAAGGAGCGAATATGTGCGATCAGGACCACTTTGAGGAAGACAGACAGGACTACGAGGCGCGCGGATGGGTGACGCGGCGACAGTTCGGCGTCCTCGTGGGCGCGGGCGTGCTCATGATGCTGCCGAAAGTCGTGGACGCGGTGGCGGTGACCGAATCTGACGTGACCGTGAAGACACCGGACGGCACCGCTGACGGCTACTTCGTCCATCCGGCCAGCGGCACGGCGCCGGGCGTTCTGATCTGGCCCGACATCTTCGGGCTGCGGCCGGCGTTCCGCCAGATGGGTAAACGGCTCGCCGAATCGGGCTATGCCGTGCTCGTCGTGAACCCCTTCTACCGAGTCAAGAAAGCCCCGACCGCGGACGCTGGCGCCGCCACCCCAATCCAGCAGCTGATGCCGCTCGCGCAGGGACTGAACGAAACGACGCAGATGACCGACGCGAAGGCGTTCATCGCGTGGCTGGACGGGCAATCGGCGGTGGCAAGGAACCGGAAGATGGGGACGCAGGGTTATTGCATGGGCGGCCCGATTGCGTTTCGCACGGCGGCTGCCGTGCCCGATCGCATCGGCGCGGTTGCCTCATTCCACGGTGGCGGACTCGTGACCAACATGCCGAACAGTCCGCATCTGCAGACCGCCAGGACAAAGGCGCAGCTGCTCATCGCGATTGCCGCCAACGACGATGCGCGGTCGCCGAATGAGAAGGACGTGCTGAAGGAGACGTTCGCCAAGGCGAACCTGCCCGCGGAGATCGAAGTGTACGCCGGGGCCGCGCACGGCTGGTGCCCGCCGGATTCAGGCGTCTACAACGAGCCTCAGGCCGAAAAAGCCTGGAGCCGCTTGCTCGTGCTGTACGGAAAAGCCCTGGCCTGAGCTCTGAGCATTCTCGGGTGGGCTGAAGACCCATGGTCGCGCGCAGTTGCCCACGCTCTCGATTTCTAACGACACTGTGCGACTCTTGAGAATCGTGATTTTGGGGCGAGGCAACTGCAGGCGGGCATGGGTCTTCAGCCCACTCTGAGTGATCAGTGGCTTCTGCTTGGCGTCGATCATCGCGGGGGCTGGGTGGCCCCCATGCGCAGCATGTTCCCCAACGCGTAGTTGCCCTCATGACACGCATACTCGAAGAGCTGATAGCGATCGTCTCTGTTCAGCGGGAACGCCACGGTCCATGACGTCGTGTACACGTTCGGATCGTCGATCGTCACCTCGTACTGGATGGTGTCGGCGTCCACGCGCGTGAAGCGTTCGATCAGGTGGCAGGCCTCGCTTTGAGGAACGCCACGGATCCATCCGGCCGCGACGTTGGTCGCGATCCAGCCCTTGCCGTTGAAGTTCGTGGTGTCGACAACCAGCGTATCGCCCACCCAACGGCCGCGCGAATCCCCGTCCCACGACCTGATGAGGGAATTCAGATGCGGACGCCCGTCCAGGGGAATCACGCGCGCCTGATGGATCATCTCCGAGTGGATCACGAAGTAATCCGCGGTCTGCACAATCCGATGACCGTTGTTGTAGGCACCGGGAAAAATCGAACCGGGCACGCCGCGCGTGATGCAGCGTTCCCACGGGCCGTAATGTTCGAGGGAGTCGGCGGGTAGCGCGAGATCCCGGTCTCGTTTTTCGGCCGCCTCTCGCCGGAGCGGAACTCTCCCGTTCGGCGGATCGACGACCATCGACGGCCGGCGCGCGCTGATGGGACTGTCCTGGACGAGCCAGTCGGCGGTGCTGACAGCTGGCTGCTGAGGAGGTCTTTCTCCAGCACTCAGTCGTTCGAATGGCGTCGGGTCGTAATTGGTCCAGACCCCTTGCAGGTCTGGCTGTCCGCTCGGTGTCCGGCCGGTCCACTTCAAGCCAGGGCCGAGTTGAGTGGACGGTGACATTCCCAGGGCCAGCGCGCCGCAGGCGAGCAGGATCGCGGGCGCGGCGGCCAGTGTCACGGAGCGTCGGTCTAGCTGAACCATGTGCGTTGGGGCTGAAGACTCGTGGCCGCAGTCTTCAGCCCGCCTCAGAGTCTTCGGCCCGTTGGATTGTAGCTCTGTGTGCCCCCGGCGCGGATCTCGGCGGTAGGATCGGGGGCGAGGACACCATGACAGACGAGCCGACCCCCGAAGCGCCTGACTTCCGAAAGGGCATTTCTCTCCACGAGATACCGGATGGCGGCAGTATCCCGGGCCGTGTCGAAGCCGAGGACGCCATCCTCGTTCGCCAGGGCGACCAATTGTTCGCCGTCGGTGCGCATTGCACGCACTATCACGGTCCGCTGGCCGACGGTCTCGTCGTTGGCGACACGGTGCGATGCCCCCGGCACCACGCGTGTTTCAGTCTGCGAACGGGCGAGCCGTTGCGAGCTCCCGCGCTTGACCCGATCGCCTGCTGGCGCGTCGAGCGGGTCGGCGACACGGTGTTTGTCCGGGAGCAGCTCGCTGAATCGAGCGGGCGCACCGCACAGTCTTCCGGCGCGCGCCCGAGCGCGCCTCGCGCGATCGTGATCATCGGAGGAGGAGGCGCCGGCCTCGCCGCCGCGGACGTGCTGCGCCGGGAGGGGTACGACGGTCCGCTGACGCTGCTGAGCGCGGACGAGGCGGCGCCGATCGACCGTCCGAATCTCTCGAAGGATTTTCTGGAGGGAACGGCGCAGGACGATTGGATGCCGCTGCGGTCACCCGAGTACTACGCCGAGCGCCGGATCGACCTCGTCCTCGACTCGCGGGTGTCAGACATCGACGTTCGTCAGAAACGCGTCCAACTCGATGGCGGCAAAGCCTACGCCTTCGACGCCCTCCTCATCGCCACCGGCGCCGAACCAGTACGGCTGGACATCCCCGGCGCCCCTGGCGTCCCTGGCGTCCCTGGCGTCAACGACTCGCGGATTCACTACTTGCGCACGTTTGCCGACAGCAAGGCGATCATCGCCAGGGCCGCGTCGGCAAAGACCGTCGTGGTGGTGGGCGCCAGCTTCATCGGGCTGGAAGTCGCTGCGTCACTTCGTGCGCGCGGACTCGCCGTGCACGTCGTCGCCCCCGACAATCAGCCGCTGGAGCGCATCATGGGCCCGGAGGTTGGGCGCTTCATTCGCATCCTGCACGAGCGCCACGGGGTCGTCTTCCACCTGGGCCGGACCGTCCAGAGGCTCGACGGGTCAAAGGTGACGCTCAGTGACTCCACGACGCTCGCTGCGGACTTTCTGGTGCTCGGCGTCGGCGTTCGACCTGCGCTCGGCCTCGCCGAGAGAGCCGGACTCGGCATCGACCGTGGGATCACGGTGAATGAGTATCTCGAAACCAGCGCGCCTGGCATCTTCGCCGCCGGCGACGTCGCGCGGTGGCCCGATCCGCGTTCGGGCGATCGGATTCGCGTCGAACACTGGGTGGTGGCGGAACGGCAGGGTCAGACGGCGGCCCGAAACATGCTCGGGGTTCGCGAGCGATTCGACGCAGTCCCGTTTTTCTGGAGCCAGCACTACGATGTGACGATCAATTACGTCGGTCACGCGGAACGCTGGGACAGCGTCGAAGTTGACGGCGCGCTCGACCGGGACTGCGCAGTACGGTACAAGCGCGGCGATCGCGTCCTTGCGGTCGCGACCATCGCGCGTGACCTTCTCAGCCTGGAGACTGAACTGGCCATGGAGGGACGCCGCACGTAGCTGCCCGGCAACCCTCCAGCGCCGGGGTCCGTCAAAGCAGGCGTGACCACATCCAGCGGAGACTTGCGCCTTGCCTTGCGCGGCCTGCGCCGCAGTCCCCTTTTTGCCACGGTGGCCATCCTCTCCCTCGCGCTCGGCATCGGCGCGAACACGGCGATTTTCACGCTGATGGACCAGATTCTGCTGCGCAAGCTCCCGGTCCACGCGCCTGAACAGCTCGTCATGCTGTACCAAGCAGGCGCTCACAACGGCAGCAACATGGGTCAGCGGATGCATTCGTATCCGATCTACCAGGATCTGCAACAGCGCGCGGAACCGCTGTCGGAGGTCATCTGCCGGCGCCTGGTAGAGGCGTCGGCCAGTATCGGCAACGAGACCGAGCGGATTCAAGCCGAGATGGTTTCCGGCAACTACTTCACGATGCTCGGCGTGAAACCAGCGATTGGCCGGCTGTTCACCTCGGAGGAAGACGACCGCGTCTATCAAGGGCATCCCGTCGCCGTGCTCAGCTATGACTACTGGGTGAGACGCTTTGCGCGCGATCCCAATGTCATTGGCCGGAAGATTCTCGTCAACGACTATCCGATGAACATCGTAGGCGTTTCAGCGGCCGGATTTGTCGGACTCGATCCGACCCAGGCGCCGCAGATCCGCGTGCCGGTCCTCATGAAGCGGACGATGCTGCCGGAATGGACGTGGATGCGCGCGGACGACCGGCGCGCACGATGGGTGCAGGTGTTCGGCCGGCTGAAACCTGGCTACACCGTCGAATCCGCGCGGGCGCCGCTGCAGGGCCTGTTCACGCAGGTTCGCCAGTACGAGATCACCTTGCCCGCGGCGGGGACCTGGTCGGCCTACTCGCGCGATCAGTTCATGAAGGGCCGGATGCTGGTCGCGAGCGCCGTGACAGGGTATTCGTCCCTGCGCAACGATTTTTCGACAGGACTCATCGTGCTGATGTGCATGGTGGGGTTCGTGCTGCTGATCGCGTGCGCGAACGTCGCGAACCTGCTGATCGCGCGCGCGTTCATGCGGCAGAAAGAGCTCGCGGTCAGGCTGTCGCTCGGCGCGTCACGCGCGCGGCTCGTCCGGCAGATGCTCGTGGAGAGCTTCGTGCTGTCGACGGCCGGCGGGTTCGTCGGCATCGCCCTGGCGGTGACGCTGACGCGAGGGCTGCTCGCGCTGGTGCCAACCGGCGGCCAGCCGCTTGCGATCGGCGCACGGCCGGACGTTCGCATCCTGGGTTTCACGATCGGCCTGACGTGTGCGACAGGCATCATCTTCGGGTTGCTCCCGGCGCTCCGCGCGAGCCGCTCGGATCCCTGGACGACCCTCAAGGACACGGTCGGCTCGATCGCCGGGACAGGCGGATCGCTGTTTCTCCGAAAAGGGCTCGTGACCGTGCAGGTCGCGTTGAGCTTTCTGCTGCTGTTTGGCGCCGGCCTGTTCGTTCGGAGCCTGCAGAATCTGAAGACGACCAACACCGGCGTGGCGCTCGACAATCTCGTGACTTTTCAGCTGGCGCCGCAGCTCAACGGCTACGACGGACCACGAACGGTGCAGCTCTATCAACAGTTGCTCGACACGCTCCGCGCGTCGGCTGGTATCACCTCCGCGGCGCTCGCCGCTGTGCCGATCCTGAGTGGGAACGAATGGGACAACCGGACGGCGGTCGAAGGTCACAAGGCCGCAGACGGCGAGGACATGCAGGCGTTCATGAACGCGCTCTCGCCAGGTTACTTCGCGACGCTGCGCATTCCGATTCTCGACGGCCGCGATTTCGCGTTGACCGACGTGAAGGAGAACGCCAGAGTCGCGATCGTCAATCGTCGCTTCGCCACGCATTTCTTCGGCATCAAGAGCGCCGTCGGCCGCCATCTGGGACAAGGCGGCGGTCCGGACCCCAAACTCGACACGGAGATCATCGGCGTCGTCGACGATGCCTTGTACGAAGGACCGCGCCAGGGCGTTCGCCGCCAGATGTTCGTGCCGGCGTGGGGACGATCGAGCGCGACGTTCTACGTCCGCACGACGATGGGCTCGTCGGCGGCGTTTGCCCTCGTCCGTCGAGAAGTGCAGCAGCTCGATCGGTCGCTGCCGCTCTTCGAGACGAAGACGCTGCAGGCGCAGCTCGACGAGACGCTGCTCACCGACCGGCTCGTCGCGCTGCTCTCGGCTGGCTTCGGCCTGCTCGCAACCTTGCTCGCGTCGATCGGTCTCTACGGCGTGATGGCCTTCGTCGTCGCGCGCCGGCGGAAGGAACTCGGCATCCGGCTCGCGCTCGGCGCGCAGCGCGCCATCATTCTCTGGTCGGTAATGAGAGAAGTCCTGCTGCTCCTGGCAATCGGCCTGGCCGTGGGGATTCCGACCGGGCTCGGTCTGGGAAAATTCGTGTCTGCGCAGCTCTACGGCATCCAGGGACACGATCCGTTCATCGCCATCGCCACCATCTTCCTGTTGACGCTCGTGTCGGCCATGGCGGGGCTCATTCCCGCGTATCGCGCGAGCCGCATCGATCCGATTCTGGCCCTGCGCTACGAGTGAGAACCAACGCGCCAGTATGAGACCCGGCCACGGGCGCGGCCGGTCACGGCTTTGAGGCGGGCTGGAAACAATCTTGACCTTGCGGCGAGGCAACTGCACGCGGCCATGAGTCTTCAGCCCATTCGTCCGTCACGGCTCCGGCACGCGATCGATCCAGCTGTCGCCGGTGTACATCCGCATCGGCCGCCCCGCCTCCTCCACGAAACGCACCACCTCGCCCACCACGCCGCCACCCGTCCGCGCGACGAAACGGAAGCGCCCTCCACCAAGCGGCTCGAGCGTGACGGGGTTGTCCAGGTTCGTCCCGTTGGGCGTGATGATCACGAGCTTCTGATTCAGCAGCACGACCTGCGAATCTCCTCCGCGCCCTCGGTACAGTCCCGCGAAGCGCGCCCACGCCGGGTCCCACGCCACACCCGCCGCCTTCGGCGCGGACGCTTTGGCCACGGCCTGGCCTACCGTGGCCATCAACTGCCGCGCGATGTCGGCGGGGTTGGAGTCGTTGGTGTTCGTGAGAACGATGACGCCCACCTTGTCGTCCAGCTGGATGAGCGTCTCGGTCGTGTTGCCCGGATAGCCACCGCCATGCCCGACGTAGGTCCGGTCCCTGATCCGGCTGATGTCGAAGCCGAGCCCTGTGCCCGAGGTCCAGTTCTCCTCAACCGAGCGCACGCGGTGCATCTCACGCAGCGACCCAGTGCTCACGATCTGCGTACCGCCTCTTGGGCCCCTGCGGAACTGCGCCGAGACGAACTTCGCCATGTCCTCCACGTTCGACGTGATGCCCGTGGCCGCCGCCATTCCACGCGCGTCGACGAACGGCAGCACCTCGCGGGTCCCGTCCGGCATGCGGCGTCCGTACGGAACGGCCAGACCTGAAACGTTCTTGTCCACGCTCGAGGCATTCATCCCGAGCGGTCGGAAGATGTTGCGATCGACGTAGTCGGCCCACCGGTCCCCGCTCACTTGCTCGACGACCATCCCGGCGACGGCGTAGGCCAGGTTCGAGTACTTCCACCTCACGGATGGCGCGAATGCCGCCTGGCGCTCGGCGTAGAGGCCGCGGAGCTCATCGGATGTCGGGAACTCAAACGACGTCCAGTGGTCACCTGCCTCGCGCTGCAGGCCGGAGCTGTGTGACAGGAGCTGCTCGATCGTGATCGGGCCGTCGTCGTCGCCGGCGGGCTTCGCCTTGAACCACGGAAGGTATTTCGAGACCGGATCGTCAAGGCGCAGCTTCCCCTGTTCACGCAGCTGCATGATGGCGATGGCGGTGAACAGCTTGCTGTGCGACGCCATGCGGAACTTCGTGGCCGGCGTCATCGGCAGCTTCGCCTTGACGTCGGCGAACCCGAAACCCGTGGCCCAGACAAGTTCCTGGTCGCTCACCACGCCGACCGCGGTCCCGGGGAGCCCTCGGTACGCGATCTGCCCTTCCATCCACGCCGAGAAAAGACGCTCCGCGCCGAGCACGTCGGGATCGACCGCGACGCTTGTGCGAGCGGAGGCAGGCTGCGAGGCGGGCGCGGACGCGCCCAGGATGGCCGCGGCGAACGTGCACGCCGCGATGATTGTGATGATGGGCGTGATGATAGTGAGCGCGCGACGAGCACACACTGTCCGGGCCAGGCGACTCATGAAACCTCCTTGGCGTTGGAAGCGGGGCATGCGCAAAGCCTCGCGCAACACGCCAGGCGGCGTCAATCGGAGACTTCGGACGGGTGCCCGCCACGAATGTAGTGGAGGTGGTCGGCTCTGTTACCCGGAATCCAAATCCAATTGGTACGGTTCTTCTTTGGGTCTGTCGATGATTGACATCGTATATTACGATATCGTAGCATATCACTCAGACAAATTGATGGCATCTGGCATATGGATATGGATGACGCGCTCGCCTTCATGGCGCCCACTCACCACGCGGTCCGGAACTTTGTCGTTCGCGAGCTGCCACGTGGCAGCGGCGCACCGTTGCCGGCGAAGCAGATTGCTGCGACATTGCAGTTGGAGCTCAGCCGTGTCATCAGTGTGCTCGACGATCTCGAACGACACCTGTTTTTTCTGGTCCGCAATGCCGCCGGCGACGTGACGTGGGCCTTTCCCGTGACCATCGCTCCGACGCCGCACCGACTACGATTCAGTACCGGCGAACGCGTCTCCGGTGCATGAGCGGAAGATGCATTTGCCACGCCCTTCGTCGAAGGGCGCCTTTGGAATCGGCGACTGCACGTGGAGATTGCCACCTCGTGTGCGCATTGTGCGCGTGCGATGCATATCGTTGTGGACGAGCGGCTCCGCTGGCGCGTCAAGGAGCGCGGGGCCAAACCGCACCTTTTCCTGCCGCGCATTGATTGGGGAGCCTTTCGCGGCCGGAATATCATCGAGGACTATTGAACGCGCTCGGTATTCTTCTGGTCAGAAGAACATGTCCCGACGATGACAACGGTAGGACGCGTGCTCGGACTGAGCGCGGCCGCGGAGGTGATCGCGCCGGCTCAGGCGCGATTGTTTGGGTTTCGACGGTGATGCTCTCATGCGCGTGCTGCTCTCGACGATCGGGTCGCGGGGCGATGTCCAGCCGTTGGTGGCGCTCGCGTCGCAGCTGAGGACGCTCGGCCAGGAGGTCCGCCTGTGCGTGCCGCCCGACTTCCAGGAGTGGATTGACAGCCTCGGCTTCCCCGTCACGCCAATCGGTCCCGAGTTGCGCAAGATGACGGCCGCCAGCCCGCCCGCCACGCCGGCGCCATTTTCACCCGAGCGACGGCGCCTATTGGCGGAAGGCACGGTCGCCACTCAATTCGAGACAATCGCCACGGCCGCTCAACGCTGCGACATCGTCGTCGGTGCAACCGCCCTGCAGATCGCCGCGCGGTCGGTGGCGGAGAAGATGGACATTCCCTACGTCTTCGCCGCCTACTGCCCAGCGGTTCTACCATCGCCGCAGCATGCGCCGCCGCCATTGCCGCTCATACCGGGACAGACGCCGGCACCTGCAGCGGCGGACAACCGCGAGCTCTGGGTTCGGGATACCGAACGCTTCAACGACTTGTTCGGCCCCGCGCTCAATGCCCATCGAGCTTCAATGGGCCTCACCCGGGTCAGTGACGTGCGTCGCCATATCTTCACCGACCAGCCTTGGCTGGCAGCCGACCCCACGGTGGGGCCCTGGCCCGACCCCGCGGACCCGGCGGTGTTTCAGACCGGCGCCTGGATCCTGCCGGATGAGCGTCCACTGTCTCGCGAGCTGGAGACGTTTCTCGAGGCCCGCGAACCACCGGTTTACTTCGGCTTCGGCAGCATACGCGCGCCGCAAGACCTCAGTCAGGTCATGATCCGGTCCGCCCGTGCGCTCGGACGCCGAGCGATCGTGTCCCGCGGGTGGGCCGACCTGTCATTGGTGGACAACGAACCGGACTGCTTCGCGATCGGCGAGATCAACCAGCAGGCCCTCTTCAAACGGGTCGCAGCCGTTGTCCACCACGGGGGCGCCGGCACCACAACCGCCGCCGCGCTCGCCGGCGCACCCCAAGTCGTCATCCCCCAGATGTACGACCAGTTTTACTGGGCACAACGTGTACACCATCTCGGTATCGGCGCCGCACACGCACCCGGCACACCGACGACCGACTCGCTGACGGGCGCTCTCGAGCGCACGCTCACATCCGATGCCGCTGCCCGGGCCCGGTCCGTCGCCGCTGTTATGCGCCGCGACGGCGCCCTGGCCGCCGCCCAGCGCTTGATAAGCGCCCACGGAACCTGACGGCAGCCGCTTCAAGACAAACGGATGACCGGGAGCGGCTTCAGGACCGCACCCACGCGCCTCGGGCCGTGTCGAGATATTTGGTTAGAATGGGCGCATGAGATTGCGCCTTGCACTTGCGCTCGCAGTGGCGATGACCGCGGCAGTGGCCGCGCAGGAAAAGATGGAGCGCGTCGACGGCATCGGGGGCTTCTTTTTCAAGTCGAAGTCACCGAAGGCGCTTGCGCAGTGGTACAGCGATCACCTCGGCGTGACGCTGACGCCGCGCGATGACACGTCCGAGCCCTGGCAGCAGGCGGCCGGTCCCACGGCCTTCGAGCCGTTTCCTGCCGACACGAAGTACTTCGGCCGCCCCGAGCAGGCATTCATGCTGAACTTCCGCGTCAGCAACCTCGACGCGATGGTTGCTCAGCTCCGGCGCGCCGGTATCGAGGTCGACGTCGATTCGAAAACGTATCCCAACGGCCGGTTCGCGCTCCTTCATGATCCCGATGGCAATCCGATCCAGTTGTGGCAGCCTCAAGGGAAGAAATAGCGATTGACACCGATGCCTTCCAAGAAGCCGCTCGCTGGACGCACGGCCCTCGTGGCCGGAGCGACCCGCGGCGCGGGCCGCGGCATCGCACGCGCGCTCGGCGAAGCCGGCGCCACGGTCTACTGCACCGGTCGAAGCGTCAAGGGCAAGCCGTCGGCGTATAGGCGGCCCGAGACAATCGATGAGACCGCGGCAATGATCAAGGCCGCCGGCGGCACCGCGATCGCGCAGCGCGTCGATCACACGGTCGAGCGCGAGGTCACTGCGCTGTTCCGGCGGATCCTCCGCACCCACCGCCGCCTCGACATCGTCGTCGACAGCGTGGCGGGAGAAGATCCGGTGCTGAAGCGGCACGGTTTCGTCTGGCAGGCGGATCTGAGCGACTCTGACGTGATGTTCCGGCAGGGGCTCACGTCGCGCATTATCACGGCGAAGCACGCCGCGCTCGCGATGATGCCCGCGAAGCGCGGCCTGATCGTCGAGGTCACAGAAAACGACATCATCGGCGGCGGCGCAAACCCGATGGCCCATGCCATCAAGACCGCGCAGAAGGTGCTCCCGCTCCAGTGGGCCAGCGAGCTCGCGGCGCATGGCATCACCGTCCTCGCCGTCACGCCCGGCTTCCTCCGCTCGGAAACCATGCTGCAGCACTTCGGGGTGACCGAGGACACATGGCGCGAGGCGGGCAGGAAGGATCCCAACTTCCTGGTGTCAGAGTCGCCGCTGTTCGTGGGGCGCGCGATCGCCGCGCTGGCGGCGGATCCGAAGGTGCGGCACCGCACGGGTTTGCTCTTCAGCTCCTGGGAGCTGGCGCGCGAGTACGGCTTCACCGACTACGACGGCCGTCGTCCCGATTGGGGCCGCCACAGGATTGATTTCTCCGAGTTCCCGCCGGTGTGGATGGACCTGTTCCGCTCGGGCACCGACCTGGAAATCAAGTGGTTGACGACGCTCGCGGCGCGGGCCAGGAAGTTCAGAACAAAGATCCCATGAAGTGAAGAGGAGCGAACGCGCTCCTCTTCGAGGTCTAGATCCGTTTCGCGTCTCGATTGGAAGGCGCGGCTCCAACGGCTTCTTCCCCAGCCGACGCGATATCGGTGCCGCCGGTTCGCTTGAGAATCGCCTT
>DASZFS010000143.1:0-43868 GCA_035939575.1 Vicinamibacterales bacterium | reverse complement strand
CCGACCGTCTACGCGCGGCTGTTCAACAGCAGCTACTCGCGCTGACTCCCATGCCGCCGCCGCTGGCGGGCGCAGAACGGCGGCTTCCGTGAAGTGTCCCAAGTGCGGCTACCTAGGGTTCGAGGACATGGAGCGATGCCGCAACTGCGGCTACGACTTCTCGCTCACGCTGGCGGCGTTTCTGCCCGAGCTTCCGCTCCGCCGCGACGCCCGGAAGATGGGCCCGCTCGACGACCTGTCCCTGGTCGACGCGGCGGCCGCGCCGGTCGCGGCGGCCGCGTCGCGGAACGATCTGACACCACAGGCGGATCGCGTCCTCAGCGCGCGCTCAGTGTCACGCGCGTCCGGACAATCGGGCGAGCTGCCGCTCTTTGGCGGACCGGCCATCGAAGACGAGCCGCTCATCAAGCGCGCGTCACCGCCGCGGCCTCCGCTGGCCGTCCGTCGCGCCACTCCTGACGTACCGCGCGTGCGGGGCGAGCAGCCTCGGCCACAACCCCTCGACCTGTCGCTGGACCTGGGCGATGACTCGACGGAATCGCCGCACGAGATCTTCACGCCCACGGTCCGCAGCTTCACGCCCGCGGCCCGCGCGACGGCCGAGAAATGGCCGGCTGCCCGCCCGGAGCGGGCGGAGCCGGCGGCCGTCGGCATGCGCCTCGTCGCCGTGCTCATCGACCTTGCGATTCTCGCTGTCGTCGATCTCATCGTGGTGTACTTCACGCTGCAGATTTGCGGGATCGCGCTCGACGACCTCGCCCTCGTGCCCATAGGCCCGCTGGTCGCGTTCCTCCTCGTGCAGAACGGGGGATACCTCATCGCCTTCACCGCCGGCGGACAGACGCTCGGGAAGATGGCGACGGGCATTCGTGTGGTCGCAACGGAATCGGCCGGGGCGCTCGACCTGGGTCGAGCCACGACCCGCACGCTCGTCTGGCTGATCCTCGCCGCGCCTGCGGGTCTCGGTTTTCTGACGTTGTTCAGCCGGGACCACCGCGGTCTCCACGATCGATTCGCCGGCACGCGGGTCGTCCGCGCGTCTGTCTGACCGACGTGGCTCGTGGTTCGCCAGTCGAGCACCCTCCAGCGGGCCTCCGATTCCGGACTCCAGCTCTTCTTGCAGCCACGGTGTTCGGCGTCGGCTGTGCGCCAGTCGCCCCGGGGACGTTCGGCTCCGCGGCGGGGCTCGCGCTGTGGGCGGCGCTGCCGTCCTCGGCCGGCGTTCAGGCGCTCACCATCGTCATCGTCCTGGTCGTCGGCACGTGGAGCAGTCACGTCGCAGAGCGGCACTTCGGCCGCACGGATCCGGGCCAGGTCGTTATCGACGAAGTCCTCGGCATGCTGATGACCCTCTTCATGAACCCGGTTGGATGGGGCGGCGCGCTGATCGCGTTTCTGCTCTTCCGCATCGCCGACATCGTCAAGCCGTTCCCGGCAAATCGTCTCGAGCGCCTGCCTGGCGGCATCGGAATCATGGCCGACGACGCCATGGCCGCGGTCTACGCGAACCTTGCTTTGCGGCTGGCTATTTGGACGCTAACCAGATGACCCGATAACCAGATGAAGGCCTGTATCCTCGCCGTCGGCAGCGAGATGTTGACGCCGTTCAAGGTCGATACCAACTCGCTCGCGGTGACCGAGCGCTTGAATGCGATTGGCTTCGACATCCGTCTCAAAGCGGTCGTCGGCGACGATGTGGCGGAGATCGAACGCGTCGTCGCGGGCGCGCTGGAGTGGGCGGACGCGATCGTGGTGACCGGAGGGCTGGGGCCGACCGAAGACGACCTGACGCGTGACGCCGTCGCGCGGGTGTTGAACGTGCCGCTCGAGATCGACGAGGGCATCGCCGACGGCATCGGCGCGCGGTTCGCGGCGCGCGGGCTGACGATGAGCGCGAACAACCGCCGCCAGGCAATGGTGCCGCGTGGCGCGATCGTACTGGACAACCCGAACGGATCGGCCCCCGGCCTGCTGCTCGCGCATGGTCGGACCGATCTCGTGCTGCTGCCGGGACCGCCGCGCGAGATGACGCCGATGCTCGATGCCGTGATCCGCGACAGGCTCGCCGGCCGGGGCGGCGGCGCCGCGCTCTTCCGCCGCGTGCTGAAGATCACCGGCCGGCCCGAATCCGAGGTCGACGCCTGCGCGGAGCCGATCTACTCGGCATGGACCACGCAGCCCGTGCCGATCTCGACGACGATCCTGGCCGCGCTGGGACAGATCGAGCTTCATCTGACGGCGGCGGCGCGGAATCGTGACGAGGCGGACGCGGCCCTTGACGCGGCGGTGGGTCAGCTGCAGGAAGCGCTCGGGCCATCGGTCTACAGCGTCGACGGGCGGCCGCTCGAAGCCGTGGTGGGCGAGATGCTGCGCGACCGGCAGCTCACGGTCGCGGTCGCAGAGTCATGCTCCGGCGGCCTGCTCGCCTCGCGGCTCACCGACGTGCCAGGAAGCTCGGCATACTTCGAGCGCGGGATCGTCTGCTACAGCAACCGGTCGAAGGTGGAGTTGCTGGGCGTCTCCGAAGACCTGATCCGCGACCACGGAGCGGTGAGCGAGCCGGTCGCGGCGGCGATGGCTGAGGGGGCGGCGGCACGTGCGCGGACGAGCATTGGCGTCGGCATCACAGGCATTGCCGGTCCCGGCGGCGGCACGCCTGAGAAACCCGTGGGCACCGTCGTGGTCGCCGTCTCACTGGAGGGTCAGACCAAGGTGCGGACGCTCAAGCTGTTCGGCGGGCGCGACTTGGTGAAGTTCCAGTCCGCCCAGGCCGCACTGAACATGCTGCGGCTCATGATGGCGTGAGGCGCGTGGTGACCCTGGTGACAATGGCGCTCGCGATTCTCGTCGCCTATCTCGTCGGATCCATTCCATTCGCGCTGCTGCTCGCGCGCCGCTGGGGCGCGGACGTCCGCCGCGTAGGCAGCGGCAATCCCGGCGCGGCGAACGTCATGCGGACGTCGGGAGTCACCCCCGGCGTCATCGTCGCCGCGCTCGACGTCGCCAAGGGTGCGGCCGGCGTGCTGCTGGCCGCGCGCTTCAGTGAGAGCGCGTCTGCCACGGCACTCGCGGGCCTGGCGGCTGTCGTCGGCCACGTGTATCCCGTGTGGGTGCGGTTCCGGGGCGGGAAGGGCGTTGCGACGGCGTGCGGAGTGTTTTCCGTGCTCACGCCGGCCGCTGTTCCGCCTGCTGTCACGGTGTTTGTCGTTGCGGTCTGGCTCACGAAGTACGTCTCGGTCGGGTCCCTGCTCGCCACGCTCGCGCTTCCACCGATCGCCTATGCCATGGGGAGCCCGGCGCCCGCCGTGAGCGCCGCGGTGGCTGCGGCGGCGTTAATCGTCTTCCGGCATCGCTCGAATCTCGCGCGGCTGCGGGCCGGGACCGAAGCGCGGCTCGGGGTGCGCGCGTGAAGGCGATCGCCGTGCTTGGCGCTGGCAGCTGGGGCACCGCGCTGACCGTGCATCTCGCGCGGGTCGGACACGACGTGACGCTGTGGGCGCGCGACAGCGCTCTCGTCGAGGAGATGCTGGCGCGCCGCGCGAACGCCGTGTACTTGCCCGACGTCACGCTGCCGCCCAGCGTCACGATTACAGACGATCTCGTCGAGGCGCTTGCGGGCATGGACATTGTCGTGTCGGCCATTCCCTCGCATGGCTGCCGGGCGGTCATTCGGGCCGCGGCGCCCCACATCGCGGCGGGCGCGGTCCTCGTCAGTGCGACGAAGGGGCTCGAGGCCGACACGTTCATGCGCATGTCGGATGTGGTCTCGGCGGAAACCCGCGACACGCATCCCGTCGTCGTGCTCTCCGGCCCCAGCTTCGCCGTTGAGGTCGCGCACCAGCTTCCGACCGCCGTCCTGGCGGCGTCGCGCGATGTCCCGGCCATGGAGCTCGTCCAGGCCGAATTTCGCGGGCCGACGTTCCGCCTGTACGGCAGCGACGACGTGGTCGGCGTCGAGATCGGAGCCGCGATGAAGAACATCATCGCGATCGCCGCTGGCGTCGTTGAGGGGCTCGGGTTGGGGCACAACGCGCTGGCGGCGCTCATTACCCGTGGCCTCGCCGAAGTGACGCGCCTGGCCTGTGCGGCGGGTGGGCGGCGCGAGACGCTCGCGGGTTTGAGCGGCCTGGGCGATCTGGTGCTGACGTGCACCGGATCGTTGAGCCGCAACCGCCACGTCGGCATCGAGCTCGCGCGCGGCCGGCCCCTGCCGGATATTCTCGCCGGCATGAAGATGATTGCCGAGGGCGTTCGCACGACGGGGGCGGCGCTCGCGCTGGGATCCCGGCACGGTGTCGAGCTGCCGATTGCGACGCAGATGGCCGAAGTGCTCGCGGGGCGAACCGATGTGAGCGCTGCGATCGAAGCGCTGATGCTCAGACGCCAGCGCGCGGAGGCCGAAACGGGGTGACGGCGCAACCGGCCGCCGGTAATCTGGTAGGCTGGACTGTCACCGTGAGCTTCCTGGGCCGCCTGAGAGAAGGCCTCACCCGAACCAAGCAACAGATTGTCGAGCGCTTCGACGAGATCGTCGGGCGAGCCGATGCGCCGGAGCGCCGGTCACGCCCGGTCGATGTCCGTACGCTCGACGCGCTCGAGGAACTGTTGATCTCCGCGGATGTCGGCGTCGCGGCGAGCGCGCGTATTCTCGCGGCAGTCAGGGAGCGATCGCCGGACGGTACGAGCCTTCGCGATCTCGTCAAAGACCAAATCAAGGACGTCTTCGCGGCGGTCGACCGCCCCGTTGAGGTCACCCAGTCTCCGACGGTCACGCTCATTGTCGGCGTCAACGGCACCGGCAAGACGACCACCGTTGGCAAGCTGGCGAACCTCTTGAAGCGCGAGGGCAAGGCGCCGCTCATCTGCGCGGCCGATACCTTTCGCGCGGCAGCCGTCGAGCAGCTCGAGATCTGGGCGACACGGGCCGGCGTCGACATCGTGCGCGCACGCGAAGGGTCCGACCCCGCAGCGGTCGTTTTCGACGCGATCACATCGGGCAAGGCGCGGTCGCGCGATCCGATCCTCGTCGATACTGCAGGACGGCTTCACACTCGGGTCAACCTGATGAACGAGCTCGACAAGATCCGTCGCGTCGCGGCGCGAGAGGTGCCGGGCGCGCCTCAGGAGGTGCTGCTCGTGCTGGATGCCACGGTTGGTCAGAACGGCGTGAGCCAGGCGCGGGCATTCACGGAGACGGCCGGCGTGAACGGCATCGTGCTGACGAAGCTGGACGGCACGGCCAAGGGCGGCATTGCCGTCGCGATCGCCCACGATCTCCGGCTGCCGATCCGCTACGTTGGCGTCGGAGAGGGCATCGATGACCTGGTGCCGTTTTCGGCCGACGAATATGTCGACGGTCTCTTTGAAGAAAAGTGGTAATGGTCGAGAAAGTGGTAGCCACCGCGACGGGGTGAATGGGGTGAGCGTGACGCCGGGCGACTTGCGGTGGATGGACCGCGCGCTGTTCCATGCGGGGCGTGGCGCGGGCCGGACGAGCCCCAATCCGCTCGTCGGCGCTGTGGTCGTGTCGCCGGATGATGTGCTGGTCGCGGACGGCTACCACGAGCGGGCCGGCGAAGCACACGCCGAAATCAGGGCGCTGGAGGCCGCGGGGATCCGGTCGCGCGGCGCGACGTTGTACTGCACCCTCGAGCCATGCGCGCATCACGGGCGCACCGGGCCGTGCGCCGCCCGGATTGTGGAGGCTGGCATCCGCCGGGTTGTGGCCGCCGTCGAAGATCCCAACCCGCTCGTGAAGGGTCGTGGATTCGCCTATCTGCGCGCGCACGGGCTCGACGTCGACGTCGGGGCTGGCGCGAGGCAGTCCAGCGCGTTGAACCAGCCGTTCTTCACCCTGATGAACGCGCGGCGGCCGTTCGTGATCCTCAAGGCTGCGACGAGCGCCGACGGCTTTATCGCGGAGGCGCCCGATCGACCGACCGCGCTGACCTCGGCGGCCGCCAACCGTCACGCGCACCGCCTGCGGGCGGCGGTGGACGCCATCGCCGTCGGCGTGGGCACGGTGCTGGCGGACGATCCCGAACTCACGGCGCGGTCTGCCTATCGCGAGCGGCCGTTGACGCGCGTGATCTTCGACCGCTCGCTCCGGACGCCGGTTGCCGCCCGCCTGCTCTCGACACCCGGCGCCGGGCCTGTCATCATCGTGACGAGCGAGCGCGGCGCCGCCCGCGCCGATCGGCGAGCGCCGCTCGAAGCAGCAGGCGTGGACGTGATGGTGACGGACGGCACGCTCCGCCACGCGCTCCGGCGGCTGGGCGACCTCCAGATTGCGTCGTTGCTGCTCGAAGGTGGGTCCACGCTCCACGGCGCGGCGTGGGATGAGGATGTGGTGGACTTTGTGAGGGTGTATATCTCGCCCCGCCTGCTCGGACGCGGGGTGGCGTTCCTCCCAGGCCGGCAGTTCGCGACGTCGGCCCTGGTGGAGCGGCAGGTTGGAGTCGTTGGTTCAGACGTGATGATTGAGGGCTATGTTCACGGGCCTCGTTGAAGCCGTCGGAGAGGTCGTCGAGCGAAAACAAACGAGCGGCGGGTTCCGCCTGCGCGTCGCTTCCGCGTTGGCGTCCGAGCTGAAGCCTGGCGACAGCCTGGCCGTCAACGGCGTCTGCCTGACCGTCATCGTCGCGGAAACGGGCGAAATCCACGCGGACATCGGTCCGGAGACCGTACGGGTGACGACGCTTGGATCGATGGCGCCAGGAACCGTGGTGAACCTCGAGCGGCCGCTCCGTGCCGACAGCCGGCTGGGCGGCCATTTCGTTCAAGGTCACGTGGACGCGATCGGCTACGTGGAGGCGTTGCGTCCCGATGCCGATTTCCACTGGCTGACGATCGGGTTTCCGTCGCAGCTGGCGCCATTCATCGTTCACAAGGGCTCGATCGCGATTGACGGCATCAGCCTGACGGTCGCGGGACTCGGCGGCGACCGGTTCGATGTGCAGATCGTGCCGTTCACGATGGACCACACGAACCTCCGGCGGGCGCAGGCGCGCGACCGCGTCAACCTGGAATGCGATATGGTCGGGAAATACGTGGTCAGGGCGGCGGAGCTGGCGGGGCTGACGCTCACGGGCGCGCGGCCGGGAGAATCGACGCATTGACAGCCAGACGGCGGAAGAAGGTTGCAGTGAAAAGGCACAAGCTGGACGCGAGTCAGCGGAAGCTCGCGCTCGCACGTTCCCGGGACACACCCTTCGCGCGGATCGAGGATGCGGTCGACGCGATTCGCGCGGGGCGCATGGTCATTGTCGTCGACGACGAGGACCGCGAGAACGAAGGCGACCTGACGATTGCCGCGGAGAAGATCACGCCGGAGGCGATCAACTTCATGGCGCGCTACGGGCGGGGGCTCGTCTGCCTGTCGATGACGCCCGAGCGCCTCGACGAGCTCGAGATCCCGCTGATGGTGTCGCAGAACACGTCGGCGTTCGAGACGGCGTTCTGCGTGCCGATAGAGGCAAAGGGCCGCACGACGACGGGCATTTCCGCGGCGGATCGCGCCACGACCGTGCTGGCGGCGATCGATCCGGCTACGCGGCCGTCCGACCTCGCCCGGCCGGGACACATGTTTCCGCTTCGGTCGAGAACCGGCGGTGTCATGGTGCGCGCGGGACAGACCGAAGCCGCTGTCGACCTGGCGCGCATTGCCGGGCTGTACCCTGCCGGCGTGATCTGCGAGGTCATGAACGAGGACGGCACGATGGCGCGCGTGCCGCAGCTGGCGAAATTCGCGAAGCGGCACGGGCTCCCGCTCATCACCATCGCGGATCTGATCAAGTACCGCATCCGGACGGAGTCCCTCGTCAAACGTGTCGCGTCGGCGCGGCTGCCGACCGAGTACGGCGATTTCAACGTGCACGCTTACGAGAACCAGGCCGACAAGCAGACGCACGTGGCGCTGGTCAAGGGTGACATCGGCGACGGCCGCGACGTGCTGGTGCGCGTGCATTCCCAGTGCTTGACCGGCGACGTGTTCCACTCGGCGCGCTGCGACTGCGGGCCGCAGCTCGATACGGCCATGCAGCGCATCGCGGCCGAGGGCCGTGGCATCCTGTTGTATCTGCATCAGGAAGGGCGTGGGATCGGCCTCGCGAACAAAATTCGCGCCTACGAGCTGCAGGACGAAGGGTTCGACACCGTGGAGGCCAACGAGCGGCTTGGCTTCAAGGCCGATCAGCGGGACTACGGCATGGGCGTCCAGATTCTCCGCGAGCTCGGCGTCCGATCGATGCGGCTGCTGAGCAACAACCCGCGCAAGCTCGTCGGTATCGAAGGGTACGGGCTGTCGGTCAGCGAATGGCTGCCTCTCGAGATTCCGGCGTCGGAATCGACGCGCCGCTATCTGAAGACCAAGAAAGAAAAGCTGGGTCACAAGCTGTCGTCGGTGTGAACCACTCCCTGCGCCCCCGGGTGCGCCCCGATGTGCTAGGATAAGGGTTTGCGCTAGAGCATGTTAGCGGACACTGCTCGTGCGCGCTCCTGATCATGTTTGAGTCGCTCAGCGGACGGCTGCAGGACGCCTTCAAGTCACTACGCGGCGAGACGCGGCTGACGCCGGAGAACGTCGAGGCGGCGCTGCGCGAGATTCGACTGGCGCTGCTCGAAGCTGACGTCAATTTCAAGGTCGTAAAGGCGTTCGTCGACCGCGTGCGTGACCGCGCGATGGACGCCGTTACGGGGGAGGGCGGAGACGTGCTCCGCGGCCTCGTGCCGTCGCAGCAGGTCGTCAGAATCGTCCGTGATGAGATGCTCGGGCTTTTCGGCAACGCGGCCGGTGGCCTGCCGCCGTCGACCGCCCGCCCGCGCGTCATCCTGATGCTCGGTCTTCAGGGCGCAGGCAAGACCACGACGTCGGGAAAGCTTGGCCGGTGGTTGAGCAAGCAGGGGCGGCATCCCTTGCTCGTCTCGACCGATGTCAAGCGTCCCGCGGCGATCGAGCAGCTGAACATCGTCGGGCGTCAAGCGGGGCTTCGCGTGCACGACCCGGCGGACCAGCTCGATCCGATCGCCCGCGCGAAAGGGGCGGTCGCGGAGGCGGCCACGCTCGGGTTCGATACGGTCATCGTCGACACGGCCGGGCGCCTGCACATCGACGACGAGCTGATGACGGAGCTCGTCGCGATCAAAGACGTGACCGGCTCGTCCGATCGGTTGTTCGTCGCCGACGCGATGACGGGCCAGGACGCCATCAAGAGCGCGGGCGAGTTCAACGCGCGGGTCGGCGTCACCGGCGTCGTGCTGACCAAGCTCGACGGCGATGCGCGCGGCGGTGCAGCGTTGTCGGTGGTCTCGGTCGTCGGTGTGCCGATCGCGTTTGCGGGAAACGGCGAGACGCTCGATGACCTGGAGCCGTTTCACCCCGATCGCGTCGTCTCGCGCGTGCTGGGGATGGGCGACGTGCTCTCGCTCATCGAGAAGGCCGAAGCGGCGATTACGCTGGAGGACGCCGAGCGGCTCGAGGAGAAGATCCGGTCGAACGAGTTCACGCTCGAAGATTTCCGCGATCAGCTGAAAGCGATTCGGAAAATGGGGCCGCTCGAATCGATCATGGGGATGCTGCCGGGCATGGGCAACCTCACGGCGTTGGCGGGCGGCAAGCGGCCCCGGGAGGTTGGTGCGGCTGGCGCACCCGGGATAGACGAGGGGCAGATTTCGCGCGTCGAGGCGATCATCAGCTCGATGACGCCGGACGAGCGCCGGAAGCAGCACATCATCAACGGCAGCCGCCGGAAGCGGATCGCGCGGGGAAGCGGCACGTCAGTGGAGGAAGTGAACCGTCTGCTGAAGCAGTTCGTGCAGATGCAGAAGATGTTGAAGCAGCTCGGCGGCATGGCCGGGCTGGCCGGTGGCGGGAGAAACGCCCGCCGCCAGGCGATGCAGATGCTCCGGAACCGCCGCTGATCGCGGCGGGCTCGTCGCGCGAACAGTGCGCCCTCTCGATGGGGCCGGTGAGCGATCGGAGCGAAACAGGCGATCGGGAGCGAGCCCGGGCGCCCTTCAGGAGAGAGCGAATGGTTGCCATCCGTTTGCGGAGGGCGGGCTCGAAGAAGCGCCCGTTCTTCCGCGTCGTCGTCACCGACTCGCGCGCCGCGCGCGACAGCTCCTTTGTCGAGATCCTCGGACACTACAACCCGCGGATGAAGCCGGCCCTTGTGCACGTCAGCAAGGAACGCGTCGACTACTGGATCGGCAAGGGCGCGCAGCCGTCCGATTCGGTCCGCACGCTGATCGCGCGGCACCTGACGCCGGCGCCTGCGCCCGTGGCGTCTGTCCCTGCGGCGGCGTCGAAGTAGCGCGCCATGGCAGGCTTGACCGATGGCGCGTCCCGGGGGGCAGGGGCCCCCGGACCAGAGGGGACCGGCGTGCGCGCGGTGGTCGAGGTGCTCGCCAAGGCGCTGACCGATCGGCCCGACGATGTCCGCGTGACCGAGTCGCAACACAAACACAAGACGCTCATCGAGCTGTTCGTGGCGTCGTCGGACCTGGGCAAATTGATAGGCCGCCAGGGCCGGACCGCGGCGGCGTTGCGGACACTGGCGGCGACCGCGGGCGAGCGTGAGGGCAAGGATGTGACGCTCGAGATCCGGGAGAGCCGAGAGAGCCGGTAGCGTTGGAGAAGGGGATGGCCATGGCACCCGTTTGGGCCGAGATGGCCGTGGTCGGGCGGATCGCCCGGACGCATGGGATCCGGGGCCAGGTGATCGTGAACCCCGAGACCGATTTCCCACGCGAGCGCTTCCGGGTGGGCGCCGAGCTGTTCGCGGAGCGAGGTGGGACGGTTCAGCCCATGCGGATCTCGAGCGTCCGTTTCCATCGCGACCGCCCCGTGATGGGGCTGGAGGGTGTGGAGACGATGACTGCCGCAGCCGCGCTGGCGGGACTGGAGCTGCGGATCCCGGCGTCGCAGCTGCGCCCGCTGCCGGCCGGGACGTTCTACCATCACGACCTGATCGGCTGTCAGGTGGAGACAGGCGAGGGCCGGCCCGTGGGCGTGGTGAAGGACGTGGAGACGGCCTTCGGTGGCAGCCGTCTGGTCGTCGAGGGGGCGGCGGGCGAGATTCTCGTCCCGCTGGTCGCGGACATCTGCAGGACGATCGACCCCGGCCGCAGGCGAATCGTGATCGCGCCACCGGACGGGCTGCTGGATCTCAACGCGCGGTCCGGTTGAGCGCGAACGGGGAAGACGTGTTGACATTCGACATCGTCACGATCTTCCCGGCGATGATCGAGGCGCCGCTGGCGGCCGGGATCCTGGGCCGGGCCATCGACCGGGGAACCCTGGACGTCAGGGTGCACGACCTGCGCGATTTCACGGCCGATCGACATCGCGTCGTGGACGACGTGCCGTACGGCGGTGGACCCGGCATGGTGCTGAAGCCGGATCCGATCTTTCGGGCCCTCGATCGCATCGAAGCGGAGCGCGGGTCGCCGCTCGTGGTGGTCATGACGTCACCCCAGGGCGCGCGCTTCACGCAAGTCGAGGCGCAGCGCCTGAGCCGCGCGGGACACATCGTGCTGCTCTGCGGGCGGTACGAAGGCTTTGACGATCGGGTGCGGGCGCGGGTGACCGAAGAGCTGTCGATTGGCGACTATGTGCTGACGGGCGGCGAGCTGGCAGCTCTCGTCGTGCTCGACGCGGTCGCGCGGTTCGTGCCCGGTGTGGTCGGCGACGCGCGGTCGGTGACGGAGGATTCGTTCAGCCGCGGGCTGCTCGACTTCCCGCACTTCACGCGGCCGGCGGAGATACCGAGCGGCGAACGGGTTCTCGTCGTGCCCGATGTGCTGCTGTCGGGAAACCACGCCGAGATTCGCCGCTGGCGCAAGCGGGAGGCCCTGAGTCGGACGCTGCAGCGCCGCCCCGACTTGCTGGCGGACGCGGATCTCGACGCGGAGGAAGAAGAACTGCTTCGGGAATTGCAGGACGGTGGGGAAGACGGCGGGGAAGCAGCGTGGCCGAACGGGCGGGTAAAGGGCAAGGCCAGGTGACGCGGACGATCCTGTAATTCTCCAATTGGAGGGGTGTGATGGGAGCGATGGAACTCGTTGAGCAGCCACAGCTGGCCGCGCGGCCGGTGATGCGGGCCGGCGACACGGTGAAAGTGCACGTCAAGGTGCGGGAGGGTGACAAGGAGCGCATCCAGATTTTCGAGGGTGTGGTCATCGGGATTCACCGCGGCGGCACGCGGGCGTCCTTTACCGTGCGCAAGGTCTCGTTCGGCCAGGGTGTCGAGCGCATTTTTCCGCTGCACTCGCCGACCATTCAGAAGGTCGAGGTCACGAAGTCCGCGCGCGTGCGCCGAGCGAAGCTGTACTACCTGCGCGATCTGAAGGGTAAAGCCGCGCGGATGAAGGACACGGTGAAGGGATGAAACGTGACGAAGTCTTGAGTTTTGAGTCCTGAGTTCCGACTCATAACTCATAACTCATAACTCATAACTTCTAAGTTCTACCTTCCCCAATGTCCCGCGTTCCAGCGACCCGCACTCTGGAGAACGCGTTGCGCCGCCTCGGCTTCGTGCACGTCGCGGGCGTGGACGAGGTGGGACGCGGCTGCCTGGCGGGTCCCGTCGTCGCGGGCGCTGTGCTGCTGCATCCGGACCGGCACATCCCGTGGGTGAGCGATTCCAAGCTCGTGCCGGCGGTCGAGCGTGGCGAGCTGTACGACGACATCGTGAGGCAGGCAATCGCATGGGCGGTGGCCTGGGCTGACCCCGATGAGATCGACCGGGTCAATATCCATCAGGCCTCGCTGCGCGCCATGCAGCGCGCCGTTCTCGCCTTGTGCCCGCTGCCCGATGTGGTGCTCGTGGACGCGTTTCGCGTCCCGGAACTCCCGATGGCGCAGCGAGGCGTGCCCCATGGCGACCGCCGCTGCTCGGCGATCGCTGCCGCCTCCATCGTCGCCAAGGTGACTCGCGATCGCATGATGCAGGATCTGCACGGCCGCGACCCGCGCTACGGATTCGATCGACACAAGGGCTACGCGACGGCGGACCATCTTGACGCGGTTGCACGCTTTGGCTACTCCGACGTCCACCGCCGGTCGTTCCGTCCCCCGACGCTGTTTGATAACATTTGAGCGTACGTGCCCATTGATCGCGCCGCGACGCTGCGCAACGCCGAGAAGCTGCTGCGCCAGGGGAAACTCGAGCCCGCCATCGCAGAATACCTGCGCGTCGTCGAGGATCAGCCGAGGGATTGGAACACCGCAAACGCGCTGGGCGATCTGTACGTGCGCGCCGCGCAGCCCGACAGGGCCGTCGAGCAGTTCCTCCGCATCGCCGATAGCCTGAGCGACGAGGGATTTCTGCCGAAAGCGGCGGCGCTCTACAAGAAGGTCATCAAGCTCAAACCCGACCACGAGCGCGCGCTGCTGCAGGCCGCGAGCCTCGCGGCGGCCCAGGGCACCCTGGCGGACGCGCGCTCGTATCTCGCAACCGTCGAGGAAACGCGGCGCGCCCGCGGCGACGGCGAAGGCGCGGCGCAGATCCGCATTCAGATCGGCACGCTCGACCCCGCCGACTACGTCGGGCGGGCGCGTGCCGCGGCGGCGCGCGTGGAGGTCGGGGATGTGGACGGTGCGATCCGCGATCTGAAGCAGATCGCCCTCGAGCTCGCCGGCCGGGGCCGCCACGCTGATGCCGCCGAGGCGCTTCAGGGGGCCGCGCGGCTCGCGCCCGACGCCGCCGACCTGCGGCGACAGATCGTGGACGCGTACATGGCGGCGGAGGACTTCCCGCGGGCGCGCGAGTGGTCGAGTACGGCACCCGAGCTCAAGTGGCTGGCGGACGGCCTCGATCTGCGCGGGCGCCACGACGAGGCCGTTGAGGTGCGGGTCGAAGCGGCGCGCCTGGACCCGGGCGACCACGAGATTCGCACGCTCCTGGCCCGCGCGTTCGTCGAGCGCGGAGACCTGGGCCGTGCGGCGGAATACCTGACGACTGAGACGGCCGGCGACGATCCGCAGCTCCTGATGATAGCGGCCGACATCCGGGTGCGCGCGGGTCAGGTCGACGAGGCGGTCAGCATCGTGCGGCGGCTGTTGAGCCTCGACGCGACTCGCGCGGCTGCCGTCGGAGAGCTCGGTTGCGCTGTCGCGGAAACCGCGCCGGACGCTGGCTTCGCGATTGTCGGACTCGTCGTCGAAACGGTCGTGGAAAGCCGCGACTGGGTCGCCGCGGCGGCGCTGCTCAGCGACTTCGCCGGGCACGCGCCGAACCACATCCCGGCGCTCATGCGGCTGGTGGAAGTGTGTGTCGATGGCGGCCTCGAGTCGCGGATGTGTGCGGCGCAGGCACTCCTGGCGGACGCGTACCTCGCGGCCGGGATGACATCCGAGGCCCGGTTCATAGCCGAAGATCTCGTCGCGCGCGAGCCGTGGGAGCGGGTGAACATCGACCGATTCCGCCGGGCGCTCGTGATGATGAACGAGCCCGATCCGGACGCGATCATCGCGGACCGGCTGGGCGGGCAGTCGCCGTTTACGAGCACGGACTTGAACGATTTGCCGTCTCTCGAAGCGGGACGCGCGGAGATCCCGGACGCGCCGGCCACCCGCCAGACCGCCCACCAGACCTTGGACACCTCCGATACTCTGCAGACCCCGAGCCAGCCGCCGCTGCCGCCTGGACCGCCGGCCCGGTCTCACGCGATCGATATCGAGAGCCTGCTGAGCGAGCTCGAGCCGCTGCCTGTCTCGTTGCCAGCCGTCCAGGCGAAATCCGAGAATGTCGAGGTCGACTTGAGCATCGTGCTGAACGACCTCAAACGACCGCCGGCTGAGGTGCCCGTTGCTCCTGCGCCTTCACCGACCGAGCGCCAGGCGGCGCCCTCCGACGCGCCCGTGCCAGATCTCGAGGAGGTGTTCGAGCAGCTGCGCGGCGAGGCGACACGCAAGTCCATGGTGACCGCCGCGGAGGGCGAGTATCGGCGGGCGCTGGCCCTGCACGAGGCTGGAGATATTGATGGCTGCATCGCGGCCCTGGAGGAGGCGTCGCGGACACCGAAACTGCGGTTCGCCACCGCCTCGATGCTCGGCCGGATCTACAAGCAGAAGGGATCGACCGAGCAGGCGGTCGAGTGGCTCGAGCGGGCCGCGCAGGCCCCCGCGCCGACACCCGCGGACTATCACGAGGTGCTGTTCGAGCTGGCGGAGGGACTCGAGGTCTCGGGCGAGGTGACTCGGGCGCTGGACGTCTGCCTCGAGCTGCAGGCCGATGCCGGGTCGTACCGCGATATCGACGAGCGCGTGGATCGGCTCGCCAAGACGCAGGCAAGAGGGTAGCGCTCTGGTCCGACGTGTCGTTTTCATCGCGTTCTTTCTGGAGGTCGGCCTGCTGCTCATGGTGCTTCCCTGGTCATCGTTCTGGGAGCGCAACTACTTTGCGGAAGCGTGGCCGGCGCTTCAGGCCTTCGTGACGAACAACTTCATTCGCGGGGCGGTCACCGGCCTCGGGCTGGTGAACCTGTTTGCCGGCTTCGCGGATCTGGCGCTGCTGTTCGCGCCCGGCCAGCACCACGAAGCCTCCGGGCGCTCGTGACGCGGTGCTCTGCCTCGTAACGGACCGGCGACGGCACGCGCAGCCGCTCGACGGCCTGCTCCGCCAGGCCGCGCACGCGATTGAGGCCGGGGTTGACCTCATTCAGATCCGGGAGCGCGATCTCGAAGCGGCCCAGCTGATGGCGATCGCGACCGCGATGCTGCGCGTCAGCCGGCGCACCGCCACGAAGGTGGTAATTAACGATCGCCTCGACGTCGCGATCGCCGCCGGCGCGGATGGCGTCCACCTCCGGGGCGACTCGTTTCCGGTGGCCGCGGCGCGGAGGCTGGCCCCGGCGGATTTTCTGATCGGCCGATCCGTGCGCACGACGGGGGACGCGATCGCGGCGGCGGGCGCAGACTACCTGATTGCCGGGACCGTCTTCCCTTCGGCGTCGAAGGCCGGCGCAACATCCTGGATGGGCCCTGACGGACTGCGCGCCATCGTGCGCGCTACGGCGATCCCCGTGCTGGCCATCGGCGGGGTCACGCTCGAGCGTCTGCCGGAGGTCGCAGCGACCGGTGCGGCGGGGATCGCGGCCATTTCGCTGTTCGCCGACACGCCGGCGTCGGACATCGTCGCTGCGGTGCGGAGACAGTTTGACAGCGCCAAACGTGGCTTTCTAACATAAGCTCCCTTTCGAGGAAATGAGCGCAGATCGGCCAGGCGACATCGGCAGCAAGCTGCGCGCCGCGCGCGAGCGAAAGGGCGTGTCGCTTCGGCAGATCGCCGACCGCACGAAGATCGCGATTGCAGTGCTGGAAGCGCTCGAGCGCAACGACATCTCCCGCCTGCCCGGCGGCATCTTCAGCCGGGCGTTCGTGCGCTCGTACGCTCAGGAGGTAGGCCTGGATCCCGAAACGACGATTCAGGATTTCATTGGCCAGTTCCCTCAGGACTCGGTCACCGCGGGGCATCCACGCGCGGGACAATCGGAGGACGTCGAGTCCTTCGAGAGCGATCGTCGCATGGCGAGCTCGGCCCTCTGGATTCTGCTCGTCAGTATCCCGCTGGCGGGCGGCGTGCTGTACTTCACGATGTCGGATCGCGGGACCGGCACAGCGACGAGCCCGCCGACGACTGCCAGGGCGACTGTCCCGGAATCACCGCGCGGGATCAAGGCGCCCGGCGAGTCCGCTTCCGCGCCAGCTGTCGCTACGGAGGCGTCGACGGCGCCGGCTCCTCCGGCGGGCACCCCCGCATCGGCGGGCACCGTGGCGCCAGCGCGCGCGGTGGCACCAGCGGAGAGCTCGCTGGCCGTGCCGGCGTCACAAGGTGCCGCGCCGCCCGCGCCGCCGGCGGCCCCGACGGGCGGAGTGTCCGATGACAGCCTCACCATCACGCTTGCCGCACGCCGTCCGGTGTGGGTCTCGGCAACGGTTGACGGCCGGAAGTCCATCGGGCGGCTTCTCCAGCCGGGGCAGCAGGAGACCGTCGAGGTGAAGCGGGAGATGGTGCTGACGGCTGGCGATGCCGCAGCGGTGAAGATGATGCTCAACGGGGCGGAGGCACGCGCGCTCGGCAAGATCGGTGAGGTGATCACCGCACGCGTGACGCCGTCCAACTTCAAAGAGTTCCTCCAGACACGATGAGCGCGCCCACGCCGCTTCTCGATTTCTTCAAGAAAGGTGAAGTGGCCCGCGACGTGCGCCTGCTCGCGGCGCAGGGCGGGCTGGCCACTCGCGCGCACGAACAGCTCGCGATTCTGGTCCTCCTCGTCGACGACGCCGACCCGGAGATTCGGGGGATCGCCGGGTCGACGCTGGATCGGATTCCGATCGAGAGCCTCCGGAAGTTTCTCGCGAGGTCGGACGTTTCGGTCGGGCTGCGCGAGTTCTTCGCGGATCGCGGACTATTTCCGGATGAGATCCCGGCGATCGAGGCCGAGGAACCGCTGGTCGACTCACCGGAGGCCGCCGAGGAATTCGACGAGAACGAGGATCGCGACACCGCCGTCCAGCGGATCGCGAGAATGGGGTTCACGGAGCGGCTCAAGGCGGCGGTGAAGGGCACGCGCGAGATGCGGGCGCTCCTCATCCGCGATCCCAACAAGATGATCGCGGCGGCCGTGCTGAGCAGCCCGAAGCTGTCCGAGCCCGAGGTTGAGGGCATCGCCCGGATGACCAACGTGTCGGATGAGGTCTTGCGGATCATCGGCAACAACCGCGCGTGGACGAAGAACTACGGCGTCCTGCTCGGGCTCGTCAAGAACCCGAAGACCCCCCTGGCGATGTCGATGAACATGATGGCGCGGCTGAACGACCGTGATATCACTCAACTGTCGGTCGACCGGAACGTCCCGGAGCCGCTGCGTGTGGCAGCGCGCAAGAAAGTGGTGTCGAGCACCAGCGGCCGCTCGTAGCGCCTATAACCAGATAGCCAGATAGCCAGATCAATCCTCTCCCTTTCCCCTTCTCCGCTTCCCCTTGCCCTTCGCTCCTGCCTTGCCCCAGTCCGAGCGCATCTGGGCGAGCCCCTCCATGTAGACCGTCGCGCGCTCGCGCTCTTCCTCGCTCGGCAGCGTCTTGAGCAGGTCCAACGCCCTGGCGAGGTCGGCCTGGATCGTCTCCCGTGTTGCGCTGAAGTACAGGCGTCTGATCTCGGCGAGGGTGTCCTGCGCGGACAGCATCGGCAGCCGCATCACTCAGGCCTCCGGCCCGACGCGGGCCCGATCGGTGTTGCGCCGGAGCAGCGCGCGGAACTCGACGAACGACCGCGTGTTGAGGACGTCGGAAGGGCCCAGCCACGCTCGCCGCGCGACCAGCGTCCCCCACCGCAGCGATCCCAGCGCATGCCGGGAGTGCGCGTCACTGGAGATGACGAAACGCGCGCCGCGTTCGCGCGCCCGCCGCGCGTGCGCGTCGCCCAGGTCGAGCCGGTCTATCTGGCAGTTGATCTCCAGCGCGACGCCGTGCGCGCGCGCCGCGTCGATGATCGCGTCAAGGTCGAACGCGTACGGGTTCCGTTTCAGGATCCGCCGCCCGGTGGGGTGGCCGAGGATGTCCACGTGGGGATGTTCGATCGCACGCAGCAGACGGTCGGTCATCTGCTGAGGCTCCTGGTTGAACGCGGAGTGCACGGAGGCGACGACGAGGTCCAGAGAAGCAAGGCAGTCGTCCGAGAGATCGAGCGTGCCGTCGGGCCGGATATCGCATTCGATCCCGGCGAGCACGCGTACACCGATCCCTTCCGCGTCCAGCGCCCGAATCCGCGCGGCGTGGGCGGCGGCGCGGCGCTCGTCGAGGCCGTTCGCCATGGCGAGCGACTGGCTGTGATCGGTGATGGCGATGTACTCGTGCCCCTCGGCCCGAGCCGCCTCGGCCATGGTTCGCAGGTCGTCTTTCCCGTCGGTCTCGGTGCTGTGCATGTGCAGGTCGCCGCGCAGGTCGCCCCGGGTCAACAGGCGGGGCAGCGCCCGCGCCTCGGCCGCCGCGATCTCGCCCTGCATCTCGCGCAGCTCCGGCGGAATCCACTCCAGACCGAGCGCGGCGTACACCTCCTCTTCGCTCGATCCGGCAATCCTGGCGCCGCCGTCGACGCGGAAGACGCCGTACTCATTGAGCTTGAGTCCGAGGCCGATCGCGCGATCCCGCAAGGCGATGTTGTGCGGCTTCGACCCGGTGAAGTACTGGAGCGCCGCGCCCCGGCTGTCCGGGGTAACGAGTCGCAGGTCGGCCTGGAACCCGCCGCGCAGCAGCACGCTCGACTTGGTCTCGCCCCGGCCGAGGACGCGCTCGACGAGCTCGTGCTGGACGAATTCGTCCATGAGCGGCGCGGACGTGCCGGACGTCAGGAGATCGAGGTCGCCGCAGGTCTCCGTGGCCCGGCGAAGGCTCCCGACCGCCTCGATGGCGGCGTCGGGCACCCGCTGGCAGAGAAAAGCGATGAGCGCCTCCGCCGCGGCGTGAGCATGCGGGAGGAGGTGCCGGCCCGCGAAACGCCTCCGCTCGTCCAGCGCCTTGATGATGAGCGATTCCTTCTTCGCCCCCATGCCGTGGAGCGCCCGGACACGGCCGTCTCGAGCGGCCTGCTCGAGGTCCTCGATCGTCCGGACGCCGAGCTCGCGGTACAGAACCGCGACCGTCTTGGGTCCGACTCCCTGCAGGTGGAGCAGGTCCAGGATGCTCGGAGGAAATTGCGCGACCAGCTCCCGGTGGAACTCGGCGCCGCCGGTAAGGGCAATCTCCCGGATGCGCGACGCCAGGTCCTTGCCGATCCCCGGAATCTCCCTCAGGCCGGCCTCGTCCAGTCGGGCGAGGTCGTGCGGATGATTGGCGACGATGTCGGCTCCGTTGCGGTACGCGCGGATCTTGAACGGATTGTCGCTCTTGATCTCCAGCAGATCGGCGATCTCCCGAAGGAGCCGGGCGATGGAGAGGTTATTCAAGCCTCAAACCTTCGGTCTCGATGCGATAGTCGAGAAGACGCGCGCCACCGTCTGCCAGCGCGCGCGCCACCGCGTCGCGGGCGCTCGGAAGGCCGTAGCAGAACAGGCAGCCGCCCCCGCCTGCGCCGCAGACCTTCGCCGCCACCGCGCCCGCCGCCCTGGCCCTCGCCATCAGGTCCTCGATGACCGGCGTCGTAACACCCGGCGCGAGGCGCTTCCGGTTCTCCCACTCGATCGAGATCTGACGACCGACCTCATCCCAGTCTTCGCGCTCGAGCGCGCGCCGCATGGCGACACCGGTGTCGCGAATCCGCTCGAAGCAGTCAAAGATGTGGGCGTCGCCGTCGACGTGCCGCTTGAAGATTTCCCAGTTGTTGGTGCCGGAATTCCTCGGCGCGCCGGTGTACGCCAGGACGATCCGTCGTTCGAGTGCTTGCGGGTCGACGTCGATCGCCGTTCGCGAGACGCCGTCTGTTCGCGGCTCGATGGCCGCGATGCCGCCAAAGAGCGCCGGCCGGTAGTCCTGCACGCCGGTCGGCACGCGGATCGCCTGGCATTCCACGTTCATCGCCACCTGAAGCAGATGATCCGGGTCCGCGCACGCGCCGGTCCATTTCGCGAGCGCGCCGCACACCGCGATCGTCAGTGCCGACGAGCCGGCGATGCCGGCGCCGGCTGGCGACTCTCCGCGGGTCGTGAGCGTGGCGTTGTCGAGGCGATAGTGGCGGGCGAGCAGCGCGAGCAGGGCCAGCTCGCCGCGGCCATCCAGGTCGGACCAGTGGGCGGCCCCGACGGACCGGCCCGCGTCGATCGAGCGCAGCTCGACGCGCCCGTCGTCACGCGCCTCGACGCGCGCGTGCGCCCGCAGGCTGATCGCGGCATTCACCGTCGACGCGCCGTCGTGAAAGAGATAGAGCGGCCAGATATCGATCGTACCGCCGGCCAGATCAATGCGGGTCGGTGCAGAAGAGACGAGTGGCACCGGCCGATTATACGGATCCATCGGCCGAAACCTCGAATCGCGTCGACAGCCCCCGCGCTCCTGCGGCCCCGCAGACGATTCGTTTGCTTGATAGAATTTGTGGGCCATGTCGCCAAGCGCGCTCCGCCGCCACGTCGGGCAGTTGCTCATCGCCGGGTTCAACGGCGAGCAGATGCCCGTGGAGCTGCGGTCGCTCGCAAAGGAGTTCGGCCTGGGCGGCGTGATCCTGTTCGCGCGCAACGTCGCCGACCCGGAGCAGGTGGCCGGGCTCGCGTTCGAGGCCGCGGGCCTGGGGCCGGAGCTGCCGCTCTGGGTCTCCATCGATCAGGAAGGCGGACGGGTCGCGCGCCTCAAGTCCCCGTTCACGGAGTGGCCGCCGATGGCCACGCTCGGTCGCAGCGGACGCGTGGACCTTGCCGAACGCTTCGCGCGCGCGCTGGCGGCCGAGTTGAAGGCGGTCGGCGTGACGCTTGACTACGCGCCGGTGCTCGACATCCACACGAACCCGAAGAATCCCGTCATCGGCGACCGCGCGATCGCCGACACAGCCGCCGGCGTCGCGCGGCTGGGCAGCGCCATCGTCCGTGTGTTGCAGGCGGAGGGCGTTGCGGCGTGCGGCAAGCACTTTCCAGGGCATGGGGACACCAGCAGTGACTCGCATCACGAGCTGCCGCTCGTCGAGCACCCGCCCGAGCGGCTCCGCGAGGTGGAGTTCGCCCCGTTCAGGGCGGCGATCGCGTGCGGCGTCGCGTCGATCATGACCGCCCACGTGTTCGTGCCGTCGCTCGACGACACGCGGCCGGCCACGCTGTCGAAGCGCATCGTGACCGGCATCCTGCGCGGCGAGCTTGGCTACGGCGGGGTCGTGCTCAGCGACGACCTCGAGATGAAGGCAATCGCGAACGAACACGCCGTGTCCGCCGCCGCGGTCATGGCCATCCAGGCCGGCTGCGACGGCGTGCTGATCTGCAGCGGCGACCACGAGGCGCAGGCCGCGTCGCTCGAGGCCCTTGTCCGCGCCGTCGAGGACAACCGCCTCTCGATCACGCAGGTGGAGGACTCGTTGAAACGCCAGCGTCTGGCGAAAGAACGGTTCTTGACGCGGGCCGGCAGCCCGCGGCCCCTGGCCGGCAGAGCGCTCCGTGCGGCACTCGGCCGTGACGAGCATCGGGCGATCGCCGACGAGATGACGCAATTCCTGTGATGCTCAAGCCTCGGGCACTCACGCCGGGCGACCGTCTCGCGGTCGTCGCTCCCGCGAGCGCCTTCAAGCGCGAGGAGTTCGACCGCGGCGTCGACGAGATCCGCCGTCTGGGGTTCGAGCCCGTGTACGACGACTCGGTGTTCGCGCGAGAACGATATGTCGCAGGATCGCCGGAGGTCAGGGCGGCCGCCATCAGCAGAGCGTGGAACGACCCGGCGATCGCGGGCCTGATAGGCGTGCGCGGAGGATACGGCAGCGTCCAGGTGCTGCCGCTGCTCGACCCGGAAGAGGCGCGCCGCGCGCGCAAGCCGTTTGTCGGGTACAGCGATCTCACGTCGGTGCTCACGTTTCTGACGAACACCTGCAGCTTGACCGCGTTCCACGGTCCGATGCTCGCCGGCCGGTTGGGGCGCGGCCCTGGGAATAAAGTCGAAAATGTCGACAATGTCGGCAGTGCCGGCGGCTACGACCGCCGTTCGTTTCTGTCGGCGCTGACGTGCCGCGAACCGATGGGCGAGCTGACGGCTCCGGCGCTCGAAACGCTGCGCGCGGGCGAGGCAGGCGGCCTTCTCCTCGGCGGTACGATCACGCAGCTCCTGGCATCGCTCGGGACGCCGTTTGCGTTCTCACCGCCGCCCGGTTGCGTGCTGTTCCTCGACGAGGTCGGCGAGCGGCCGTACCGCCTCGACCGGATGGTGACCCAGCTTCGGCAGAGCGGAATCCTGGCCAGGGCCGCCGCCGTGGTCATCGGGGAGCTGCCCAACTGCGACGAGCCATCCGGCAATCCCACCGCGAGGGCGGTCATGGGCGATCTCTTCGCGGACTTTCCGGGCCCCGTGCTGATCGGCTTTCCGTCCGGGCACACAACCGGACCCGCCATGACCCTCCCGCTCGGGGTGCGCTGTCGGGTGGTCGGCGGCGCCGTACCCGCGCTCGTCATCGAAGAGGCCGCAGTTGCCTGATCACAAGATCCATCTGATCGGCGTATGTGGGACGGCAATGGCGACGCTCGCGGCGATGCTGAAGCGGAAGGGCTTCGACGTCCGGGGGTCGGACCAGGACGTCTACCCGCCGATGAGCGACTTTCTCGCCGCGGAGGGCATTCCCGTCATGAGCGGCTACGCAGCCGAGCACGTCACCGGCGACCTGGATCTGGTTGTGGTGGGAAACGCGATCTCGCGCGGGAACGCCGAGCTCGAGGAAGTGCTCGACCGGAAGATCCGGTACTGTTCGCTGCCCGAGGCGGTTCGGGAGCATTTCCTCTGGGGCGCCCGGTCCATCGTCATTGCCGGCACGCACGGCAAGACGACGACGACAGCGCTGACCGGCTGGCTGTTGACGCATGGCGGCGTGGACCCGAGCGTGCTCGTCGGTGGGATCGCGCGGAACTTCGGGGATCATGGGTCCAGCTATCGCCTCGGTTCTGGCAGAGAGTTCGTGATCGAGGGTGACGAGTACGACAGCGCGTTCTTCGACAAGACGGCCAAGTTTCTCAAGTACGTTCCCGACATCGCCGTCATCACCAACGTGGAGTTCGACCACGCCGACATTTACGCCGACTTCGAGGCGGTGTCGATGGCCTTCAGGCGGCTGGTCAACCTCGTGCCGAGGCGCGGGTTGCTCATCGTGGGTGCTGACAGCCCGGGCGCGCGGGCACTGACCGGAAGCGCCGTCTCCCGCGCGCAGACGTTCGGCACCGGGGAAGATGTCGAATGGCAGGCGCACGACCTCGAGTCGGTCGACGGCGGCACGCGCTTCAAGGTACGGCGACACGGCTCACCGTTCGGTGTGTTCCAGGTGCCGCTCGTGGGAGCCTACAACGTCAGAAACGCTACGGCCGCGATTGCCGTGGCAACGGAAATCGGCGTCAGCGTGGAGCGAATCGCCGAGGGGCTGGGGACGTTTGCCGGAGTGAAGCGGAGACTCGAGGTGGTCGGTGTCGCTGGCGGCGTGACGGTCTACGACGACTTCGCTCATCATCCCACCGCCGTTGCCGAGACCATCGCTGGTGTGCGCGCCGCGAACCCGGCGTCGCGCATCTGGGCTGTCTTCGAGCCAAGATCCGCGTCGTCATGCCGGCGGGTGTTCCAGGATGACTTCGCCCGGGCATTTGCCGCCGCGGACGAGGTCATCGTCGCGCCGATCTTCCGATCCAAGCTGCCGGAGGCGGAACGGCTGTCGGTGCCCCAGCTGATCAGCGACCTGCGCTGCCGGGGCCAGGCGGCGCGAGACTCGTCGTCTGTGGAGGAGATCGTGGAGATCATCGCGCGCGAGCGGCGTCCCGGTGATCTCGTCGTCGTGATGTCCAACGGAGGGTTCGGCGGCATCCATCAGAAGCTGATCCAGGCGCTCGCGTGAGCGCGCGCATCGTGCCGGCGGGCGATTCGGCAATCGTCGTCGAGCTCGACGGACCCGGCGGAGGCATTGACCCGGCCGTCAACGCCGACGCCATCGCCCTGGCCGACTCCATCCAGCGGGCGTCCTTCGCCGGCGTGCGGGATGTGGTGCCGACGTATCGCACTGTTGCCGTGTACTTCGATCCCCTGCGGGTCGATTACGATCGCCTGCTCGCGCATCTCGAGCGTTCGGCCGCCCGTCCGGCGACGGGCGATGCTCCAGCGGCGGCACTCGTGCGCGTTCCGGTGTGCTACGGCGGAGACCACGGCCCTGATCTGCACGACGTCGCTGCATATGCCGGCGCGAGCGAGGAAGAGGTCGTGCGCCTTCATACGCAAGTGATGTATCGGGTGTTCATGCTGGGGTTTGTCGCGGGATTCGCATACCTCGGCACGGTAGACGAGCGCATTGCCATGCCGCGCCGTGCGACGCCACGCGTGCGCGTGCCAGTGGGATCGGTCGGCATCGCCGGCGCTCAGACTGGCGTGTACCCGGCGGCGACGCCCGGCGGCTGGCGTCTGATCGGCCGGACGCCCCTGAAGCCGTTCGACGCGACTCGCGCGGATCCGTTTCTCATGAAAGCGGGCGACGGCGTGCAGTTCTACGCGATCGGCCCCGAGGAGTACGAGGCGTGGCCCTCTTTGTGATCAAGCCGGGGATGCTTACCACGGTTCAGGATCGTGGCCGGTGGGGGTTCCAGTCGCGGGGCGTGCCGGTCGCCGGACCGATGGATCCCTTTTCGCACCGCCTGGCCAACGCGCTCGTCGGCAACGACCCGGACGCGGCGGGACTCGAAATCACCCTGCTCGGCCCGGAGCTGGAGTTCGACGACGAGCGTGTCGTCGCGGTCGCAGGCGCGAAGTTCGCGCTGACCGTGGACGGGCGGCCGGTCGCCTCCGGGTCGGGGGCGGGCGCGTTTCTGGTTGGCGCGGGAGGCAGGCTCAGGTTCGGCGCGCGTGCGCAGGGCGCGCGTGCCTATCTCGCTGTTGGAGGAGGCATCGCTGTACCGCCAGTTCTGGGGAGTCGCTCCACTCATGTGATCAGCGCGATGGGCGGACACGAGGGCCGGGCGCTCCGAGTAGGGGATCGGCTGCCGCTCGGACCGGCTGCGTCCACACGCCGGGCCGCAAGGCCGCCCGACCTCATCGTTCCTCTGCCGGCCGGCCACGCGCGGGTGCGAGTGCTTCCCGGTCCGCAGCGGGAGCGCTTTTCGAACGAGGCGCTCGACGTCCTCCAGTCCTCGCCGTACGCCATCGCTCAGAATTCCGATCGCATGGGGTTCCGGCTGGTGGGGCCGCCGCTCGCGCATGCCGGCGGCGCGGACATTGTTTCCGATGCAACGCCCCTCGGCGCCCTCCAGGTGCCGGCATCCGGGCAGCCCATTCTGCTCATGGCGGACCGTCAAACGACCGGTGGGTACCCGCAGATCGCGACCGCCATCACCGCCGATCTGCCGCTCGCGGCGCAGCTCGCGCCGGGCGATCAGCTGACGTTCGCCGTCTGCTCGGCTCGAGAGGCGCTCGCGGCGCTGATTGCGCAGGAACAACTCCTGCTTCGGATGGCGCCGGCGTGATCAGCCTCGAGGCGGCGCTGGGCGCGGCATTTGGCGCCCGCGCGCGGCGCGGCGTGCCGCTGGCGCCTTTCACGACGTTCCGGGTCGGCGGCTCTGCCGACTGGCTCGTCGAAACGCGCACGAGCGACGAGGTCGTCCAGCTCCTGCGCCTGGCCGCGGCCGCCGGTGAGGCCGTGACGCTGCTCGGCGGCGGATCGAACGTCCTCATTTCCGATGCCGGCGTTCGCGGGCTCGTCATCCGCCCGCGCGGCGGCGAGGTGCGTGAAATCGGGGGGGAAGCGGTACGGGCCGATGCGGCCGTGACGATCAACGGTCTTGTCCGCTGGACCATCGTTCACGGTCGCGCCGGGCTGGAAGCGTGGGCCGGCACACCGGGAACGGTCGGCGGCGCGGTGTTCGGCAACGCGCACTTCGGCGGACGATCGATCGGCGAGCGCGTCGCTGCTGCCCGCGTCACGACACGCCAGGGCGAGGTTCGCGAGCTGCTGGCCGACCGAATGGCGTTCGACTACGATCGCAGCCGGCTCCAGGAGACGGGCGAAGTGCTCTTGTGGGCCGAATTCCGGGTTGCGTCCGGCGATCCCGTCCGGCTGCGCGCAACGGCACGCGAATCGCTCGCGTTCCGCAAGCGGACGCAGCCGCTCGATACGCCGAGCGCAGGCTGTATTTTTCAGAACCCGCAGCCGGGACGAGACACGGTCCCCGAGGGCATTCCGTGGTCCGCGGGCGCGCTCGTGGATCGCGCGGGGCTCAAAGGCGCGGCCGTCGGCGGCGCGCGCGTGTCGCTTACCCACGCCAATTTCATCGTCAACGATGGGACGGCCACCGCCGCGCAGGTGCGCCTGCTGATCGAGCGGTGCCGGTATGAGGTGCGCGAGCGGTTCGGCGTCGCGTTGAGAGAGGAAATTGTCTATCTCGGGGAATGGTGAGCTGGATGGCCGAACGCAGGAGCAGGGACTATTCATGTCGACATTGCTGATTGAGGGCGGGCAGCGGCTGTCGGGTTCGGTCGACGTCGAGGGCAACAAGAATTCCGCGCTCCCGCTGCTTGCCGCGTGCCTGCTGACGGCCGAAGAGTGCGTGCTCACCAACGTACCGCGCATCAGCGACGTCGAGGTCATGGCTCGGCTGCTGCTCGATCTGGGCGCCAACGTCGAAGGGATCGGCGGCACGACGCTGCGGATCCGGTGTCCGGAAGTGCTCAAGGACGAGCCCGACGGCGCGCTCGTGGGTCGACTGCGGGGGTCCGTGCTCCTGCTCGGACCATTGCTGGCCCGGCGTGGACGTGCGCACCTGGCGCCACCCGGTGGCGACTTTCCAGCACGCCGGACGATTGCCACGCATCTCGAAGCGCTCGAGTCGATGGGCGCCCGCGTCAGCGACGGCCCCGGCCACATCCTTGACGTCCCGGATGGCCTGAAGCCGACGTCCATCTATCTCAATGAAGCGTCGGTTACCGGCACGGAAACCGCCGTGCTCGCGGCCGCGGCTGCACCTGGTCTGAGCGAGATCCGCCACGCCGCCTGCGAGCCGCACGTCGTCGAGCTGTGTGTCTTCCTGCGGAAGCTCGGCGTTGGTATCAGCGGAGAGGGAACAACGACGATCCGGGTGGAAGGCGGAGGTCGTCTCGGCGGCGCCGAGCATCGGTTGTGGGGTGACTACATCGAGGCAGGCAGCTGGGCCGTGGTCGCGGCGATTACGGGCGGCGAGATCGACGTGCGCGGCGCGCGCGCGGCGGATATGGAGGTCGTCGGCGCGGTGCTGACGCGCCTGAACGTCCAGTGCGGGATGGTAGGTGAGATCTTCCGCGTCGAGCGGTCAACGCCGCGCGCGGCCGCGCGGATCACGAGCGGGCTGTGGCCCGGCTTCCCGAGCGATCTCGTCAGCCTGGTGACGGTGCTGGCGACGCAGGCAGAAGGCCGGACGCTGGTGCACGACTGGATGTACGAGCTCCGGCTGTTCGCGCTCGAGCAGATGAGCGCGATGAGCGCGGATCTGTTTCTGTGCGATCCGCACCGGATCATCGTGACCGGGCCGAGCCGGCTGCGCGGGCGCACGCTGGACAGCCGCGATTTGCGATCGGGGATGGCGTTGATTGCGGCAGCGCTCGCCGCGGACGGGCAGAGCCGGCTGGCGCCGCTCGAGACCGTGGAGCGCGGCTACGCGAGGCTTTTGGAGCGCCTGCAGGGGTTGGGCGCGAAAGTCGCGAAACTGCCCTAGTCAGAACTCACAACTCAGAACTCACAACTTCCGAGTTCTCTACGCCGCCGGCAGTCGGATCTCGGCGCACAGACCGCCGAGCGCCGACTCGAGGAGGGCGATCGATCCACCGTACAACTCGGCCAGATCGCTGACGATCGCGAGACCGAGTCCCGAGCCTGGCGCGGCCTCGTCGGCTTTGACCCCACGCTGCAGGACCGTCTTGCGCGCATCCGCCGGCAATCCGCGGCCGTCATCGTTCACGGTGATGATGACCGCGCCATCCGCGATCGACGACGCGATCTCGACGCGCGAACGCGCCCACGTGCAGGCGTTGTCGACCAGGTTGCCGAGCATCTCATCGAGATCCTCGCGCTGCGCGCGCACCATGTGATCCGCGGAGACGTCGACGCGAATGTCCAGGCGGCGCTCGCCGCGCAGGCGTGCCTGCGTGCGCGCAAGCGCTTCCGTCGATTCGCGGACCGACGAGCGCGCGCCGGCCGTGGCGCTGGACGCGGCGGCGCGTCCGCGAGCGAGATGGCGATCGACTTGCCGCCGCATGCGATCGATTTGATCTCCGATCGTCGAGGCGAGCTCGACATTGCCGGCCGCTTCTGCCCGGTCCGCTTCCTGCTGGAGAATCGCGAGCGGGGTCTTCAGGCCGTGAGCAAGATCGCCGGCGGTCGCGATAGCGCGGCGAATGGTCTGGTCGCGGTGGTCGAGCAGCGCGTTCAGGTCGTCGACGAGCGGCTGTACTTCGGTTGGATACGAGCCGCTCAGACGCTGCGCGGTGCCTCGCCGCACATCCAGGAGTCGAGGATGGATCGCATTGAGTCGTGCGATGCCCGCGCGGATCAGCGCGAACCCTGCCGCCAGGCAGATGATGGTGAGGACCGCCGCGGTGTGCGCGTGGCGGTGAATGCCGGCGAAGAGCGGCACCAGACGCGGATTGAGCGTCACGACGATGGTGCTGAGGAGGAAGAACCCGATCGCCCAGAGCGCAGCGCCCAGCAGGACGCGGGCCCTGACGGACCAGCGGCGGGTCGGCCTTCCACTCGCCGTTCCACTCAACCTTCCACTCAACCTTCCACTCAACCTTCCACTCACTGTCGACTCATCCGTCCGCTCCGAGGCGGTACCCGAGGCCCCGGACCGTTTCGATCGCAGACGCGCCCAGCTTCCGGCGGAGCCGTGCAATGAACACTTCGACGGTGTTCGAATCGCGATCAGAGGCGTGGGGATAGATGTGGTCCGTCAACTCGCTCTGCGGGAGGACGCGGCCGCGGTGGTGCATCAAATACGCGAGGACGCGGTACTCGAAGCTCGTGAGCTTCACCGGTTCCCCGTCGACGGTCACCTTCGCCAATCGCGGATCGAGCACGATGTTGCCCGCACGAAGCTCGGCCGTACTCTGACCGCCCGCGCGTCGAAGGACAGCGCGCAGGCGCGCGAGCACCTCCTCGACTTGAAACGGCTTCGCGACGTAATCGTCTGCGCCGCCGTCGATGCCCTGTACCTTCTCATGCCACGTGCCGCGCGCCGTGAGCACGATGACCGGCATGGCCAGCCCGGACGCACGCCAGCCGCGGAGCACGGTCAGGCCGTCGACACTCGGCAAGCCGAGATCGAGCAGCACGGCGTCGTAGCTTTCGGTCCGAGCGAGAAAATCGGCGCGTTCGCCAGTTGCCGCACAGTCGACCGCGTAGCCCGCCGCACACAGGCGCTCGGACAGTTGCTCAGCAATCCGCGCTTCGTCTTCGACCACGAGCACTCGCATCGGCTGGTCCCTTATAGCCCAAGACGACCTGAACGGGAGCTGAACGACCGGTTCAGCCGCGGTTCAGCGCGCGCTTGATAACGTCGTTCCTGGGAGGCACCTATGACGTTTCTTGTGGCGGCGCTGGTCGCGATCGCGGCGGCGCCCAACATCACCGGTACGTGGAACATGGGTCTGCAGGGCGGACATGTGATTCCTACGGCGCTGGTGCTCAAGCAGGACGGCACGTCCTTGACCGGCACAATCGTGCTGCCAACGCAGGATCCGAACAAGCAGATTGAGGTGGCGCTCAGCGGCGAGATTGCAGACGGCGTCTTCAAGCTGACGGGCACCGTCGAGAACGCCAAAGAGGCGGCGACGCTGACGATCGACGGCAAGATCCTGGAGGACGGCACGCTCGAAGGGCAGGTCGATCTTCCCGGTCACGCGCACCTCCCCTGGACCGCGGAGCGGCTGAAGAATCGGAAGCCATGACAGCCCTTTCGCGGCGCACGGTCCTCCGTGGCGTCGGCGCCGCTGTCGCGGTCCCGTTTCTCGACGCGATGGTTCCGGCGCGCGCGTCCGCGACCGCGGCCAGGAAGATCCGGTTGGTCTGCGTCGAGATGGTGCACGGGGCGGCCGGCAGTGCGCCCATCGGCGTCAAGAAGAACCTGTGGGCGCCGGCGGCCACCGGCCGGGACTTCGATCTGAAGCCGACGAGCTTGCGTTCGCTCGAGCCGTTTCGCGATCACCTGACGATCGTCAGCAACACGGACGTGGACCCGGCAGAGCCGTTTACCGCCGCCGAGATCGGCGGCGATCACGCGAGGTCGAGCTCCGTCTTCCTCACACAGGCGCATCCCCGGCGGACGCAGGGCGGCGACGTGCAGGCGGGCACGTCGCTCGACCAGATCTACGCCCAGCGCATCGGCCGCGACACGCCGGTCCCGTCAATGCAGCTGTGTATCGAGCCGACCGACCAGTCGGGCGCCTGCGGGTTTGGATACTCCTGCGTCTACACCGACGCAATCAGCTGGGCAACGCCAACACGGCCGCTGCCGATGATCCGGAATCCCCGGATCGTCTTCGATGAGCTCTTCGGCGTGATGGAGAAGAGACCCGAGGACCGCAGCATCCTCGACTGGATTCTCGCGTCCTCGCAACGCTTGACGCGGACGCTTGGCGCTGCGGATCGTGCGCGGCTCGCCGACTACATGGACAACGTGCGGGAAGTCGAGCGGCGCATCCAGAACGTCGAGCGGTTCAATCGCAGCGGTCCACCGCGCGATCTGCCCCGCGCGCCCTCCGGCGTTCCCGATTCATTCTCAGAGCACGTCAAGATGATGTTCGACCTGCAGGCGCTTGCATTCGCCTCCGATATCACGCGCGTGTTCGCGTTCAAGCTGGGGCGCGACAACTCGAACCGCGTCTATCCGGAGAGCGGCTTCAACGGCGCGTTTCACCCGACGTCGCATCACAGCGGACAGGAAGCGAAGATCGTCGACTTCGCCAAGCTCAATGCGTTTCACGTCAGCCTGATTCCGTACTTCCTCGACAAGCTGCAGCGCCTGCCGGACGAGGGCGGGGGCACGATCCTGGACAACACCCTCCTGCTGTACGGATCGGCAATGGGGGATTCGAATCAACACAACCACAGGCGCGTGCCGTTCTTCATCGCCGGCCGCGCCGGCGGCGCGCTGCGAGGCGGGCTCCACCTGAAGGCACCCAATGAGACACCGCTTGCCAACGCGATGCTGAGCGTGCTGCACGCGCTTGGCTGCGGCGATCTCGAGAGGTTTGGGGACAGCGACAGAGCGTTCGATCTGCGCGGTTGAATGGTTCGCTGTTGCTAAGAATAGAGCCGAAGACTCATGGTCGTGTGCGGCCCACCTAGCCGCCGGGCTTCTTGGGCGGGACGACCTCGTCCTTCGGGGGCTCCGGCGGCTTCGGCGGCTCGAGCGCCGGCAGCTCCGTGATGGGCGCCAGCGAGTCGCGCCCGACGCGGAACGGACGCAGGTCCGCTTCCGTGAGATCGAGAACGCGGATGATGTGCGGCGTCAGCGTCAGGATGACGTCTGTCTGCGTCGTCGACTTCGTGCTGTGCGCAAACAGCCGGCCGACCAGCGGCACGTCGCTCAAGCCGGGTATGCCGTCGAGCGCGTTGCGCTCGTCATCGCGGATCAGGCCGGCCAGCATGTTCGTCTCGCCGTCGCGCAGCCGGATGACGGTCTTGATCTCGCGGTTGCCGAACGTGGGCAAACCGCCGAACCCCGTGCCGGAAATGTTCGTCACCGAAACGGTCAGATTGAGCGACACGTCGTCATCGTGATGCGTGCGCGGCGTGATATCGATGTTGACGCCGATGTTCTCGTAATTGAACGACGTGATCGGCTGCTGCGGCGTGCCGCCGGTGGCGATGGGCGCGAAGGTCGTGACCGGCACCGGCACGCGGTCGCCGAACTTTGCCTGAGCGGCGACGCCATCGGAGGTACGCAGCTGCGGGTTCGCGAGGGTTCTCGTGTTCGAGTCGCTCTTCAGGAGCCGGTAGTACAGGGACGGCAGGTTCGTCAGCAGCACGTCGGACGCCGTGAGGTTCCGTAATGTCTGCAGAGTCGTCGCGCCGCTCGAGTCGGTGGTGACCGACACGGTCCCGTTGAGTCCGGTCGCGCCGGACGAGTTGGGCGACGCGATCTGGAGACCGTACTCGTTCAGGCGCGTTCGATTGACCTCGAGCAGCTCGACGTCGACGATCACTTCGGGCCGGGCCTTGTCGATCGCGGACAGGACGCGCGCGGCGGCCGCGATGCGCTCGGGCGTGTCCTTGATGGTTAACGCGTTGGTCGCTGTCGTCGGCGAAATCCGGCGCGCGTCGAGGACCAGGCGGAGCAGGTCCATGGTCTCCTTGAGATCGGCGTTGCTCAGGTAGAACGTCCGGACGACTTCTTCCTCGTATTCCCGCCGCTTGGCCGGCGTGTCCGGAATCACCACGACCGTCTTCGGCGCCGTGACGCGGAAAAACGTGCGCGTCGCGCCCGCCACAGTGTCAAGAGCGCTGTCGAGCGTGGCGTTGCGCAGATCGACCGTGACGGGCGTGTCCCGATACGCCGCATCGAAGATGAGGCTGATGTTGGCCAGACGCGCGATCGCGGTGAACACGTCGCGGCTGCTCGCGTCACGGAAGGTGAGCGACGCGGGCATTTTCACGCCCTGTGGGAGATCGAGCCCCGGCGGCGGCAGGTCCCGCGCGCGGTCGATGATGGTCTGGAGCTCGGTTTTGCCTTCGCGCGCGACCGCGACCTTGGCGCGCAGCTTGTTGCGCGTCGAGCGCAACTCGTCGTCGAGCTCGCCGTTGCCCGGATTCAGCTCGGCGGCGATCTCGTATTCCGCGAGCGCGAGATCGAGCTTGCCGGTGGCGGCCAGCCGGCGTCCGTTGTTGAAATGATCCTGCGACGCGCGCAGCTTCGACCGCTCGAGCGCGACACGCGCTTCCGTGTCGTCCGGATTGAGGCGTACCGCTTTGGTGAACTCGACCACGGCGAGGTCGTAATCCTGACGCCGCTCGGCGGCGTGCGCGCGGTGCAGAGCGCCCGAGGCGGCGCAGGCGCCGGCGAGCAGGCACAGCAGCCCGACGGCCGCAGCACGCCGGAGCGAAGCGCGATCAGCGGCTGGAGGTGCTGAGGACATCGACACCACGCGGAATCTTGAACGTGAAGTCCTTATCGGACAAATTGAGGTTTTCCTTCAGATTTGTGAAGGAAAAGCTCGATTTGCCGCCCTGGGCGTCGACCGTGACCAGGCCGCGGATACCAAGCGTGACCGGGTCGACGACCAGCATGAGCCAATCGTAGTCCTGCTGGCGTGACTTGGGTACCAGTTTAAGCGTCCGACTTCCCTCCGGCATCCCGGGGGGCAGATCGGCGAGAGAGGCCGTGAAATCGCGGGTCAAGCTGCCCTTGCCGGCGAGAAAGAGCGTGGGCGTCGTGGCCTGGTCGTCCGCCGGCACCGGCGAGACGATGACCTGCTTGTCGGCCGGGACGTAGGAATAGAGCTTTGCCCCGTCCGAGACGAAGCTCTTGGCTTCCGGCTCGGTATACTCCCACCGCATCTTGCCAGGCTTCTTGACCAGCAGCCGCCCGCGCTCGATCACCCGCTTCTTCAGCACCCCGCCTTCATAGGCGTGAACGAAATCAGCGGAGAAGTCCTTGATGCCGTCGATTCGCTTCTGGAGACTCTGCGCAAGTTCGGTGGCCGTTGGCTCCGCCGCTCGACTTGTCACCGGGAGGCACGCCACGATCGCCGCTGCGAGGACTCCTGTCAGCATTCCAGCGCGAACGGCAGCCATCAGGCAACGTTAGCACGGACTTGCCGGCAACCAGCTACCAGACGAGGTAGCGCTCGGGCATTTCGAAGAGGCCCGCGAAGTACGCCGTGCGCAGGGGGCTTCCCTGGTCGTCGAACGTCGCGAAGCTGATCCCACGCTCGACGATGAGCGCGTGGTGGCGGGGCGCGGCGACGCCCGCGGCACGGGCCGTCACGACGTGACCGAACCCCATGCGACGGATCGTGTCGGCGGCCAGCCAGGCTTCCATCCGCATCTCCACCGAGACGCCCGCGATATCGACCCGTTTTGCGAACGGCACATCCGAACCGAAGGCAAGCGTCGCTCGCTGTCCGGCAACGCCTGCCTCGACGACGTAGTCACCGGGCGGCATCGAGACGGCGCTGCCACCGTTCAACGTCCGCAACGCTCGACCGAGGTCATCTCGATCCATGGGGAAGTCTCGAGTCGGCTTCAGGACGCATAGGACGTAGCGCGTTCCCGCCGGGACGCCGCGCGCGACCGCGTCGAGTGTCTCCGGTTCTCGTTCGAGCCGGGTCTCGAACATCGGACCGTAGGCATCTGTCAGCAGTCGCGCCGCTTGCGCCGTCGCGAGCACGTCACGGCCGGCTAACAGGTTCGCGCGAACGAGCGCTGGCGCGTAGAGAAGGACATCGCGCACCCGGACCGCCGCAACCTCGGGCTTCGTCACCTTGGCGAAGTACGACAGGCCGTTTGCGATCTGCCAGTTGAGATCCACGAGCAGAATCGAGCGCTGGTCGTCCACGCCCGACGTCAGGGAGTCGAGGACCGTGATCGCCCGGTCATCGCGGCTGCGATCGAGCGCCGGAAAATCAGCGTACGCGCGGGCGGCGGCGTAGAGCGCGAGCGCCACCCCGAAAGCGGCACCCCGCGGAAGGCGGCGCGAGACGATGTTGCCCGCCGCTGCCGCGCCGGCTCCGGCGAGCAGCGCCACCATGAGATGCGACGGCAGGTAAAAGACATGCGCGTCGCCGACGTTGTAGCCGAACGCAAACGCGAGATTGGCTGCGTAGAGCGCGAAGATCAGGGCCGCGCGCCGTGGGACGCGCCAGGCCAGGTCGATCGCGCCGACCAGGGCGGCGGCCGCGCCGGGGACCCCGAACTGCTGCCTGAGGTCGAACCAGTACATCGCCGCGTGATCGCGCAGCATCGACTGTGGGACGCTCAGCATCATCGTGTCGCGCCAGTCCGATTTCGTGACGTCGAACCAGAACGTCTGCGCGGTGGCCCACATCGTGTCCGGCGGCTGAGGCAGGAACCAGAGCGTCCGGATGTTCCATGCATACTGCATCGCGCCGATTGCGGCCATTCCAGCCGCGAGCCCGATGATGCGTGGGGTCAGCAGCCCGCGCCAACCCCGGGGCGACACGAGCACCAGAAACAACGTGAACCCGGGGGCGAGCAGGATCATCGACAGGTGATTGCCGAACCCGAGCGCGTAGCATCCGAAGAACAAGGCCAGCCGCGCCGTCGTCGGACGCCGCTCCCACCGCAGGAGAAGGTAGAGAGACGCCAGGACGAACGCGATGTGCAGCGCGTACACCTCGGCGGTGACACACTGGCTCCAGAAGGTGTACGACACGCCGAAGAGGAGTGCAGCCGCCACGGCAGGCGCGAGCGCGCCAACGAGCTCGGCGCAAACGACCACGAGCGCGCCGCAGGCGACGGCGCCCTCGATGGCAGACGTCAGGTTCGCGGCGTGCGCCGGTTCGGCGCCGGTCAGTCGCAAGACCGCGGCGTCGATGGCGAAGTACAACGGGTAGCCGTCGCGGGGTGTCAGCAGCGGCGACCCGATGGTCGTCTGAATCGAGCCGCTGTCGCCGAAGTCGACGCCGGGGAGGAGGGTGGATCGATACAGCGCGAAGGCCACCAGCGAAACCACCAGCGCCGCGGCGAGCGTCGGAATCCGGCGGGGCGGCGCGTCAGCGTCGATTGCGTTTCGAAGCGATGACGGCACGGACCTCGACGAGTGCTCTGGTATTCAACACGTGACGGGGCTCGACCCATCCGCGGCGAGCCGTGACGATGCCAAGGTGCATCTGCCGCGCCAGGAGGTCGGCGCGGTGACAGTCGCTGTCGACCGCGACGGTCACGCCCGCCTCCACCGCCCGGCGCGCGAGCGCGCCGTCGAGATCCAGGTGCGACGGCGACCCGTCCACTTCAAGGATCGTGGCCGTCTCCCGGGCGGTCTCGAAAAGGCGATCGTAGTCCAGGTCGTAGCCGGGGCGATGCGGGACGACGCGGTTGGTCGGGTGCGTGATCATCGTCACGAGCGGATGCTTCATCGCGGCGGTGTACCGCTTCATCAGCTGATCCGGTGAATGGCCGAGCCCTTCGTGGAGCGACGCCAGGACGATGTCGAACTGTTCCAGGATGCGATCTGGAAAGTCGAGACGTCCGTCGGACAGGATGTCCACTTCGCAGCCGTGAAGGATCTGGATGTCCGGGTGACGCTCCCTGATCTGGGCGATCTCGTCCGCCTGCTTCTTCACCCCGTCGGCGCTCAGGTTGCGTGACGCCGCCGAGGTGGGCGAGTGATCCGTGATGGCCATGTACTCGTAGCCGAGCGCGCGGCAGGCCCGGACCATCACCTCGATCGGGTCGCGACCGTCGCTCCACGTGCTGTGCATGTGGAGGTCGCCGCGGATCTCACGCCGCGACACGAGGGCCGGGAGCTCGCCGCGCGCGGCGGCGGCCACCTCGCCGTCCCCGTTCCGGATCTCAGGCGGAATGCATGGCAGGCCCAGTGCGCCGTAGATCTCGTCCTCGCTCGCAGCGGGCGCCACCAATCCCGTTGCCGACGCCAAACCTCCGCGCGTGAGACGGTAGCCTTTTTCCGATGCGTGGGCCTGGAGCGTCTCGATGTGGCGTGACGAGCCGGTCAGGAAGAGAAGCTCCGTCCCGGCATTCGGCGGCTCGGGCAGCCTGATGCCCACCTGCACGCGATCAACTCGCAGATACGCGCGGCGCTCGCCGCTGTGCAGACTCCGCATCACGTCCGAGTCCTGCAGGACCTGCGCGATGGCGGCGGCAGGATCAGAGGAGGTGGCCACGATCTCGATGTCGCCCACCATGTCCTGCCCGCGGCGAAGGGATCCAGCTGGCGCCGCCCACGCGACGCCGGGCACGGCTAGAAGGCTCGCGATCAGCGGCTCCGCGAGGGCGACGGCCCGGCCGAGTGGAATCCGCGGCGTGGACGCGCGCAACGTCGGGATCGCCGCCGCGATCGCGGATTCGGTCGATTCGTCGAGGCCCTCGACCGTGCGCAATGACCGGTCGTTGACCGCGAGCGCCAGATCGACGGCGGCGGTCACCCCCAGTACGCGATGGATGGCCGCCAGCTGCTCGAGCGTAACGGCCCCCGATTCGTACAGCCAACGCAGGTCGGCCGGGAGATCAGCGAGGGTCGACTCGACGAGCACCCAGCCGCCGGCCTCGTACATCTGACGGAGGCGCTTGACGACCGCCGGGTCGGCGTCTGCGTCGGCAGTCTCAAAGAGGGGACCAAGATCGCCGTCGGCGTCGATGCCGCGAGCTTGGACGAAGGCGCTCGCCTGCGCCAGCAACGCCCGCTCCGCACTGTCTCCGCGGATCGTGGCAAGCAGCGAGAGCTCCTCGAGAGTTCGCTGCAGCGAGGACGTGGCTAGCCCTTTAGTGAGCCCGCCAGTGGCGGCGCTTGTTTCGGGGCTTCCTTGGCTTCGGTCGGCAGATTCGCGGCCAGCCACTCGACGATGCCGCCCTTGAGAGCGACGGCGGGGTAGCCCTGCTTGATCAACTCGGCGGCCGCGTGTGAGCTGGCGAGCTCGCTCGGATCCGAGTCGTATACGACGATCTCGCGGTCGCGCGGCAACGCCGGCACTGGCCCCTCCGGCGTGAACCTGACGGCTCCCGGCAGCTTCACGGTGCTGTGCTCGTACGGGTACTTGAGGCGAGCGTCCACGAGCACTGGCGGCGTGGCGCTGTCGAGACGCGCTTTGAGATCTTCTTTGGAGATGCGGGGCACGGGCACGGGAAGGTATTGTGATCGCGCGGCGCTTGGTGTGTCAACGACGCGATTGAGCTGCCGCGCCTCCGATGCTCGCGGCGATGCGATCGAATGGCAGGACGCGCGAGGTCTGGGTCGCGGACGGACGCGTGGCAGGCGATGGTTTCGGCACGTGCGTATGCGGGCGCGGGTGCACGCGCGGGTCGAGCGCCCAGCCGCTCGAGCGCTTGCCGCAGTGGATGCAGCGCAGAAAGATCGTGCCGGGCTCGCACCACATGCCGTAATCGTGGCGACCGGACAAATAGCAGTTAATCCACGTCCACATGGCCAGCCTCTCGAGAAAATACCCTGGGTTTGGTCGGCCACCCTACGGCAAGAGGAGTGCCGAACCGAGACAGTCTAATGAACCGTGGACGTCGACGCGAAAAGAGGAACATTTTCAATCGGTCAAGTCCTGTGCAAACCTCCTTTTCCGTGATCCCCTGTCCTGGAAAAGGACATTAATTCTACACTGACTGACGATATTGTAATAGCGCCCGGGGCGCCCCCCGGGCTGCGAACGACGGAGACAGTTGGCGATATGTCACGACAGCTGGAATTGAACGGGCGCCAGTTCTGGATCCTGTCTGAGCCGCTCGACGACGGCTGGAAGGCCCAAATCAGCGAATCACAGAAGGATGGCTCCGCCGAGCCGATGGGTCTCGAGGCCAAGGGCAAGACGCGCGTGGAGGCCGACGACGCGGCTGAGCGCAAGCTCCGGCGGCTGCTCCAGGCGAACTAGGTCAACGCGACGCGGCCAGCACTGCAAAAGCGCCCTTGCGCCACAGCAGCTCGACTTCCAACCCTGCACGCTCCATCAGCATCATCTCGGATTCGAGCGGTACGTAAACATCCTCGCGGGACCATGCGCGCAGAAACCCATCGGCCACGCGCATCGAGTACGTTCGGCGCAGATGACCGCGCCACGCATCCCGTTGGGCCGCGGCAAACGCCGCACGGCGCGACGGCTGGCAGTCGACGCTGATCAGGCGCCCGCCGCGTCGAAGGGCGCGCCGCATCCGCCGGTACAGGCCGGCCTTCGCCGCGATCGTCCTGACGTGGTGAAGCGCAAACGAGGTGACCACCACATCGCACGCCGGGATCGTCGCCCGCAGGAACGATCCAACGGTGAACGTCGCGCGGCTGCCCAGCCGTCGCGCGGCGAGCGTCAGGATGTCGGCGTCCACGTCGATGCCAACGACGTGCGCACGGCTCGCGCGCGCGAGACAGCGCGCGGCGAGCGCGCCGGTCCCCGTCCCGAGATCGACGATGCGTGCGGCCCGCCGTGGAACGGCGGCGGCAGCGACATCGAGCATCTCCTCGTAGTCCGGAATGAACGTTCGGATTCGCCGATCGTAGTCGTCGAGCTCGATGCCCAGGTGGCTGGCGACGCCCATGGCCGGAATTATGACCGCGGTCGGTGGCCCTTGCACGCGAGGACGGGCAGTGCGGGGTAGCGCCGGAATCGCGGGTCCGTTTCGGACAGCCGGCACATGTAGAACGTCGATCCCTTCGACGATGTCACCGTCTGGGCGTGGACGCAGGTGGTGCACAGACCAACGCGGTCCGGCGGCGGCGCGCCTTTACGCTCACTCATGGCCGCCGAACGCATCCAGCAGGATCGGCAGGAGCGCATGCATCCGCGCGAGCGCAGGTTGCTGCGGCGTCAGTCCGCGCTGGAAGCCCCGCGCGACCAGCCGATCAAGCAGAGGCTGCCGGCTCGCGATCACATGGATCGGCACGTTCCACGACGCCCCCTCGCCGCTGACCGCCGCCGGAGGTTGATGGTCGCCGATCAGAATCATCACGAGATCGTGGTTCGTGTGCACACGCAGATAGCCGCCGATGACGGAAAAGTCGTACGACAACGACTCGGCATATCCCGGCACGAAATTCAGCCAGTCCGGTTGGCGCGAGTAGGCCCGCACGATCGCCGGGCCGTCGTAGGGCCGGGGAGTCAGCATGCGCGACCAGTCCGGCTGATACGGCGGCGTGGGGCTGAACGGGAAGTGGGTGCTGATCGTTGGAAAGAAGACGAACCGCGGTTTGGTCGTTCGACCAGCTTCGAGCGCATCGAGGCGCGCAAGCGAGAACTGATCCGGCACGGCGAACCAGCCGAACTCCGGCCCCGCATACCCGAGGCGGCTCGCCCCGTAGACCTCGTCGAACCCGTAGAACGATCCCTCCGGCCACGGATTGCGCAGGCCGGGCATCAACGCGACCGTTCGCGCGCCGTGCCTCGCGAACGTCCGGACGAGCGTGTCGCGCTGCTGGGTCATCAGCAGCGAGTTGGTGTCTGGATCGCGGACCTCCACGCCGGTCAACAGGCTCAGGTGGGCCAGCCACGAAGAGCCCCCGAAGGTCGGCGATTCGGCGTACGCCGACACAACCCCGCGCCCCGTCTCGCGCACATCCGTCTCGAAGCCGCGGCGGCTGGCGACCAACCGGGCCGCCAGCGCCGGCTCGTTGGTGAGGGCGCCATACGACTCGACGAAGATCAGAAAGACATCCGCGCCCTCGATGTTCTCGAAGGACGACTCCATGGACGGACTCGGCGCGAGGGCAGCGGAGCCGCGCAGCCCTCTGAGGGCCAGGGCCGCCTGATGCGCGTAGGTCTGCGACACCGGTTTGGCGATCGCAGACGCGACCGGCAGGCCCGCATCGGTCCGCTGGGCCGCAAACAGCGCGATCGCCACCGCCGACGCGCTCGCCAGCACCCTGCGCGGTCTCTCGTACGTCATGGCGTCGTCGAGCCGCGTGAACGCCCAGCGGAGCAGACGAAAGAGCAGGACCGTGACGCCTGCGATTGCGCAGACGACGACGGCGACGAGCCACGCCGGCGCGACGCTTGTAACCATGCGAACGACGCTCGGGATGAGCTTCATGTCCCAATACAGGTTGACGTCACGGCCGTACAGCGCTGGGGCGGTGACCTCTGCGTAACGGCCGGCAGCCAGAACCATCCACAGGCCACCGAGCCAGCCGGCCAGGGCGTTCCAGAGGGCGCCCCGCCAGGCCGCCACAGCAGCGAGCACGAGCACGCACGCCGCGAGCTCGAGCGAAATTCCGCCCGTCCATTGAACCGCTGGCGTTGGCCACACGTTGTCGAAGGTCAGGGACACGTCGAGCACGAGGAGCGCCGCCAGGAGCGCCGCCCAGCGGCGCCAGGGGAAACGAAACGCATCTGTTGACATGATCAGGTTTGACACCCGGTGGCGCTGGCCCGTACGATCAGGCGTCCTATGGAACGCGTCGCGACCGCACCGCTTCCTACAGAGTACGGCGATTTCGAGATCCACGTCTACGAGTCCGAGGAGGACGGGGAGACCCATGTCGCCCTGGTTCGGGGCGCCGTGGGAGACGGCCGCGATGTGCTGGTCCGCCTGCATTCGAGCTGCCTGACCGGCGATATCTTCCACTCCGCCAAATGCGACTGCGGTGAACAGCTCCACGTCGCCCTCCACCGCATCGCCGCTGAGGGCCGCGGCATCCTGGTGTATCTCAACCAGGAGGGGCGGGGCATCGGGTTGGCCAACAAGATCCGCGCCTACGCGCTTCAGGCGCAGGGATGCGATACGGTCGAAGCGAACGAGCGTCTCGGGTTTGGTGCCGACGAGCGGGAGTACGGCAGCGGCGCCAGAATCCTCCGGGACCTGGGCGTCCGATCAGTACGCCTGCTCAGCAACAATCCCAAGAAGCTGATCGGCGTCGAGAGCCACGGATTGCCGGTCACCGAGCTCCTGCCACTCGAGATCCCCGCGTCGGATCTGTCGCGCGAGTACCTTCGGACCAAGAAGAAGAAGCTCGGGCACAAGCTGTCACTGATCTGAGCGCCGCCACAACCACACGGTATCCGTGAGAAATGAGCAGGAGAGAGCGGCCAGCGAGGCCGCTGCAATCCAGGCGCTGGCAGGCCGCGTGATCGCGGGCGCAATCGAGAGAATCAGCCCCGCGATCTGGACCACGCAGATGGCCTTTCGCCGGATGCTCGGAAACAGCGGCCGGCGCAGCCAGCTCCACACCCATCCGCCCGCAACAAACACGTATCGCAGCAGGCCCGACGCGAGGACCCACACGCCCGCTTTGCCGTACCGCCACGCCAGAATCGACAGCACCTGGATGAGCAGCGCATCAATCTCCATGTCGAATCGCGCGCCGAACGCGCCGACCATCCGCGTTCGACGCGCCAGCCATCCGTCCAGGCCGTCCAGGATCGTCGCGAGGGCGCTGGTCGCCGCCGCCGCGGCCGCGAGGCCAGGCGCGTGAGGCTCGCCTACGAGGCCCGCTACGGCCGACACCAGCAGCGCGCGGATCGTCGTCACCTGGTTCGCCGGCCCGAAGCGCGGAAACGGATGGTGCGCGCGCAGGCGCGGGATCGCGATCAGCATGATCGCTCCGAAGACGCCGGCGGTTTTCAGCAGGTAGAACGGGGTGAGGCTCGCTTCCACGGACGCGGGATTGTATCGTGCCGGGCGACGGGCCAGAATGACTGCGATTGATGCCCGCCATGACGCCCGAGAGCGTGCGCGCGTTCTGGGTCGTCGCTCCCGGCCGCGGCGAGATCCGCGCGACGGCGCTGTCACCGCCGTCGCCACTGTCGCTGTTGTCCCCGGGGGCGTCCGCTGTCGTGCGCGCCGAGTACAGCGGGATCAGCCGGGGCACGGAGTCGCTCGTCTTCCTGGGCCGCGTGCCGGCCAGTGAATATCAGCGGATGCGCGCCCCGTTTCAGGAGGGCGACTTCCCGGGGCCAGTCAAGTATGGTTACGCGAGCGTCGGCGTTGTCGAGAGCGGTCCGGGCGATCTGTGTGGGCGTCGGGTGTTCGTCCTGCACCCGCACCAGACGCGATACGCCGTACCGGCCGTCGCCGTACACCCCCTGCCCGACAACGTGCCGTCGGCCCGCGCCGTGCTGGCGGCCAACATGGAAACCGCGATCAACGGGTTATGGGACGCCCACCCGCGGCTGGGCGACCGCATTGCCGTCGTCGGCGGCGGAACGGTGGGAAGTCTGGTGGCGTGGCTGGCCAGCGGCATCCCCGGATGCGAAGTGGAGCTTGCCGATATCAACCCGAATCGAGCGGCGATTGCTGCCGCGTTCGGCGTGCGTTTCTGCAGCCCCTCCGCCCTGTCAGGCGACGCGGACGTCGTCATCCACGCCAGCGGCTCGCCCGCAGGGCTCTCGGTCGCGATCGCCGCAGCCGGGTTGGAGGCAACCGTCGTCGAGATGAGCTGGTACGGCGACCAGATGGTGCCCCTGGCGCTCGGGGAGAGCTTCCATTCCCGACGGCTGACGCTGAAGTCGTCGCAGGTGGGACGTTTACCGTCGGCGCAGGGCGCCCGTTGGGACACGCGCAGGCGCATGGCGCTGGCCATTTCGCTGCTGGCAGACGCCCGCCTTGACGCGCTGATCACCGGTGAGAGCGCGTTTG
>DASZFS010000142.1:0-30530 GCA_035939575.1 Vicinamibacterales bacterium | reverse complement strand
GACGCGTTCAACATCCCGCTCGTCACCTTCGAGGACGTGCCGGGGTTCCTGCCCGGTACCGTGCAGGAATACGGCGGCATCATCAGACACGGCGCGAAGCTCCTCTTCGCGTTCGCCGAGGCGACGGTACCGAAAGTGACGGTCATCACGCGGAAGGCCTATGGCGGCGCGTACTGCGTGATGTCGAGCAAGCACATCCGCACCGACTTCAACTATGCGTGGCCGACGGCGGAGATCGCAGTCATGGGGCCGGAGGGTGCCGTGAACATCCTCTATAAGCGCGAGCTGGACGCGGCCGCCGACCCGGTCGCCGCGCGCGCCGAGAAGGTGCAGGAGTTCCGGGAGAAGTTCGCCAACCCCTACATCGCCGCCGGCCGTGGCTTCGTCGACGAGGTGATTCATCCGCGTGAGACGCGGCGCAAGCTCATCACGGCGCTCAGGAACCTCGACGGCAAGCGGGTGAAGAACCCACCGAAGAAGCACGGGAACATCCCGCTGTGATCAAAGCCCTCGCCGCGATCGTCGCGGCGCTCGCCGCTGTCACGCTCACAGCTGTGACCACTGGTCGCGCCGAAGCTCGCGTGGCGAACCAGGCGAGCGGAGGCGGGCCGTTTCGTCTCGAGGAAACGACGATCGCCCAGGTGCAGGCCGCGCTCCGCGACCGATCGCTCACGTGCCGGTCGCTCGTCGAGCAGTACCTGGCGCGCATCGACGCGCACGACAAGAAGGGCGCTGCGCTGAACGCGATCGTGCTCGTCAATCCCGACGCGCTCAAGACCGCGGACGACCTCGACCGCCGTCTCCGGCAATCAGGCGCGGTCGGCCCGCTGCACTGCGTGCCGCTGATCGTGAAGGACAACTACGAGACGTTCGACATGCCGACGACCGCCGGGTCGCTGTCGCTGAAGGACATGCGGACCGGGAAGGATGCGACGGTCGTCAAGCGTCTGCGCGATGCCGGGGCGGTTGTGATCGCGAAGTCGAACATGGCCGAGTTTGCATTCAGCCCGGTCGAGACGATCAGCTCGATCCTGCCCGGCTACACGCGCAATCCGTACGACACCACACGCGTGACGGCGGGATCGAGCGGCGGGTCGGCGGCGGCGCTGGCTGCGAACTTCGCGCTCGTGGCCACGGCCAGCGACACCGGCGATTCCATACGCGGCCCCGCGGCGCACCAGGCGCTCGTGGGGCTTCGCTCCACGATGGGCCTCGTGAGCCGCGCCGGCGTCGTGCCGTTGAATCTCGCTGCGGACATCGCGGGCGTGCTCACACGCACCGTCGCCGACAGCGCCACCGTCCTGCAGGTCATCGCGGGGGAGGATCGTGGCGATCCGGCCACGGCGGCCGGTCGCGGGCATGTCGATGCCAGCTACGCCGCGGCGCTCAAGCCTGAGGGCCTGAAGGGCGCGCGCCTCGGCGTCCTGCACCAGGCTTACGACACGCCGACGCTCGACCCCGCCGTCGACGAGGTGTTCCGCGCGGCCGTGGGCGAGCTGCGGAATCTCGGCGCCGAAGTGCTCGACCCGGTCGACGTCCAGGGGCTGGCCGAGCTCCGCGCGACGCAGGGCGGCGGATGCAATCAGCTCAAGCACGATCTGAACGCGTACCTGGCGGGACTGGGCGACAGGGCACCGATGCACTCGCTCGAGGAGATCATCGCCTCGCGCCGGTTCCACCCGTCAATCCAGGCGCGGCTCGAGTCTGCGCAGGCGGCCGACGACGCGCCCGGGCTGTCGGCAGGTTGTCAAAGCCGCGACGCGTTTCGCGTCAAGCTGCGCGACGCTGTCATCAAGCTGATGGACGAGCGGGAGCTCGATGCGCTCATCTATCCGACCTGGAGCAATCTGCCGCGGCTCATTGGCGATCTCAACACGCCGGCGGGCGACAACAACCAGTTCTTCTCGCCGAGCACCGGCTTTCCGGCGATCACCGTACCCATGGGCTTTACGCGCGGGGGTACGCTTCCGGCCGGCCTGCAGTTCTTCGGCCGGCCCTGGGCCGAGCCCACCCTGCTCCGCCTGGCCTACGCCTACGAGCAGGCCACACACCACAGGCGTCCGCCCGTACTGCGCTGAACATACGATAATGGTCCTGGTCCGGACGGTGTAGCAACCGGAACCAGATAGCAACTGCCGACATGAAGAAGCTTCTGATAGCGAACCGCGGCGAGATCGCCGTGCGGATCATTCGTACGTGCCGTGAGATGGGTATCTCGCCCGTCTCGGTGTACTCCGAGTGCGATCGCACGGCGCTGCACGTGCGGCTCGCGGACGAAGCGTATCCGATCGGTCCGAATGCACCGCGCGAGAGCTACCTGCGGATCGACCGGATTCTCGACGTGGCGAAGCGATCGGGTTCGGATGCGGTCCATCCGGGTTATGGCTTCCTGGCCGAGAACGAGGAGTTCGCCGCCGCCGTGGAAGATGCCGGCATCACGTTCGTCGGCCCGACCGCGCGCGCCATCGAGACGATGGGGAGCAAGACCGCGGCGCGGACGGCGGCCCGGCGAGCCGGGGTTCCGGTCGTGCCCGGCACCGAGGACCCGCTCGGCGTCGACGTTCCGGACGCTGCGATTGCCTCCATCGCAGACGCGATCGGCTTTCCGCTCCTGGTCAAGGCTGTCGCCGGAGGCGGCGGAAAAGGCATGCGCGCCGTTGCCGATCTCGCGGAGCTGCCCGCGGCCGTCCGCGCCGCGCGATCCGAGGCCAGCGCGGCATTCGGCGACTCGGCCGTCTACCTCGAGCGACAGCTGAAGCGGCCGCGGCACATCGAGGTCCAACTGCTCGGCGACACCCACGGCACCGTGCTGCCGTTCGTCGAGCGCGAGTGCTCCATCCAGCGGCGTCACCAGAAAGTCGTCGAGGAGACGCCTTCGCTGGCCGTCGCGCCGGCGCTGCGAGCCCGCATGATGTCCGCGGCAGCGGCCGTGGCCGCCGCGGTCGGCTACACCAGCGCCGGCACGATCGAGTTTCTTCTCGACGAGGACGGCCGGTTCTACTTTCTCGAGATGAACACACGGCTGCAGGTCGAGCATCCGATCACAGAGATGGTGACCGGGCTCGATCTCGTCCGCTGGCAGATTCGCATCGCGCGCGGCGAGCGGCTGGATCTCGATCCCGGCTCGCTCGTCCGCGGCCACGCGATCGAATGCCGCATCTACGCCGAAGATCCGGACAACGGCTTCCTGCCGTCTCCCGGCCGCATCCTGCAGCTCAGGACGCCCGGCGGTCCAGGCATTCGCGACGACAGCGGAGCGACCGCCGGCCTCGACGTACCGATTTTCTACGACCCGATGATCTCGAAGCTGGTGGCCTGGGCCGAGGACCGGCCACTGGCAATCGCGCGGATGCGTCGGGCCCTCGGCGAGTATCTGGTCGCCGGCATCAAGACGACGGTCCCGTTCTTTCTGTGGCTGTTCGACCAGCCGGAGTTCGTGGCCGGCCAATTCCACACGACCTATCTCGACGACATCCTCAAAGCGCGGAATGGCCGCCCGTTCGTGCAGCCGTCACCTGAGGCAGAGGAGATCGCCGCCATCGCGACTGCCTTGCAGGCGGTGCTGTCACCGGGCGCGGTGGGTCGCGCGGGACCTCCGGCCACCGAGACCGCGGCAGGCGTCGATGTCGGGGGCCGCTGGAAATCTCAGGCTCGCGCCGAGGGGTTGCGGAGCCTGTAGCGGCCTATGCAGTACGAGGTCGAAGTGGGCGGACGGACGCGCCAGGTGACGGTCACGCGTGAGGGCGCGGCCTTCGTTGTCACGGTGAACGGGAAGGCGCGACGCGTGGATGCGGCGCGCATCGACGCGAACACGCTGTCGCTCATTCTTGACGGCACGGCGTCGACGGCGGCCAGGGTGGCGACCGTGACCGTTGTCGCGCCCGATGCCGCGGGTGAGCTGACAGTCGGCGTGCAGGGTACGCCGGTGCCGGTCGTCCTGAACGGCCGCCGCCGGCGGCGCGACGATGGGGGATCCGCAACCGCGGGGCCGCAGCGGCTGACCGCCCCGATGCCGGGGAAGATCGTTCGGGTGCTGGTGAAGGTCGGCGATTCGGTCGCGCCCCGCCAGCCGCTGGTCGTTGTCGAAGCGATGAAGATGGAGAACGAGCTGCGCGCCGGCCGGACCGGCACCGTGACCGAGGTTCAGGCGCGCGAAGGCCGCTCGGTCGACGCGGGCGCGCTGCTCATCGTCATCCAGTGAATCTGTTCAAGCGGATCCGCGATCACAGAGCCGTTCGCTACGTCAGCTTCAGCCTCACCCTGGTGATCGCGCTGCTGGCCGCCGCGATCGTCGTGTCCCTGACCGTCGATCTGGGGCCGATCGCGCGACCGTACGCGGAGAAGTACGGGTCGCGCTACATGGAGCGGCCCCTGCACGTCGGGGCGCTGAGCATTCACCTGTTCAGCGGACGGATCGTGGTCGAGAACCTCTCCATCGAGGGCCTGCACCCCGGCGACCGCCCGTTCTTCAGCGCGCAGCGTCTGTCGTTCCAGCTCGAGTGGGTGCCCGCGTTCGCCGTCAGGCCGGATTTCACGATCGCGGCCGTCGAGTTGACCGACTGGGCGATGCTGGTGGAGAAGTGGCCGAACGAGCACAATTTCCCACGCCTGACGCGCAACGACAGCAGCCCCGGTGGTCCCCGCCCGTTCAAGGTCACGATGCGATCGTTCCACGGTTCGCGCGGGCAGTTCGCCTACGAGGACCACGAGGCGCCGTGGAGCGTCGTCTGCCGTAACTTGAGCATCGACATCGCCAACCTGCCCGAGTATCACGGCACTGCGACGTTCACCGACGGCACCGTCGCGATTCAGGACGACGTGCCGATGTGGGCACGCATGAAGGCGCAGTTCGTGCTCGACGGCCCGCGGGTTCATCTCGAGCGTATCGACCTCGACACCGACGGCGCGGCGACGGTCGCCCGCGGCGACGTCGACCTGGCCCACTGGCCGGAACAGACCTATCAGGTGCGTTCGCGCGTGCATTTCCCCCGGATGCGGGAGATCTTCTTCAAGAACGACCCGTGGCCGCTGTCGGGGGACGGGAACTTCGACGGGACCTTCCATCTCTTCAAGGACGGGCGCGATCTGGCCGGCACGTTCACCAGCGACATGCTCGGCGTGTACGATTACCGGTTTCCGTCGCTCTACGGCGCGCTGCACTGGACGCCGAAAGCGTTCGACGTCTACCGCGCTGGCGCGAAATTCTCAGGCGGCGACGCCACGTTTGCGTACGCGATCAAACCGCTCGGCTCGAAAATCAAGCCGACCTCGCGCTTCGAGTTCGACGTCGCCGGCGCAGACCTGCGGCAGCTCACCGACTTTCTGCAGCTTCGGGGCCAGCGGTTCTCGGGGTCGGCCGCCTGGCACAACGTGCTCGAATGGCCGCTCGGCCGGTTCGCAGAACACCGGGGTGAAGGGCATCTGGTGGTCACCGCTCCCGCCGGCGCGACCCCCATGCCCGCTACGCTCGCGGCCGACGCCGATCGCGCGCACCGCGGGGAGTGGGGACCGTTTGCGCCGACGCCATTGCCCGGACATCTGCCCATCGCGGGCGAAGCGACGTATGAGTACGGGCCCGATGACGTGACCTTCGGGCCGAGCCGGTTCGTGACCGAACGGACGCACGTCACCTTCGACGGGACGACCGCGTACGGCGACCGATCGCGCTTCACGTTTCACGTGACGAGCGCCGACTGGCAGGAGAGCGATCAGGTGCTCGCGGGCATCATCAGCGACTTCGGATCGCCGACCGGCCCGGTCGCGTTCGGCGGTCGCGGTGAGTTCGACGGCGCGATGATCGGCCCGTTCCGCCGCCCGCGCGTCGAGGGGGACTTCACCGGCGACGGCCTGCGCGCGTTCGACACGCCGTGGGGATCGGCGCGCGGCCACATCGTCATCCAGAACAGCTACGTGACCGTCAAAGACGCCGTCGTGCGCGACGAGGATTCCGAGATCCACGTGGACGGTCTGTTCTCGCTTGGGTATCCGCGGGACGATGGCGGCGACGAGATGGATGCGCGGTTCCGCGTCGTCCGCCGCGATCTGGATGGATTGCGCCACGCTTTTCGGATCGACGAATACCCGGTGTCGGGACGCTTGTCCGGCGAGTTCCATCTCACCGGGCAGTACGAGCGGCCGCTCGGCTTCGGCGGCATGACCATCGACGCCGGGGTGGCCTATGGCGAGCCGTTCGAAAAGGCCACCGCGTCGCTGCGTTTCGACGGGAGCGGCGTCCGCCTCGACAACATCGAGCTGACCAAAGGGGACGGCGAAGTCACCGGGGCGGCGTACATCGGCTGGGACTCCACGTACTCGCTGAACGCCGACGGCCGGCGGATTCCGCTCGATCGCGTCGCGTTCGCCCATTATCCGAACGTCACGCTGGCCGGCGTTGCCGAGTTCACGGCGACCGGCAGCGGCACGTTCGACGTCCCTCGCAACGACGTCCGGTTCCGGGTCAGCGACCTGGCCGTCGGCGACGAGACGGTCGGGCAAGTGAGCGGGACCCTGGCGATGCGCGGCGCACAGCTGAGCGGCGAAATCGACGCCGCCTCACCCAGGCTCGCGGTCACCGGCACAGGGCGAATCGCGCTCACCCCGCAGCGCGATTCGGAATTGACGCTGCGCTTCCACGACACTTCTCTCGACCCGTACGTTCGTCTGTTCGAGCCGCGGCTGTCCCCGTACACCACCGCCGTCGTCAGCGGATCGGTCCGCATCGTGGGCGAGCTGGCAAATGTCGATCGCATGGTCATCGACGGCGTTGTCGATCGGGTGGAAGTGCGGCTGTTCGACTACTCGATCAGGAATGCCGGGCCCGTCCGCGTGTCGCTCGATCGCCGCCAGGTGAAGCTCGACGAGCTCGAGCTCGTCGGGGACGACACGCGGCTGCGCGTGTCGGGTGCGGTGAACCTGACCGACGATCGCATCGCCCTGCGCGCGGCTGGCGAAGCCAACCTCGGCATCCTGCAGGGCTTCTTCCGCGACGTTCGGGGGTCGGGCCGCGCCGAGCTGACCGCCTCGATCGACGGACCCATCCGGCAGCCGATCCTCTCGGGGAGCGCGACCGTCACCGGAGGGCGCGTTCGCTACTTTTCGCTGCCAAACGCGCTCGACGACATCAACGGCACGGTGCACTTCGACTCGGACGGCATCCGGCTGGACGACGTGGCGGCGACGTTCGGCGGCGGGCCCGTCCAGTTCGGCGGCCGCATCGGCCTGAACGGGTACGTTCCCGGCGATCTCAATGTGACCGCCCGCGGTCAGGACATCAACCTCCGCGTGCCGGAGGGCATCCGCTCGGTTGTGGATGCAGACCTCGTGCTGACCGGCAACTATCAGTCACCAACGCTCGGTGGCACCGTGACGGTGAAGAACGCCGGGTGGAACCGCCGGATCGACACGCCGGGCAACATCTTCGACCTGGCGTCGCGGCGATCGGGGGGAACGACCGGTCTGGCGCCCGAGCCGGCGCCGGTGATCCCACTGAAGTTCGACGTCCAGCTCCGGGTGCCATCCACGCTTCGCGTGGAGAACAACCTCGCGCGGATGGTCGCCAGCGCCGATCTGACCCTGCGCGGCACGTACGATCGCCCCGTCGTGTTCGGCCACGCCGACATCGAGCGCGGGGAAGTCACGTTCGAGGGCCGGCGCTATCGCATCACGCGCGGGTCCATGGACTTCACCAACCCGACGCGCATCGAGCCGTTCTTCGACGTCGAGGCCGAGACCAACGTGCACGTGCCGGGCCAGACCTATCGCGTGATCATCGGCATGGCCGGCACGAGCGAGCAGCTCCGGCCGACGATCAGCTCGGATCCGCCGCTGCCGAGCACGGCCGACGTGCTGGCGCTGCTCTTCAGCGACGCGCCGCGCGACGTCAACAATCAGCCTCCGCCTGAGGTGCGTGCGCTTCGGGATCCAGGTCAGACCCAAACAGACATCCTGACCTCCCGGGCCACCCAGGCGCTGGCGACACCGATCTCGTCGGAGGTGGGACGGGTTGTTGAGCAGACATTCGGCGTCAACACGTTCCAGCTGAGCCCTTCGTTCGTGGACCCGTACAACACGCAGGCCGGCCGCATCAACCCGACGGCGCGACTGACGATCGGGAAGCGCATCTCCGATCGCGTCTACCTGACGTTCTCTCGAAGCCTCAACACGACGACCAACGACCAGATCGTGCTCCTCGAGATCGACCAGAGCGACCTCATGTCGTGGGTGCTGTCGCGCAACGAGGACGACCAGACCTACGCGCTCGAGTTCCGCGTCAGGCGCGTCTTCTGATGACCCGGTTCGTCGGGCGCGGGCGGACGGGCCGGCTGCGGATCGGCGCTGCGGCCTGGGTGGTGGGCGCCCTCGTCCTGCTCGGCGGCGCCAGCCGGTCGTCTGCGGCGGTGTCCGACTACGTCGGCAAGCCCGTGGGATCCGTCCGGCTGACCGTCGAGGACCGCGAGACGACTGATCCGTCGCTGACGCGGGTCGTCGAGACGGCAGTCGGCGCGCCCTTGTCGATGGCCGCGGTGCGCGAGAGCATCTCGCATCTGTTCAGCCTTGGCCGGTTCGAGAGCGTGCGCGTGGATGCCTCCCTCGACAATGGACGCGTCACGCTGCGTTACGCGCTCAGCCCGATCCATCCGGTGACGCACATTCAGTTCGCGGGCCCGGGCGCGCCCGGCGTGGACGAAGGGGCGCTGCGGCGCGCCATCACCGACCGCTACGGCGCCACGCCGCCGCTGGCGCGCGCACCCGACATGGTCCGGATCGTCGAGGGCGCGCTGGCTGAGCGCGGCTACCTCCACGCGACGGCGACGCCGCAGGCCCGGGTCGAGCACGATCCGGAGCAGGCGTCGCTCACGTTCACGATCGCACCCAACACACGCACGACGATCGGGGCGGTGAACGTCGTCGGCGAGCCTACGGTGACGCACGCGGAGCTCATTCGGCGGCTGGGGCTGACGGCCGGGACCCCGTTCCAGCGCGATCGCCTCGACGCCAACATCGAGCGCTACGTCGCCGAGCGGCGGACGCGCGGCTACTACGAGGCGCGCGTGGTCCCCGTCGTGACGCTCGCCGACGGGGATCGCATCGCGAACGTGACGGTTGACGTGCGGCCCGGTCCGCACATCCGGGTGGTGTTCACGGGAGACGACGTGCCGCCCGCGCGGCGCGATGATCTGGTGCCGGTCGAGCGCGAGGGATCGGTTGACGAGGATCTGCTCGAGGATTCCAGCAATCGCATCGAGGAATACTTTCGGAGTCAGGGCTATCGAGGCGCCAGCGCGCCCCACACGCGCGACGATCGGGACGGCGAGCAGCTCGTGACGTTCGCCGTGAAGAAGGGACCGCTCAACCGCGTGGCGGTCTACGACATCTCGGGCAACACAGCCGTGCCGACCGAGGAAATCTCGCCGCTATTGAAGCTGCGCGTCGGCCAGCCCTTCGCCGAGAGCCGGCTCGACGCGGACGTCCTGACGATCGAGACGCTGTACCGGCGGCGCGGCTTCGCGACCGCCCGCGCGCGAGCCGCTGTCGAACCGCAGACCGCCGGGGCGACGTCCGACGAGGTTCCGGTCGTTGTCCGCACGATCGTGACGGAAGGGGCGCGCACGACCGTCGAGAGCATCACGATGGAGGGCAATACCGCTGTCACAACGCCGGCGCTGCGCGCCCGGATCGCCCTGCAGGTGAGCGCTCCCTACGTGCCGAGTCAACTCGCCGCGGATCGCGACGCGATTCAGCTGGCGTATCAGGACATGGGTTATCAGTCGGTCACGGTCGACGCGACGCCGCAGTTCAGCGACGACCAGAGCCATGCGGCGTTGAGGTTCCGGATCCAGGAGGGACCGAGGATCTTCGTCGACCACGTGCTGATCGTCGGGAACGTGCGCACCCGGACCGAGACCATCGAGCGTGAGTTGCAGGTCAAGAGCGGAGACCCCTACAGCCTCTCCGCGATCAACGAGAGCCAGCGCCGCCTGGCGGCCCTCGGCCTGTTCCGACGCGTCCGCATCAGCGAGCTCCGCCGGGGCACCGAGACGGCGCGCGACCTGCTCGTGACGGTCGAAGAAGCGCCACCGACCACCATCGCGTACGGGCTCGGCGCGCAGGCCGGACGCCTGGTAGAGACGTCGAACGGCCAGACGACCGATCGGTTCGACATCGCGCCGCGCGCACTCTTCGAGATCGGCCGCCGCAACCTGTTCGGGAAGAATCGATCCGCCAACCTGTTCACAAGCGTCGGCCGCAGCGTCGTGTCGAACCTCACCGAATACCGCGTGGTGGCCACGTTTCGAGAGCCCCGGCTGTTCGACACGTCCGCGGACGCATTCCTGACGGGCACGCTCGAGCAGCAGCATCGGTCGACATTCGATTTCTCCAGGCGCAGCTTCAGCGCCAACCTCGAGCGGCGATTTTCCGGCGCGTATCGCATCACCGGCGCCTACCAGCTGCAGCGAACGAGCGTCTTCAACCTGAACATCGACGATCCAAACCTCCCGTTCATCGACCGCGCGTTCCAGCAGTTCCTGCTCTCGTCGTTCTCGGGGTCGCTGATTCGTGACACGCGCGATGATGCGCTGGATACTCACAACGGCAACTACGTGAGCGCCAACACGCAGCTGGCGTTGAGCGCCCTTGGATCGGAGGTCGGGTTCGTCAAGTCGTTCTTCACGGCGCAGATGTTTCGACCGATTCCTCACGAGCGCCGGCTGGTGTTCGCGGGCAGCGCCCGCCTCGGCGTAGCGACCGGCTTCACCGACACCCGGTCGGGCGTCACCGACGTCACGACCGCGGGCCAGTTGCCTGCGAGCGAGCGCTTTTTCGCGGGGGGGGACACGACCGTGCGGGGATTCCTGCTCGATCAGCTGGGGGTCCGGCATACGCCGACACAGCCGGGCGACACGGTCGACCAGAACGGCTTCGGCATCGGCGGAAACGGCCTGGTGATTTTCAATGGAGAGCTGCGCGCGGCCGTCACGGGCGGCTTCGGCGTCGTCGGGTTCGTGGACACAGGAAACGTCTTCGCGCAGGCGAGCGATATCAATATGACCGAGCTCCGCACCGCGGTCGGAGGCGGCGTCCGCTACAAGTCGCCGGTGGGGCCGCTGCGGATCGACCTCGGCTTCAAGGTGAATCGTCAGCCCGGCGAGAGCCGGACGGCATGGTTTGTCAGTTTCGGTCAGGCGTTTTGAGGCCGCGCGTGCGTCTCCTCGCCGTGTTTGCTCTCCTACATACGTGCGTTCCCGTCTCGGCGCAGTCGAACTTGCCAGGGCGTCAACCGAAGGCACCGAACACAGGGCAGCCCGCGAACCCAACGAACCCCGCGAACCCAGGAAACAGCGAGACCATCGATCGCGTCCTTGCCGTTGTGGCGGGACGGCTGATCATGCTCAGCGATGTGACGGCCAGCCTGGAGCTGGGGCTCGTGCAGGCGCCGGCGGCCGGTGTTGATCCCGTTCGGGCCGTGTTGTCGAAGCTCATCGATCGCGAGCTGATGCTGGCCGAAGTCGATCGCTACGCGCCGCCGGACCCGGTCGCCGAGGCCCTGGACCGCGAGGCAGCCGCGGTGCGCGGACGTTTCGCGTCGTCCGCAGCGTTCGAGGGCGCGCTCGCGCGATCGGGTCTCGATGCCGCGCACCTGCGCGAGCGTCTGCGGCAAGATCTCCGAATTCGGGCGTACGAAGATCAGCGATTCACCTCCACGGACCCTCGCCGCGTGTCGCTCATCGATGATTGGGTCGCTGGTCTCCGCCGGCGCGCGGACGTCATCGACCTGTATGCGGCTCAGTAGGTGGCTGGCTAGCCACCAGCCACCAGCTTCCAGCTTAGCCACCAGCAGCTGGTGACCAGTCCCGACCGGCGAGCGACGAGAAACTGCGCGATCTGCAGCAAGTCGAATCCCGCGTGGTTGGTCATCGACGCGGCCGCTGACCCGCGGCGTAGATAAAGGATGCCCCAGAAGGCCCCCAGGAGCGCTGTGGCGATAGCGGCGTCCGCTCCTTGCGTGATGTGACCTGCGCCGAACGCGATGCTCGAGAGCACGAGACCGACGGTACTTCCGCCGAGCCACCGCGTGAAACGGTGGAGGATGAAGGCACGCTGGACTTCTTCGCGAACGCCGCCGGCGACCACGAGCACCAGCGCAAACAGCCAGGCGTCGCGTGGCGAGCGGAGCATGTCCTGCAGCGGATTGCGCTCGATTGTATGCAGCCAGGGTGCGAGCCGCTGCGTCAGCAGCAGCACCAGCAGCGCAACGGCAAATGCCACCGGTACGAGGTACACGCCGAGCGCCGCTTCGCGCGTAATCGAGCCGGCGCCCCGCGAACCGAGGAGGATGTCGCGCGGCCGCTCCCCGTGGGCGATGAGGAAAAGAAAGACCAGCGAGATGACGAGCGCAGCGTCCAAGAGTGAGACCGCGACGACGTAGCCGGTCGCCAGGCCGCCGTCTGGTGTGAGGACCTTGAAGCCGAGCGCGACATATGTCCCGCCGAGCGCCAGCTGCGTCGGAAAGCCCGAGCAGAGCAGGACTTCAAGAAACGCCACGACGCGCGACGCCGCTCGAGAAGGTTCATGGTCGATGGCTGGCGGCTGATGGCTGGCTTCGGGCACCCCAGCCATCCTGCCATAGTTCCGCCTGCGCCCTACCCACGCATTTTGACGGTCAACGGCTCCGCAAGCTGCAGCGTCAACGCAGATCCCTTCGGGAGCCGCACTTCCTTCCCACGCGTGGACAGGACGACTGCGGTGCCGGCGCCGCCGCCGATGGCCGTGCCGATGAGCGCGCCTTTCTTACCGCCCGCGAGTGCGCCGATGATCGCGCCTCCGGCTGCCGGACCGCCGATCTCCAGCGCGTCCTTGCCTTTCGTCGCGGGGGCGGTGCGGGCGATCGGCGCGGCGTCGATCGAGTACCGCGGGGCATTCGGTCCTGACCCGGCTGGCGTGACCGAGTCGAAGCGCAGCGCCACATGCGCACGGCCTTTCACCTTGCCGGATCGGACGGCGCTCGTCACGACACCTCCGACGTGGGAGCCTGCCGGCAGCACGGTCGCGCCTCCAACGACGAGCGGACGTGTCAGGTGGGCCGAGACCGCCTGTTCCAGACGGCTGATGTCGGAACCAACTGTCGTGTCGAGGGCGATCGGCACACGCGTTCCGGCGGGGATTGTGAACTCTCTCAGGGGGAGTTCCGCCCCACGTATCGGACGCGTGGCAGTTGCCACGTTTGTTGCAGCAGAAGTCGGGGTCCCCGTAGCCGGAGGCGTGTCTGCCATAGTCGAGGCGGTAGCGGTCATGTGGCCGCGATCGCATCCGGCGGCGGCAGTTCCCAACGAAAGGACCAGAAGAGTCAAAATTCGCATGGATTTTGGCCTTTCTTCCTCTATCGACGCCTGTGGGGTGCAAGGGCGCGGCCATTTGTTGGCCCCGGCAGCCTCGTGCGCAGGTTCGGGGGGATGGCGTAAGGTAGAGCTTGCGCACGTCTTCGACCGAGCAGAGAATGTAAAAATGACATGGTTGAGGTAATTGTGACGACAACATCAGCCGGTGAAACGGCTCCGCACACTGAACCGGCGTCCAAGGGTGTCGCTGAACGCGTACTGATTGTCGAAGATGAGCTTTCGGCGCGCGTCGGGCTCGAGCAGCTCGTCAAGAGTTGGGGATTCGTTGCCGATTCGGCGACAGATGGCGAGGATGCCCTGATCAAGGTGACGTCCTTCCGACCGGCCATCGTCATCTCCGATCTTGTCATGCCGCGCATGGACGGCCTGTCGCTCCTGCGGGCCCTTCAGCAGCAGGGCGCCGATGTCACGACGCTCCTGCTCACGGCGCAGGGGACTGTCGAGACCGCGGTCGAGGCGATGAAGGAGGGCGCGTATGACTACCTCACGAAGCCCATCGACATCCAGCGCCTGAAAATTCTTCTCGACAAGATCGTTGAGCGCCTCGAGACGTTGCGCGAGGTGAAGGCGCTGCGGCGCCAGCTGCGTGAGAGCGGGACGTTCGGGTCGCTCATCGGCAACAGCCCGGAGATGCGCAAGATCTATCAGGTCGTCGAGCAGGCCGCTCCGACGAGCGCGTCGGTGCTCATCACCGGCGAGTCAGGGACCGGCAAGGAGCTCGTCGCGCAGACGATCCATCAGCTGAGCCCGCGGGCGTCGTTTCCGTTCGTCGCCATCAATTGCGCCGCCATCCCCGAGACCCTCCTCGAGAGCGAGATCTTCGGCCACGAGAAGGGCGCGTTCACCGGCGCCGCGGATCGCCGTCAGGGATGCTTCGAGCTGGCCGATCGCGGCACACTGTTCCTCGACGAAATCGGGGAGATGACGCCGGCGACGCAGGTCAAGCTGCTCCGCGTGCTCCAGGAGCGCAAGTTCCGGCGCCTCGGCGGGCGGGCCGAGCAATCGGTAGACGTCCGGATGATTGCGGCCACCAACGTCGATCCGCAGGAAGCGGTGCAGAAGGGCAAGCTGCGAGAGGATCTCTATTACCGCCTGAACGTCTTCTCGTTCCGCCTGCCGCCGCTGCGCGAGCGCAAGGACGATCTGGCGCTGCTCATCCAGGCGTTCATTCACGAGTTCAACAACCGGAATCAGAAATCGATTGCCGGGATCGATCAGACCGCCATGCGGATGCTCGAGCATCACAACTGGCCTGGCAATGTACGCGAGCTCAGGAACGTCATCGAGCGCGCGACGATTCTCTCGTCCGGCCCGTTCATCGAGCTGAAGCATCTGCCGCCGACGCTCGCGGACGAGCCGCCTGCGCCGCACCAGCCCCAGGTGGCGCTGGCGCCGGGCATCACCGTCGAGGAAGCGGAACGGCGGCTGATCATGATGACGCTCGAGCACACGCGGGACAACAAGACCCGGGCGGCCGAAATTCTCGGCATCAGCCTGAAGACGTTACACAATAAGCTCAACAAGCTGAGGCTGCGGCCCAAGAAGACAGAGTAGTAGCTGGGGGCTGATTGTTGGTGGCTGGCTCCTGCAAGCAAGCAGCGACCAGCGACCCGCAACCGGCAACCGGCAACCGGCGACGAGCAACGAGCAACCAGCCATGCGACTCGGGATCAAGGGAAAGCAAGTCCTCGGCGTCACGTCGATCGTCGGCGCGTCCGTCGTCTTGCTGAGCCTGTACTTCCTGTCGCGCCTGGCCAGCGTCAGCCTCGACGAGAGCCGAGCCCGGGCCGAGCTCATCGCCAAAGCGGTCTACCAGCGCGCGCGCGAAGTGGTCGTCAAGGACGGGGACCCGCTCGCCTTGCGCGCCGACCCGGGATTGCGATCGATTCTGGAGTCGAGCCTCTACTCGGACAACGTCACGTTCGCCGCGCTCGTTGACGCGAGGGGCTATGCCGTCGCGCACGTGGACCGTGCGCTCGAGGGCACCGAGATGCGGCCGGTCGATCCGCTCGATACGCTGTTGAAGAGGCCGGCGCTCTCGCAGCTGGCGGCCATCTTCACAGGACAAGGGCGCAACCTGGAGATCCGCCAGCCGCTGCTGCTGGACGGCCGCGACTTCGGGTCGATCCGTATCGGCGTCTCGACGCTGCTGATCCGAAAGGAGCTGTACGAATCGCTCGGGCCCGCGGTCGTGACCGCACTGGCGGCGCTCGGGATTGCGGTGTTCGTGGCGATGCTGCTGGCGCAGCTGCTCCTCCGGCCGATTCACGTCATCCGCAGCGGGTTGACGCGGCTCGGGCGCGGGGAATTCGGCGTCCAGCTCAATCTGGACCAGCACGACGAGTTCGGCGAGCTCGGGACCTTCTTCAACGAGGTCAGCGAACAGCTGTCCGCGGACCGATCGCTCATGGCCGGGCAGGTCGCGAACCTGGAGTCGGCGGTGGAGCACCTGGAAGATGCCGTGGCCATTGTCAACGCGCGCGGCGAGCTCCTCTTCGCGAATCCGGCGATGCGCGCGCTGCTTCCCGCTGCCGCTCCGAGCGTCGCGCTCGACAGCATCGTCCCGGCCGACCACGCGCTGCGCCGGCTGTCGGAGCAGACGCTCGTCAGCCGGCAGTCACGCGGACCGCTCTCCGCCACGTTTGGCGATTCGGGTGAGCGTCTGGTGATGACCCATGCGATCAACGACCCGAAGGGCGATCTCGTGGGCATCATGCTGGTGGCGAGGAATCTGGAGTACCTGAGCCAGGTGCAGTCGACGATCCGGTATTCGCGGAAGCTGGCGGCGCTGGGGCGGCTGTCTGCGGGAGTCGCTCACGAGGTGAAGAATCCGCTCAACGCGATGATGATTCATCTCGAGCTGCTCCGGCAGCAGTTCGCGGCGCGGCGTGGATCGCCGCGACTGGTCGCGGCTGGCGCCGGCGTGACGGCCGTCGCGCCGCCGGCGCTCGACCAGAGCGAAGCGCTCGAGCATGTGGACGTCATCGCCAACGAAATCCGCAGGCTCGACGAAGTGGTCCAGGGATTCCTGAAGTTCACGCGGCCAGAGGATCTCAAGCTGCAGCCTGTCAGCCTCCGCGCGCTGTTCGACGAGGTGATCCCCATCATCAGCCCGGAGGCCGACCGGGCTGGCGTCCAGCTGGTCGTGGAGTGCGACGGCGTGCCGGACGTGAACGGCGACCTGGCGATGCTTCGTCAGGCGTTCCTGAACCTGGCGCTCAATGCCTGCCAGGCGATGCCGAGCGGGGGCACGCTTCGGGTGCACTGCGAGCCAGTCCGGGGGCGCCGCGTAGCGGTTTCTGTCGCCGATACCGGGGTCGGGATCAGGCCGGAGCACCTGCAGCGCATCTTCGATCTGTATTTCACGACGAAGGAAAGGGGAAGCGGGATCGGCCTCTCGATGGTTTACCGCACGGTGCAGATGCACGACGGTGAGATTGAGGTAGAGTCAACACCAGGGGGAGGGACGACGTTTCGCGTCCTGTTGCCGCAGGCCTAGAGGAACATCGACATGCCAGCACGCATGAGGGCACGAATGCACCGGAGGCGCCCGGGGGGCGCTTTCGCGCTTGCGCTCCTGCATTTCTGCATGCTGGCGCTCCTGGGCACGGCGTGCGCGCGTCCGAAGGCCAAGGCGATCGCGGACGTACCGCCCCTCGAGATGCCCGCGCCTCCGCCGCGTGACATCGAGTCGAACGAATCCGACGAGCCGTTGCCGCCGGTCCCGCTGATTCAGGAGCCCGCGCGCAGCGCGCCGCCGCGCCCGCGGCCGGCGCCGCCGGCGCGCGAGCAGCCGCGTCCCGGCGCGACCGCCGCCGACGTGCCGAAGCCGGAACCGCCCAAGCCCGAGCCGGCGACCGAGGAGCCGGCAAAGCCGGAGGAACCGGCGAAGCCGCCGACGTTACAGACAACCCCCGCGGAAGCCGAAGGCGAAGTCGAGCGGAACATCCGCGCGACCCTCGCCAGGGCCGCGAGCGACCTGAACCGCATCGACTACCGGAATCTTAACAACGACGCCCGCACGCAGTACGACACCGCGAAACGATTCATTCAACAGGCCGACACGGCGGTACGCGGGAAGAATCTCGTGTTCGCCAAGAGCCTCGCCGACAAAGCCGCAGCGCTCGCCACCCAGCTGGGGGGGCGGTGATGAATTCCGGATTGTGGATTGCGGATTGCGGATTGATTGAAGATGAGTTGTGGATTAAGTCAGCAATCCTCAATCGTCATTCCTCAACTGGTTGTGGGATTCCCGAACACACTGTGTAGGCCCCTACCCATTCCTCGACACGATTGTGCTCAACCGCACGCACGCCGTTGAGTTTTTCAGGCGTTTTCAGAGGCACACGACGTGGCACCCCGCTTGCTTTTTCGGGGACCAACCTCGTTCCCGACGCATCCTGCGGCGGGACAACACGACTTCCACACAACCTGCCTGTGCACCAGGGGAGGCGCCGAAAGGCAGCCTCCCGCCTGCCGTTTCACGAATTTGCACAGCCATGCACAAAAGTCAACATCTTGCGACTGCCCTAAAAGAAAGGCACAATATGTGGTGTTTACACGCTTGACAAACGCGAACGGCGAGCGCATATTTGCTCGCCGTAGCGCGAACAGGCCGACTGACGAGGACCCCAGCTTCTCGAAGGTTGCCATCAACATTCCGCGCGCGGACTAATCACTAAAGCCCACCGTTCGGCCCCCGGGGCGGGGGGTCGTCGGTACCGTTGATCGGAGCAGAATCGATGAAGGAACGTGCTGCCATTCAAGCCGCAGGTGCCGGCCAGCAGACGGCCGAGAGTGGATCGAGCGCGCAGGTCGGGATGAGCCCCCTGTCAGGAACATCAGGAACATCAGGAACATCAGCGGCATCAGCGACGTCGACCCCTGGCCAGGTGGAGACACCGCGAGACCGGGCGAATGACGCTGGAGCGGACCGCGGGAGGGACCCCGGAGCAGAGAAATCGAAGGCGACGCCCCCCGGCTTGACCTTTCCTCGATTCTTCACCGCGGCCAACGCCGGGAAGGTTGACCCGTTCGATGAGGTCGAATGGGAGATGCGCTCGGCGCTGATTGGCAACGAGCGTGGCGAAGTCGTCTTCGAGCAGCGAGACGTCGAGATCCCGAAGGCCTGGTCGCAGCAGGCCACGAACATCGTGGTGTCGAAGTACTTCCGCGGCCAGATCGGCACGCCGGATCGCGAGCGGAGCGTCCGCCAGCTCATTGGCCGGGTCGTGAACACGATCACGGACTGGGCGCGGTCGCAGAAGTACTTCGCGAGCGAAGAGGACCTGCGCGCATTCAGCGACGACCTGAAGCACATCCTCGTCCATCAGAAAGCCGCCTTCAACAGCCCCGTCTGGTTCAACTGCGGGTTCGAGAGGGCGCCGCAGTGCTCGGCGTGCTTCATCAACTCCGTGCAGGACACGATGGACTCGATCCTCAGGCTGGCGAGGACCGAAGGGATGCTCTTCAAGTTCGGTTCTGGCACGGGCACGAACCTCTCGACCATCCGGTCGTCGAGGGAACTGCTGGCCGGCGGCGGTACCGCCTCGGGCCCGGTGAGCTTCATGAAGGGCTACGACGCGTTTGCCGGCGTCATCAAGTCGGGCGGCAAGACGCGCCGCGCGGCCAAGATGGTGATCCTCAACGCCGATCACCCCGACATCGTGGAGTTCATCAACTGCAAAGTCGAAGAAGAGAAGAAGGCCTGGGCGCTCATCGACGCCGGTTACGACGGCTCGTTCACCGGTCCGGCGTACTCGTCGGTCTTCTTCCAGAACTCGAACAACAGCGTGCGCGTCACCGACGACTTCATGCGCGCGGTGATGGACGGCGCCGAGTGGGACACCCACGCTGTGACCAGCGGCGCCGTGGTCGACACCTACCGGGCGCGCGATCTGATGCGCCTCATCGCGGAGGGCACGCACGTCTGCGGCGACCCGGGCATGCAGTTCGACACCACGGTCAACGAGTGGCACACGTGCCCCCAGACCGATCGCATCCACGCGAGCAATCCCTGCTCGGAGTACATGTTCCTCAATGACTCCGCGTGCAACCTCGCGTCGATCAACCTGATGAAGTTCGTGAAAATCGTGGGTGAAGATGCCGGCAAAGGCGATCTCACGAAGGGCGATGCCAACCACATCGAGTTCGACGTCGTCGCCTATGCCGCTGCCATCCGGACGCTGATTACGGCCCAGGAGATCATCATCGACAACGCGAGCTACCCGACGCCGGCGATCGGTGAGAACTCGCACGCGTATCGCCCCCTCGGCCTCGGCTACGCGAACCTGGGTGCGCTGCTGATGTCGCGCGGCCTGCCGTACGACAGTGACGCCGGCCGCGACTACGCCGCGGCGCTCACGGCGCTGATGACCGGCGAGGCATACGCGCAGTCCGCGCGGATCGCGCGCGATCACGGCGGCCCGTTTGCCGGCTACGCGTCCAACGCCGCGCCGTTCATGCGGGTCATGCGGAAGCATCGCGATGCGATGCGCGACGTCAACGCCCGCAACGTCCCCGCCGATTTGTATCAGGCCGCACGCGCGTCGTGGGACGATGCCGTCGAGCTGGGCGAGCAGTTCGGGTACCGCAACGCGCAGGCCACCGTGCTCGCGCCGACCGGCACCATCGGCTTCATGATGGACTGCGATACGACCGGCGTCGAGCCCGACATCGCGCTCGTGAAGTACAAGAAGCTCGTCGGCGGCGGGCTGATGAAGATCGTCAACCAGACCGTGCCGATGGCGCTGCGGAAGCTCGGTTATACGCAGCCGCAAGTGGACGCGATCGTCAACTACATCGACAAGAACGAGACGATTGAGGGCGCGCCGGAACTCCGCGAGTCGCACCTCGCCGTGTTCGACTGCGCGTTCAAGGCCGCCAAGGGCCAGCGGTCGATCCATTACATGGGCCACATCAAGATGATGGGCGCGACGCAGCCGTTCATCTCGGGTGCCATCTCGAAGACCGTGAACGTCCCGAAGGAAGCGACGGTCGACGAGATCATGCAGGCGTACATCCAGTCGTGGAAGCTGGGCGCGAAGGCCATCTCGATCTACCGCGACGGCAGCAAGCGCACTCAGCCGCTCAACACGTCCAAGGACAAGACCCCCGCGGAGCTGACGCAGGCGGCCCTGCAGATGGTCACGCAGCCGGTGCGGCGCAAGCTGCCGGACGAGCGCCACGCGATCACCCACAAGTTCGACATCCAGGGCCACGAGGGCTACATCACGGTCGGCCTGTTCGAGGACGGTCAGCCGGGCGAGATCTTCCTCGTGATGGCGAAGGAAGGCTCGACGATCTCAGGGTTCGCGGACGCGTTCGCGCAGGCGATTTCCTACGCGCTCCAGTACGGCGTGCCGCTCCAGGCCCTCGTCGACAAGTTCAGCCACGTCCGCTTCGAGCCATCGGGCATGACGCGCAATCCCGAGATCCGGTTCGCGAAGTCGATCGTGGACTACATCTTCCGCTGGCTGGCGTCCAAGTTCCTGTCGCCCGAGGCGCAGTTTCACGCCGGCGTAAACGGCCGGGAGATGAGTCCGGGGGAGGGACCCCGGAGTGGTCCGGGAGAGGGACCCCGGAGTGGTCCGGGGGAGGGACCCCGGAGTGATCATGACGAGCACGGCCACACGCTGACCCCGACCGCCCCGGCGCAGGCGGCCTCTGCGGGCCTGTTCTCGACCATTCAGAATCAGGAGGATGCGCCGCCGTGCTCGACGTGCGGGTCCATCATGATTCGCAGCGGCGCGTGCTATAAATGCGTCAACTGCGGCAACACGAGCGGCTGCGCCTAGCTGAAGACTCGGAGGTCGGGCTGAAATCAAGGACAGTTGTTGGGGTCGGGCCCGCATCGGCTGAGACTCTCTGCGGCGGGCTGAAGACTCATCTATGAAGGGGCCGCGTGCAGTTGCCTCGCCCCAAGGTCAAGATTTTCGAAGATTGTCCAAGATCGTCAACGGGTTGTAAGGGGTCGTTAGGACTCGAGGGCGTAGGCAACTGCACGCGGCCATGAGTCTTCAACCCTATTCTGAGAATTGCTCTAGTCGCCGCTGGTCGCCGCGCTGACTCGAAGGTCTCGAAAGAACGCTTCGGTGTTCGCGCCTATCCACAGCGCCACGCCACCCGTCGCCGGCGTGAGCTTGAGATCGTTCACGATCAGCACGGGCTGCGGCGCGCGGTTCACGTAGAGCTCACCGCGCCGCCCGTGGAACTCGACGCGGATGTGCGTCCACTCGCCGGCCACCATGTCCACGTACGACTCGTAGACGCCCGGTGTCTCCCCGCGGAGCCGCTCCCAGGGAAAATCGGGATGAGAGATGTACTGCGTCGAATGATTCCGGCGCAGTTGATCGTCGGCGCGGCCGTTGGTGGGGCGCAGATAGAAGCACTCGAAGGCTGAGTGATCGTTTCTGACTCTGAAGGCAAGGCCCACAAACCCTCGCGCCCCGTCCGGGGCGCCCTGGGCGGGCCGCCCCGCGACGTCGGCTTCGATCCGACCGTCCTGCAGAACCGGACCCGTCACAACCGCATACGAGTAGCCGTCGTAGCGCGGCTCCTCGATCAGTCGGAGAGCCGGATGCCCCAGGTGCGTCACTACTGATGCCTGCGCTCCGTGCAGCGTGAGATTCGAAGCAGTCGTCAGCGCCGTTTCCCAGGACTGTCCGGACTGCGCCCGGATGACGTAGGCGAAAAGAGCGACGAGAGCCGGAATCAGCGCGATCGAGACCCGACGCATGCCATTCATGCCGTCGTGAGTCAGCACAACGCGCGCCAGCCGTCCCGCAGTCCGTTGCGAGGCGCGCGAGGCGTGGATGCGCAGCCGATCGTCCGATTCCGGCCAGGTCAGTGTTCGAATACGCGATTACCACCGAATGCCTCGCAGAAATCTTCGGCCCTGATGTAACGTCAGGGTCAAGCGGCCCCAGCATACAGGCGTCGACGCGGTGTGACACAGACGCGGCGGAAAAGTGATACCTTCATCGGCCGTCTCGGGGGCAATGCCCCCGGTGTTGTCGCTCCGGGGGGCCCCGCCCCGGTTCTCAACGTTCTAAACAAGGAGTCTGTCGATGAAACGTGTCCTGTACGCCGTTCCTGTCCTGGTGCTGTTTGCCAGCGTCGCCTTTTCACAGATGCCCGCCGGCCAGAAAGTGGGGCTTGCGACGAGCCTCCAGCGCGCGTATGCGGGACTCAAGCTCAATCTGACGCAGGAAGCCGAGAAGATGTCCGAGGCCGACTACAGCTTCAAGCCCGGCTCGACGCCCGAAGCCCGCACGTTCGCGCAGGTCATCGCGCATATCGCGCAGAGCCAATTGGGCCAGTGCTCGAACATGAAGGGCGTGCCCAACCCCGCGCAGGGCAAGAATCTCGAGCAGGAGCTCAAGACCAAGGCCGACGTGACCAAGGCGCTGGCCGATTCGTTTGCGATGTGCGACGACGTGTTCACCCAGACGACCGACGAGAATGCGACGCAGTTCATCAAGCAGGGCCAGAACGAGGTGACGCGCGCCGCGTCGCTCTTCGGCCTCATCGCGCACGGGAACGAGATCTACGGGACCGGGGCGGTCTACCTCCGCTCCAAGAACATCGTGCCGCCGTCGACCGAGCGGGCGAGCATGGGTCGCGGGCGAGGCAATGACTAGCCGCTAGACGTTCGTCGAGTCGACGTTCGTCGAGTCGATACCCGTCGCATTCGAGAGCCCTCTACATACGAAATTCTTCGTATTGACATCTACGAAGGTCGTCGTAGATAATCCCGGAACGATGACGCTGCTGCGGCGGAAGCCGACCGATGCCGAGCTCGAGATCCTGAGCGCCTTGTGGGCCAGGGGACCGAGCACCGTGCGCGAGGTGGTCGACGCGCTCGGCCGGGAGGCCGGGTACACCACCGTGCTCAAGCTCCTCCAGATCATGACGGAAAAGGGGCTCGTGGTCCGCGACGAGTCCGCGCGCACGCACGTCTACGAAGCGGCGTGCCCGCAGGCCCAGACGCAACGCCATCTCGTCAGCGATCTGGCGAAGCGCGCGTTCGGCGGGTCCGCCGCCAAGCTCGTGCTGCAGGCGCTCGAGACGGGCTCTGCCTCGCCGCGGGAGCTCGACGAGATTCGCAAGCTCCTGGACAAACACCGAGGTTCGCGATGACAGCGCTCTCTGTTGCCGTCGGCTGGGCCCTGATTCACTCCACCTGGCAGACATGCGCGATCGCGCTGTCGATTGCCGCGCTCTTGCGCCTGACTGCCCGGAGGTCCGCCAACACGCGGTACGTCATCGCCTGCGCGGGCCTCATCGCGATGCTGATCGCGCCCGCGATGACGGTTCGCCTGTCGTTGAGCGCCGGCGGCGCGGCGTGGACACCTCGCCGCGCAAGCGTCACGAGCGACGCGTGGTGGGGAACCCGCGTTCCAGGCGCGATGCCGGATGCCCGGCCGGGGCCCGCCGGCATCGACCGCGTGCACAGCGCCCGGCCGGGGCCGCGCGCGGCAGGCGTCTCGCTGCTTGATCGTGCCGCGCCCTCGATCTCGATCGCCTGGTTGCTCGGCGTGGTCATCCTGCTCGCGAGAATGGCCGGTGGCTGGTATCAGGTGCACCGGCTCCATCGCGACGCGCTCGCGATGCACGCATCGCAATGGCAGGCCGCATGCCGCCGCCTGGCGTTCCGACTAGGCCTTCCGGCGGCTGCCCACGTCGTGGAGTCCGCTGCTGTCGACGTGCCGATGGTCGTCGGGTGGCTGCGGCCCGCGATCCTGCTTCCGATCTGCGCGCTCGCCCAGCTCTCGCCGTCTCAATGCGACGCGATTCTCGCGCACGAGCTTGCCCACATCCGGCGGCATGACTACCTCGTCAACGCCGTGCAGACCGGCGTCGAGATCCTCCTCTTCTACCACCCGGCGGTCTGGTGGCTGTCGGAGCGCATTCGCATCGAGCGCGAGCATTGCTGCGATGACGTGGCGGTGGCGATATGCGGGGATGCGGTTGCGTACGCCGAGGCGCTCGCGACGCTGGAGGAGTGGCGTGCGAACCGGAGGTCAGGGGCGGCCGGAGCGATGACGTCAAGGACGCTGGCCATGGCGGCGACCGGCGGATCGCTGCTGCAGCGTGTTCGGCGAATCCTGTCCGCGTCGGTGACGCCGGCATCGAGCCGGGGCGCCGGGAGCTGGGCGGCAACGCTCACGCTGACCGCGCTCTTCACAGCCGCCGCAGGCGGCGTTCAGCATCTGCACTGGACCGCCGGGCGGACGGGATCTGCCGCCGTCGAAGCTCGGGTCTCGCCGCCGCGAGCCGATCAGCCGGGTGTTCCGCGGACACCCGAGCCGCCCACTGCACCGGAGCCACCGACTCCACCCGAGCCGCCGGTCCCACCGGCACCAGGCGGATTCTCCTGGTCGGGTAACAAAGGGTTCCGGATAGCCTGGTCGGACGGCTTGACGCATGTCGAGGTCTGGCTCCGAGGATCGGTTGTCTTCACCGATGACCTGACGGACGTCCAGCGCCTCTCCGATGGCGGCGAGTTGACGATTCGGGATTGGAGCAGCCTGATCCCGCGAACGATCGAGATTCAATCAGCCGGCGGCGTGCTGACGAAGCACTACTACGTGGCCGGACTCTCACGCGGCTGGGACTCGGAAGCGCAACGGCGCCTGTCAGCGGCGCTTCCCTCGCTCGTTCGTCGCTCGGGCCTCGGGGCCGAGTCGCGCGTGCGGAGCATCTTCAGCCGGAGCGGCGTACGCGGTGTTCTCAATGAGATCGCCCTGCTCGAGGGCGACTACGCGCGCCGACTGTACTTCGCCGCGCTCATCGACGCCGCGCGCCCGGACGCGGCGGCAATCGTGCCGATCCTGACGCAGGCCGGCGAGCGCATCCGGTCGGACTACGAGCGATCCCAGGTGCTCCGTCAGGTGGCCGACCAGGTGACCCTCGACGATCGGGCCGCCGCTGCATATGTCGGCGTCGTGAACGCGATGCGGTCCGACTACGAACGGCGCCGCGCACTGAATGCGCTCCTGGCGACGCGTCCCCTTTCGCGCGAGATCGCGAGCCTGGCGATGCGGTCGGCCGCCGACATGCGTTCGGACTACGAGCGCGGGGAGGTCTTGCGGACGGCGCTGCGTCTGCCCGCCGCCGCTGGCGCCCCTGGCGCAGACGACAGCGGAGACGCACTGCTCACCGCAGTCGGCAGCATGAGGTCGGCCTACGAAAAGCGTCGTGTCCTGGTCGATTACCTGGGGCATGGCGCGCTGACAGCCGACACGAAGAAGGGCGTACTGATGGCCTCGACCGGCATCGAATCCGATTACGAGCGCGGGCAAGTGCTGGACGAGTATCTCCGCCGATTCGGCGTCGAGTCGTCCGCCCGCCAACCGTTCTTTGCCGCCCTCAATACGATGCGATCGGACTACGACAAGCGTCGTCTGCTCACCGCCGTTGCGACGAAGAGTGGGGCCGATCCACTCAACCAACGCGCGGCGTTCGACGCGATTGGCCTCATGCGATCCGACCACGAGCGTGCCGAGAGCCTTCTCGCGTTCATCAATATCGGTGCGGTCGACGCGTCGAACCGATCCGCGCTGTTGAGGACGGCGGAGCAGATGCGATCCGCCTATGATCGGAACCTCGTGCTGGCCACGCTTGTCCGATCGGAGCCCCCGCCAGCGCGCTGACTCAGCATGGGCTGGAGACTCATGGTCGCGTGCAGTTGCCGACGCCTTGAAGCCTGACGACCTTCTACAATCGCCTCCGCCCCACCCGCCAGTGTTAGCATCGGCGTGTGCCGTCGGCCGGACCACTCTTCTTCCTCGAAGCCCTCCCTCCCCCGGACTCACCGAAGGTGCGCCGCCGCGGGACGCTCGTGTTGCTGCACGCGTTTCCGCTCAACGCGCGCATGTGGGAGGGCCAGCTGTCGCTGGCCGGCCGCGGCTGGCACGTCATTGCCCCGCACTTTCGAGGCGTCGACGGAACGGGGCACTCTCAGCCGGCTGGATCCATCGACGATCATGCGGCGGACCTCATCGACCTGCTCGACGCCATGCACGTAGAGGACGCGGTCATCGGCGGACTGTCGATGGGGGGCTACGTCGCGTTCGCGCTCTTTCGACACGCGCCTTCCTATTTTCGAGCGCTCATCCTCGCAGACACGCGCTCCCAGGCCGATACCCCGGCGGGGATCGAAGGCCGGAAAAAGATGCTCGAGCAGCTCGAGCGCGGCGGCCCGAACGCGATCGCGAACGAGATGCTGCCCAAGCTCCTGTGCGAGTCGACGCGCGCGACCCGGCCCGAAGTGGTCGCGCGGGTGCGCGCGATGATCCTCTCGCGTCCACCCGAGTCGATCTCCAGCGCCATCCACGCGCTCATGGCGCGCCCCGATGCCACACCGCTCCTGCCGGCGATCCGCGTGCCGACACTGATTCTCGTCGGCGAGGAAGACGCGCTGACGCCACCGTCGGCCGCCGAAGAAATGCACGCGCGAATCGCGGGCTCGGAGCTCGTGCGCATTCCCGGCGCGGGGCACTTGTCGAACATCGACCAGCCGGAGATCTTCAACGACGCACTCGCGCGTTTCCTGGACCATCGGGTATAGTCGAAGGCATGGTGAAGATCGGGATCATCGCCGCAGGCATCGCGTTCGCACTGGCGCTTCCCTGCGGACAGAGTGTGCAGGGCTCACAGAGCCCGCCTAGCTCGAAGGGACTCGACGACGCGCTCGATCTCTACGTTCGCGACGGCGAGGTGTACTATCGCGCGTTGAAGAGCGATCGAGCGAAGCTCGACGGGTTCGTCAATCAGCTTGCCACCCAGACGTCCGACGGCGCATCGCGCGACGAGCGGGTCGCCTTCTGGATCAACGCTTACAACGCCCTCGTGCTGCGCACAATCGTGGATCACTACCCGATCCAGGGGCACTCGACCGCGTATCCCCAGAAGAGCGTGCGGCAGATTCCGGGGGCGTTCGAGCGGACCACGCACCGCGTGGCCGGCCGAACGCTGACGCTGGATCAGATCGAGCAAACGGTGCTGCCCGAGTTCCAGGATCCGCGGGTGTACCTCGCGCTCGGCCCCGGCGCAGAGGGCGGCGGTCGGCTGCGCAGTGAGGCCTACAACGGGGCACAGCTCGAGGCTCAGCTCACCGAGGCCGCCAGCGAGTGCATGGCGCGCCAGCAGTGCGTCCAGATCGACCGTGCGGCCAACAAGATCACCGTCTCGCCCATCTTCTCGTGGCGCGAGAAGGAGTTCTCGGCGCTCTATGCCGCGAAAGCGCCGCCAGCCTTTGCGAACCGGAGCGAGATCGAGCGGGCGGTGCTGGCGTTTGTCCAGCCGCGCCTGCTGACCACCGAGAAAGAGATGCTCGAGGGCAACACCTTCCAGGTTTCGTACGGGCAGTTCGACTGGCGTCTCAACGACCTGACCGGAAGGGGAGGGCGATAGCGCGGGGGTGCCCGCCTTCGCCAAAGCTACGGCGCGTCCGCCGTAGCTCGCGGAAGAGCCGCGAGCAGAGGCCGGAGGGCCCCAGCGCCATTGGAAAAAAAGTGAATCTCGATCTCACCGGGAAAGTCGCGATCGTCACCGGCTCGACCCGTGGTCTCGGACTCGCGACCGCCGGCGCCCTGCTTCACGAAGGCTGCTCGGTCACGATCTGCGCGCGGGGCAAGCCGGGGCTGATCGAAGCAACGGCGAAGCTGCGGGAATCGCCGGGGGACAGCGGGCGCGTTCTGGCGGTTCAGGCCGATCTCGCCACCGACGCCGGCGTCGCCGACGTCGTTCGACAAACGGTCGACACATTCGGCGGTCTCGACATCCTCGTCAACAATGTCGGCCTCGCCAGGGGCGCCGGCATCGTCGACACATCGGACGCGGACTGGCACGAAGCGTTCGATCAGACGCTGTATCCCGCCATTCGCGCGTCGCGGCTCGCCGTGCCCCACATGCGGCGAAGGGGCGGCGGATCGATCGTGATGATTGCGTCGATCTGGGGTCGCGAATCGGGCGGCCGGATGACTTACAACGCCGTCAAAGCCGCCGAGATCAGCCTCGCGAAGGCCATGGCGCAGCAGCTCGCGAAGGACAACATCAGGGTCAACAGCGTCGCGCCGGGGTCAATTCGATTTCCTGGTGGGTCCTGGGACCGCCGCGTGCAGGAGGATCCCGACGGGATGGCCGAGTTCGTGAGACGGGAGCTGCCGTTCGGGCGGTTCGGCCGCCCCGAAGAGGTCGGGGCGGTCGTCGCGTTTCTCGCGTCGTCGCAGGCCAGCTGGATCAGCGGGGCAAGTGTGCCCGTTGACGGCTGCCAGTCACGCTCCCTGATCTGATCTGCGGGTTCGTGTCTTCGCTGTGGGAGCTCCGACCCGACCGGCCGCTGCTGACAACCTGGCGGGAGCCGGAAGGCCGTGCAACCCTGACGCGGACCGTGACACCTTCGGGATTCTCCTGTTCGCTGCCATGGGACAGATCCATCTCGCTCCCATCAGACGAGTGAAGAAAGAAACCTCTGCGCCGCACTCGCGGCTCGCCTGCAATCATCTTCACGCCTCCTGGTAATCCCCTATCGGCTATCAATTGACAGAGTAACAGTACCGTCGACTCGGTCAAGACAAAAAACGCAAAAAGTGCGCGACGTCTAGCGCGGGCGGCGCGCGGCGAACGCAATCTGGTAAACCGGAACGCCCGCGAAGATGAGCGCGAACGTCACGCCGGTCGTCACCGGCTCGTGGACGATCGCGTTCAGCACGAATGCAATCACCGAGATGACGAAGACAGCGGGGACGACGGGGTAGCCGAGGGCGCGATAGGGCCGCACGAGCCCGGGCCGGAGGCGCCGCAGTCTGTAGATGGCGGCGACGCCAACCGCGTAGAACGGCCAGATCGCGAGGACGAAGGTGTCGGTGAGCGCTTCGAAGCTCCGGCTCAGCACGAGTGCCATTCCGAGCAATCCTGCGAGGAGGATGGCGATGTACGGCGTCTTGTAGCGCGGGTGGACTCTCGCGATCGTCTCGAAGAACAGGCCATCGTCGGCCATCGCGAAGAACACGCGGGGGCTCGCCAGCATGCTTCCGTTCAGCGAGCTGAACGACGAGATCATGACGAATATCGAGACAAGGACGACGCCACCGCGGCCGAAGAGCGCGAACATGGTGTCGGCCGCCACCAGGCGCGAGCGGGCGACCGTGGCGACGGGGTTGGTGTAGAGGTACGCGACGTTGATCATCACGTAAATGACGATGATCGCCAGGGTGCCGAGGATGATGGCCCTGGGCAGGTTCCGCTGTGGATCCTTGACCTCTCCCGAGGCAAACGAGAGATCGGCCCACCCATCGTACGCCCAGAGGATGCTGACGAGCGCCAGCCCCATGCTGCTGGCGGCGAGCGGGGTGCCCGCGCCACTTCTGAGGTTGGAGAGAGCGGCACCGTGGCTGCTGCCGAGCACGAAGGCCGACACTGCCAGCACCGTCAGTGCCGTGAACTTTGCCCAGGTCGCGATACCAACGATGAACGCGCCCAGGTTGGCGCCACGGATGTTCACGGCGGCTGCGAACGCGATGGCGCCGGCGGACAGGCTGCGAGCCAGCAGGACGTGTTCGACCGGATCGACGCCGACGCTTCGAAGGAAGTACTCGCCGAACACGACGGCGATGCCGCCGAGCGCGTTCGCGCGGATGAGCACCAGCTCGGACCAGCCGAACAGGAACGCCGGCATCCGGCCCCAGCCTTCTCGAAGGTAAGCGTAGAGGCCCCCGGTTTCGGGCAGGGCGGCGGCCAGCTCGCCCAGCGACAGGGCTCCACAGAGCGTTATGGCGCCGCCGGCCACCCAGAGGAGCAGCATGACCGTCGCGTCCGGAACCTTCTGCGCGATGCCGGCCGGTGAGCGGAAGATGCCCGAGCCGATCGTGATGCCGACAACGAGCGCGACGGAGCTCCACAAGCCGAGCGTGCGCGGAAGTTTACTGGTTGGCATGCCGGGGTGGCGGCAAGCCTAGCACGCCCGAGCCATCACGCATTTGCCATTCTTTCGCCCGCCTGGTACGATGCTGCGCCATGCTGCCGGCGGTGAGAGGTCATCACGACAATGCCCCCGATGAGCTTGACGCGGCGCTGCAGCGGCTGATTCCGGGCGACCTGCCGGAGCGGCCCGACACTCCTGACCTG
>DASZFS010000141.1:0-4496 GCA_035939575.1 Vicinamibacterales bacterium | reverse complement strand
CTCTGCCAAAGTCATCGGGAAAGCCGCCGGTGAAGGGCAACTCGTACAGGGGATGTATCCAGTTGGTGCCCTGGTAGTTGAACTCCCAGTAAGAGTGGACATCGCTCTGCTGCAGGGCATTGTAGGCACCCATGCTTTCATTCAGAGACACGACATTGGTCTGCCTGTCCGGAAAGTGGTCGGACTTGCTGGGGAAATGTACCTCGTTGCCGTCAAGCGTGAAGATTGCACCAGCGACGTTGTGGTGTCGCCCCATCTCTTGGAGCTCTTTGGCGTCCTGCGCGGTAATCGTGCCGAATTGAGCATGACCGTCGGTGCGCGGCGCGGCTGTAGCCGGCACCACGAGGTCGTGAATCATCCAGCCTTCGTACCACCCGCTCTCGTTGTTGATCACGAACAACGGTGAAATGTCCGTGAAGACATCGTTAAAGGCGCGCGGATTGTTCGGGTCAGTCGGCAATCCCGGCTTCGGCTCGAGCACCACCCGGACCGCGCCGATCGTCGTCAGACCGCAATTACCACCAGTCGCGGTCAACTGAACCTGGTCGTTGACGCCGGGGAATATCGTGGTGAAGACGTTCGGTTCAAAGCCCTCGGTGGCAAGCAGGTAGTACTGAAAGAGTTGGCTCGGGTGATCAGCTTCGTTAAACACCTGAAGAGGCAAGTATGTGTGAGGGCGATCCGCAAGCCGGATCAGTCGATCTTTCAGGGGCTGCGGGAGTTTCGCAATGTCTCCGCGCTCGGCGACCGCATCGCGGTCTGCCGCTGCATTCGGATTGGGGTGACAGGGAGGCGGTGGTTGCTCCGCATAAGCGTTGGTCAGAGCGCCAAAGGCAATGCCAAGCGCCATACACACGAGAGGGCGCGCGTTCATATAGACCTCCAATACAAGCTGATAATGAGACCGTTCCTTCGATTCGCGACCACACCGTGAGATGGGTCGCTGCGTATGTACATTCGGCACCTGGGCGGGTTCTGCACGTCTGCGCCGGGAACTGTTCCGCGACGAAACGACGCGCCCCAACTACTCGCCGGGATATTCCCGACGCTGACCGTGCCACCTCATCCCCGTCTCGACCCATCGGGAACGGCGTTTCGCATGGTGAGGGAATAAATGCAGAAGTCTGCGAGACTTGGCATGCGATGACGCGGTCGAGCGACTCGTCCTCCATCGTGCGGCAGAGGAATTCCAGCAAGCCTGCTAGTGGGCCACCCTCCGCGGCAGCCTCTAGGGCGACCTGGTGCGCCGGGTCAACACCATTTCGCAGAATATACTGCAGTCCTTTTTAGCGACTTGAAGTCGACACCCTGAATGAACTCGAAGCCCACTTCATTTCGTACGATCGGCGAGCGACAAGGCGCTATATGTCTATCGCTTGCTCGTGCACGACAAGGTCCTTGCGCCAATGCTGGAAGACCAAGTCGGCGAGAAGACGATTCGGCATCGGCTCGCGACCTGGTATGCGCATCAATTGCCTGAGGGACATCCTCTGTTGAAATAGACATCGCGCGGCGTCCCAAAGCAGTTTCGCGGTCACCGGCCTGCCTGGGAGCGGACGCTCACGAGCGGCGGGAACGGGTCAGGAAGCGACCGTCGGCGGGCTCGTTTCGATCGACGGTCGCCGACCGGCCAAATCCAGACCTTTAGTCCATCGAATTAGGTTCCCTAAACCGGCCGTTCACGACGCCGCATTCCCCCTGGTTAGAGTGCCGTCCGTACTGGTCGAAGTCGTCGGCCAGATCGTTTAGGAAGCAACCCGACAGTCTGGTTAATGCTTTGGTCAAACAACCCTGCTCAGGCCAGCAGGAGGCCCTGGCGGCTGAGAGGCAGCTCGCGACACCTTCGGCCCGCCGCGGCGATCGCGTTGCACAGTGCGGGAGCGATCGGCGGCACCGGCGGCTCGCCAACGCCACTCGGCGGTAGTTCACGCCGATCCAGAATGCGAACGATCACCTCCGGCGCCTGCGCCATGGTCAGGAGCGGAAAGCTATCAAAATTTCCCTGTACGACGTGACCCGCCTCGAGGGTGATGGCACTCAGCGCGGCCGTCGACAGGCCAAAGAGGATCCCGCCTTGCATCTGCGCTTCGACGGTAGAGGGGTTCACGACGAGGCCACAGTCGATGACGGCAAAGACGCGGTGAACCTTCACACGACTATCGCTTCCGAGAGAAATCTCGGCGATCTCCGCGACGTAGGAGCCCGAGCGCTCCGCCACGGCAAGGCCGCGCGAGCGGCCGGCGGCCGGCGCACCGGCAAGTTCAACGACGGCGTCGAGCACGCCGCGCGCGCGTGATTGCTTCGCGAGGAGTTGCCGCCGAAGCGCGAGGCCCGAGAGCCCGACTTCGGCGGCGAGTTCGTCCATGAAACTCTCCAGTGCAAACACGTTCTGCGAATGATCCACCGAACGCCAGGGTCCGATCGGCACTCCCGGGTTGTCGCCGGCGTAGCTGACCCAGTAGTTGGGAATCGCGTACAGCGATGGTACGAGGCCGCCGGTCGGGTCGTCCGTGTCAAGGCAGCCGATATTCACGCGCAGCGCGCGAATGTCGCGCTTGGCGGATAACGCCGCGCGCAAGCGTATGGTCGCCGCGGGACGGTAGTGGTCGTGCTGCAAGTCCTCTTCCCGGGACCAGATCAGCTTGACCGGCGCACCGACCTCGCGTGATATCAGGGCTGCCTCAACGCCGAAATCCGTGTGTTGGCGGCGCCCAAAGCCGCCGCCGAGGAGCGTTGTATGGATCACCACCGCCGCTTCCGCCAACCCCAGAGCCTTGGCCAGCGCGCGCCGTAAGGCCGACTGGGTCTGTGTCGGAACCCAGAGCACGGCGCGTTCCGACGTCACCCATGCCGTCGCATTCATGGGTTCCAGCGTCGCGTGCGCCAGCAGCGGCAGCTCGTAGGCACGCTCGACCACTCGGGCGGCCTGGGCGAACGCCAAGTTCGTGGTGGCTGTGAGCCTCTGTAGATCCTCGCCGGCCCTAAGCGTCGTGCGTCCATCCTCGAACGTGGCCTCGCGCAGCTTCGCGGTGATCTGCGCCGAAGACACCGTGGCCATCGGCCCAGCGCGCCATTCTGGATGCAGAGCATCGAGTGCCGTCTTCGCGGTCCAGAAGTCCTTAGCGACTACGGCCACGGCGTCGGCCAGCCGCACGACGGCGCGCACACCTGGTCGACGGGTCACAGCCGTCACATCCAGTCGCTCGAGTGTGCCGCCGAACACCGGGCAGTGGCGTATCGCTGCCACGAGCGCGGGCGGCGCGCCATCCGACGTCGCGGCATCGATGCCGAATACCGCGGATCCGTTTACCTTGCCGCCGATGTCGACGCGCCGCAGTGGCTGTCCGATCAACCGGCGCGCCGCGCGCGGCTTCGGCGTGACCGTCGGAGGAAGCGGGAGAGCTGCCGCCGCCGCGGCGACTTCACCGTAGCGGAGCTCCCGGCCAGTGGGGGTGTGAATCACTCGGCCCCCCTCGGTGCGGCAGTCCGTCGCCGGAACGGACCAGCGACGCGCCGCGGCAGTCGTGAGAAGTGCGCGCGCCGTCGCACCTGCCTGAGTCAGAGGCCCGAACATGCCGGCCACCGCCGTGCTGCCGCCCGTCATGAACGCACGGGTCAACGGATTGAAGAACTCCGTTGCGATTGGCGCCACTTCGACCCGTACCGCAGACCACTCGACGTCCAGTTCGTCGGCTAGAATTTGGGCCAGGGCAGACGGTGCCCCCTGACCCATTTCGCTCGCGTTGCTGCGCAGTGTCACGGTATCGTCTGGGGCAATGCGCACCCACGCGGTGAGCTGGTCGATCACCTCGCTCTGGTCTGCACCTCGCGAGTGCGACCCGCGCAGTCCGATACAGAGGCCGCCGAGGCCGGCGGCGAGAAGCACATCGCGGCGCGTCCAGCCAGCGAGCTGTCCCATTCGCGGTCGCCCCTCACTCAGGAACGCAGACTTGGGCTGTCGCGCGGTTTACGGCACCCGCACTTCCAAGTGATCGTCAGCTTAGAGCGCCATCTGGTTGCGCGACAGCGGGAATCGACGACTGCTCCGAAGTTTGCGACGAATTCCATAGCTCGGCGATTAGCCGAGGCGGCTACTGTGCATTTTGTTCGCGTTGCCTTAAAGCTGACGTTCGCAGAGGGCAGCAAGGGTCACGACCGGAAGTAGACTCCGATCCGGCAGCAGGCGGCCGAGACTGTGTGAAAACTCATTTCGCCCGCCGCGTAGGATCGCTAACACGTGAATTGGGGCTGATAAGTCGGCTGAAACTGCATCTACGTGGCTGAAATAGGCGCACAAAGAGTGGTCGTGTGAGTTTTCACACAGTCTCGGCCAGGAGCGGAAGTCGATGTCGAGTGACTAGCCGCCCGTAAGCAGTCATTCATCGGGTCAGTTTCCGATTGAATCTACTTGACCTGGTTCAAACCGCCGTCGGCAAACAACTCCACCCCCGTGATGTAGCTGCTTTCATCGCTGGCCAGGAAGAGAACTGTATTCG
>DASZFS010000140.1:0-21773 GCA_035939575.1 Vicinamibacterales bacterium | reverse complement strand
TCTGCAACCTTTGAAATCTTGGTTTTTGGGGCGAGGCAACTGCACGCGACCATGAGTCTTCAGGCCCGTTCTGAGCAGGCAACTGCACGTGGCCATGAGTCTTCGGGCCCGTCCCCCTGCGTCAGGGTTGTGGCTTGGACTTCTTCTCGGCTTCGTCCTTCTCCTTCAAGCGGGCGCCACGCAGGATGTTGCCCATCGCGTAGTTGCCTTCGTGACACGCATACTCGAAGACCCGCTCGTCGGTTGCCGGCCAGGCGTACTCGCCGGTCCACGACCGGTCCCAGGTGGTCGGATCGTCGATCGTGAACTGATACCGCAACGTCCTGGCATCGACGCGCGTGAAGCGCTCGACGACGTGGAGGTTTTCCGACGATCCGCGGAAACGGGTCTTGTCAGTGAAGTTGGTCGTATCCACGACCAGGGTGTCGCCATCCCAGCGGCCGACTGAATCGCCCAGCCACTTCCGGATGCTGCGCGGCAGATGCGCCTCGTTCATACGGATGATTCGCGCGTCGTGGACCATCTCGGTCAGGATCACGATCTGACCAGGCGTCTGTACGATCTCGTGCAGGTTGTTGTAGAAGTACGTAGGCAGAATTGGCGGCCCGGACGTCGAGCTGAAGCCGACGAGACACCGCTCGCCGAGCGGACGCTGCTCCGGATCGTTGTAGGCCTCGGGCCCCTCGAACCCGGGGTCGTCCTCATTGGCGCGCTGGTCTGACGTAAACGCGATGCTGCGGGCCGCATTGCGGTCTCGCGCGTCCGCTCTCAACGGTGGCACGCGGCCGTCCGGCGGATCGATGAGGAGCGACGCGCGCGGCTGGCCGTCGATGACGGTGTAGCGTGAACCTGGATCGAGCCAGAAATTGTTGTACCCGCCGACGTTCCCGTAGGGCCCCGGCGTGCCGTCACCGCCCTTGGGCGGCGCTTGCCGATTGGCGTCGATCGGCGCATCGCCTTTGGCATTTCGATCCGCCACGCCCTGCTCGAGCTTCCGCGCCTGCTCGTCGGTGAGGACCAGCGGCGTGCCCGCCGCGCGCTCCAGCGGCGTCAGAGTGCCGAGATCGTACGTGCCCTGCAGATCGGGCCTGCCGTCGGACGTGCGGGGAATTCCGCGGGTTGGCGCCTTGGCCGCCGCCGGCTGGCCGGCGATTCTGGCCGTGGCGCTCTGCCCCGCGAGCGAAGGCTGGAGGGCAGCGATTGTTATCGCGATTACCGGTGCCGCGAAAAGCGGCAGGTATCGATCACGCATGGAACACCTCCACCACCGCTAGAAAGGTCTCCAGAAAAGGCTCCGGCTTCCGCCGAGTGCAGGCCCGACCGTTCCCAAAGGTATCATGGCCGCGTGAAGCTCGCCGCCGTTTTCGTCCTGCTGCTCTCGCTCGCCTGCGGCCGGTCCGCGACGCCTCCGGCGTTTGCGTCTCTCGTGGACGACTACCTGGATCAGTTCGCGCGCCGCCATCCGTCGATCGCGGCCGGCAACGGTCTCCACGCGCACGATGGAACCCTCGAAGATTTCTCCGCCGATGCAATCCGATCCGAAATCGCCTGGCTCCGATCGGTCCGCCGGCGGCTGAACGCGATCGACACCTCGTCGCTCAGCGCCGACGAGCGGGTAGACCGCGCGATTCTGGCGGGCATCGTGGACGGCTGGCTGCTCGATCTCGACACGGTCCGGAGTTGGACGCGGAACCCGATGATCTACGCGTCGGCGATCTCGGACGGGGTCCACAACCTGATGACCATGGAATCGTCGCCGGCCGAGGCGCGCATGCGCCAGGCGACGAGCAAGCTCGAGGCGGTACCGCGCTTCCTCGCCTCGGCGCGCGAGAACGTGCGCACGCCGCCCCGGGTGTTCGTGGATCGCGCCATCGTGATGTTCCACGGCGTGGCGGGTCTTCTCGAGCACGAGCTTCCGCTTGCGTTCACCGGCGTGTCCGATCCTGCGCCCACCGCGGCGCTGGCGCGCGCGGCCGACGCGGCGCGGCGCGCAATCGAGGCGTACGCCTCTGAGCTCGAGACGGGCGTGCTGCCGGTGTCGACGGGCGACTTCGCCATCGGGACGGCATCGGTTGAAGCCCGCTACCGGGCTGAGGAGCTGATCGACACGCCGGCAGCGGCGCTGCTGGCGATTGGGGAGCGCGAGCTGCAGAAGATGCGGGCGGATTTCGAGGCTACGGCCGCGCGCGTCGATCCATCACGACCCAGGCGTCCGGCGCTGGAAGTCTGGCGCGAGGTGCTGAACGATCATCCCCAGCGCGGCGCGCTCGTCGCTGCGGCACAGAAAACCGTCGACGAGCTGTTCGCGTTCGTCCGGGATCGCCGTCTGGTGGACATGCCGGACGGCGAGCGGGTCATCGTCGCCGCCGCGCCGGTGTTCGACTTGGGGCTCGCGTCGATGCACTCGTCGCCGCCGCTCGAGCCGCATCCGGTCAAAAGCTACTACTACGTGACCGACGCGCAGGCTGACTGGCCGGCGGCGCGCCAGGACGAGTGGCTCCAGAAGTTCAACTACGCGACGCTGGCGGACATCACGGCGCACGAGGTGGCCCCCGGACATTACGTCCACAGCCTGTTCATGCGGCGCACGCCCGGCAAGATCCGCCGCATCTGGATCGGCCTCAACCCGTTCCCGCAGCCTTCGTCGGGCCAGGACGGCTGGGCACACTACGCAGAGCAGCTGGTGAGCGACGAAGGCTTCAGGCGCGACGATCCGCGGTACCGGCTCGCCGAGACAAGTGAGGCGCTCACGAGAGTGTGCCGGATGATTGCCGGCCTCCGGCTGCACAGCGGCGAGTGGACCATCGAACGGGCCGCGGAGCTCTTCGAGCGCGAGGCGCATCTGCCTTCACCTGCGGCGCGCCAGGAGGCTGTCCGGGGGACCTACGATCCGACATACGGCGGGTACTTTCTCGGGAAGCTGGCGGCGCTCAAGCTGCGCCATGACTATGCAGCGGCCCAAGGGGACAGTTTCAGCCTCCGGGAGTTCCACGAGCGCGTGATGACCAACGGCATCGCGCCCTGGTGGGCTCACCGGCAGCTGCTCCTGCCGGGCGACACCAGGCCCGTCATCGACTGACGCGTTTGGCTGCGATCACGCGGTCTCCGGCGACGTTGACGGAGATCGTCGTGAGCAGGATGAGGATGCCCGGCGCGACGGCCAGCCACGGTTCGGTCGCCAGCGTGGACTGCGACTGGTAGAGCATGTTGCCCCAGCTCGCCTGCGGCGGCCGCACGCCGACCCCGAAGAAGCTGAGCGCCGACTCGATGAGAATGCCGCGCGCGACCGCAAGCGTAATCGACACCGTCGCCGCGTGCGCCGCATTTGGCAGCAGGTGCGCCGCGATCACCCGCGCGTGCCCCGCCCCGGCCGCCCGCGCGCTCTCAACGAACCCCCGCTCCGCGAGCGTCCTGAACTCGGCCCTGATGACTCGCGCCGTTTCCATCCAGCCGGCGGCGCCAATCAGCAGGACCAGCAGCGTCACCGACGGCTGGAGGAGGGCCGCCGCAATCATCAGGAGCGGCAGCCGGGGCACAGCCAGCATCGCGTCCGTCAGACGCATCAACACCGCGTCGACGGCGCCGCCCGCATACCCGGCGATGCCGCCGAGCGCGACGCCCGACACGCCGGCGACGGCGGCCGACAGCAGGCCAACCGCCAGCGAGACCCGGGCGCCGTACAGGACCCGCGCGAGCACGTCGCGACCGAGATCGTCGGTCCCGAACCAGTGCGCTGCCGACGGCGCTTGCCGCAGCCGCGTGAGGTCGATCTGATCGGGGGAGTACGGGGCGAGCACCGGCGCGGTCAGCGCCGCGGCGACGAGACACGCCAGGATGAGAACAGGCGCCCGCATCACGTCATCACGATCATCACGCCAGGGCCACGCGGGGATCCACGATCGCGTGCGCTGCATCGGCCGCCACACTGAGCGCCACGATCGCCGTGGACGTCAGCATCAGGAGGGCCATCAGCACCGTATAGTCCCTGCGCGCGAGCGCTTCGGTGAACAGGCTGCCGATGCCCGGCCACGCGAAGACGCTCTCCGTGACGACCGCGCCCGACACGACGAGCGCGGCGTCCACCATGACGACGGCCAGCACGGGGCCGATCGCGTTGCGGAGCGCGTGGCGCAGCAGCACCCGGCGCTCCGGGATGCCGCGCGCGCGCGCCGCCGTCACGAACGGGAGTGCCAGCGTGTCGATCATCGAGCCTCTGAGGTACCGCGACCAGCCCGCTGCCAGAACGACCGCGAGCACCGTCCCGGGCAACACCAGGTGCTGCACGTGGTCGCCGATACCGCCGCCGCCCGGCGCCGTCCGCCCGGACGAGGGCAGCCAGCCGAGCGCGATCGCGAACAGGACCTGAAGCAGCAGCCCGAACCAGAACGCCGGCAGCGACACGCCTATCATCGCCGCCGACGTCGCGAGGCGATCGAACCACCCTCCCGGACGCGCCGCAGAGATGACGCCCGTCGGACACGTCAACGCCAGCGCCCCCGCAATGGACACGCCGGTCAGCTCCAGTGTGGCGGGCAGCCGCTCGAAGATCCGCAAGGCAACCGGCCGGCCGTCACTGAAGCTGTAGCCCCAGTCGCCACGGGCGAAGGCGGCGAGCCACGACCAGTACTGCACCCAGAGCGGGCGATCCAGGCCCAGCGCGCGGCGAAGCCGCTCGATGTCCTCGGGCCGCACGTTCGGATTCGACAGGTAAATCGCGAGCGGACCGCCAGGCGCGGCGTGAATGAGCAGAAACACGAGCACGGAGACGACGAGGAGCAGCGGCAGCGCCTGGAGGCACCGGCGCGCCAGAAACCGCGTCATCGTATCTCCCACTCATCGACGTTCCAGAAAATCCCCACGTTGGTCGGATTACCTTTGAAGTTCCGAAGCGACGCCGGAACCGCGTCGAGGCGCGTGACGCTGTAGAGCGGAATTTCCGGGACGTCCTCCGCGATCATGCGCTCTGCCCGCTGGAGCAGCCGCGCGCGCTCAGCGCGATCCACCGTCCGGTCGGACGCGTACAGCAGCCGGGTCAGCTCGTCGTTCCGGTAATAGTTGATGTTCCGGCCCGCGGGCGGCGTGCGATCGGCCGCGAAGAACGTCGTCAGCTCAGGATCGGACGGCATCTGCCACCAGTGCAGCATCGCGTCGAAGCGCCCCTCGAACCAGATGGCGCTGAGCGCGGTGCCGTCGTGGAGCTCGACGCGCACGTCCACGCCGACGTCGCGAAGCTGCCGCTCGATTGCCTGCGCGATGTTCTCGCGAACCGCATAGCCCGCCTGGGTGATGAGCGTGAACGCGAGCGGACGGCCATCACGCTCCCGGACGCCGCTCGCGCCCGGCTTCCAGCCGGCTTCGTCGAGAAGCGCGCGCGCCCGATCGGGGTCGAACGCGTAGGTCTTCACCTGGTCGGTGTAAGCCCAGGACACCGGTTGGATCGGACCGTGCGCGACCGGGGCCAGTCCATCCAGGATGGTGCGCGCATACAGCTCGCGATCCAGCGCTGACACGAGCGCGCGTCGAACGCGGACGTCCGCGAACGGCGGAAACTGCCGCTCGTTCAGCGTGACGTGCTCGTACGCGTTGCCCGGCGTCCGGCTCACCACGATCGACGCGAGCCCGGCGATCTCGCGGTACTTGTCCCACGGCACGAGCGCGACGACGTGGACTTCGCCGCTCTTCAGCTGGTTGATCCGGGTATTCGTGTTGGCCACGAACTTGAAAAGCAGGCGCCGGATCTTCGGGAACTCGTCGCCGCGCCAATAGTGAGGCACCCGCTCGAGCAGGATGTGCTCGCCGGCCTTCCACTCGGCGACGCGGTAGGGCCCGGTGCCGAGCGGGCTGCGGTTGTAGTCCTGCGCCCGATCGATGTCGCGCCCCTCCAGCACGTGCTTCGGCAGCGCGCCGCGAATGAACTGGATGTCGTATGGCGCGTAGATCTCTTTGTAGTGGACCACTGCGGTCAGCGGATCCGGCGTGTCCACCGAGTTGATCCGGTCGAATCCGTCCGTGCTCTCCGGGTTGTAGGCCGGGCTGTTGATCGCGTCCACGGTGAACTTCACGTCGGCGGAGGTGAAGGGCGTGCCGTCGTGCCACCGGATGCCGGGCCGAAGGCGCCACGTCACGTCCATCCCGCCGTCGGGGCGCAGCACGACCTCACCGTTCTCCACGCTCGGCACCTCCCGTGCGAGCAGCGGCACCACGCGCATCTGCTCGTCTGTCGTCGTCAGGCCCTCAACGACGCAGGTCTGGATGTCCTCGAGGATGTGCGTGCTGAAACGGTTCAGCGTGTCCGGCTCGCGGTCGTAGCCGACGATCAGCAAGTCGTTCGAGGGCGGGGCGGTCGAGGAGCGATGGCCGCACGCCACGGCGGCCGTGAGCGCCGCGGCGGACACGAGGCATCGACGCGTCACTGCCACACCCGGGCGACCAGCGGGACAGGAATCGATCCGAACGACAGCACGCGGTCGTGGAACTGCTGGAGCGACATGTCGCCGCCCACCTGCTCCTTGCGGAGTCGATGCAGCGCGTCAGCGCCGATCCAGTACATGATCGCCGTGCCGGGGAACATCGAGTTCTTGCATGCTTCGGCCCGCGCGGCGTCAACCGGCATGCCGATCCGATCGCGGTAGACTGCCACCGCGTCCTCGAACGACAGCGACCGATCGTGCAGGCCGATATCGACCACCGCGCGCGCGATCAGGCGCGCTCGCGTGTGCTGTTGAGACAGTGACTCGTCGGCGGTCAGGAATCCCTGCTCGTCCATCAGGTCCGTCGCGTAGCACGCCCAGCCCTCGGCCATCGTCCCGCCGAGGAACATGCCGATCCGGCTGGCGCAATCAACCGCGGCAACGCGGCCGATCTCGGAGGGCCCGTGATATGCGTAGTAGTTCTGGACGTGATGGCCGATCGCCCCGTGGTGAACGACGTGATTCAGCGTGATGACGCCAGTGTTCGTCGTGCGCAGGCGCCGCTCCTGCTCGTCGGCATCCATCTCCGGCTCGATGGGCGGGACGACGTAGTCGTGTACGGGGAGGTTATCGAGAGGCGCCGGCGATCGATAGTGCAGGTAGTACAGGAACGGCGCCGCGTCGCGGGTGTGGACCGGAATCGGCACGTAGCGGATTGGATACTCGGGCCACGTGAGGAGACGCGCCGTGTCCGACTGGCGGCGACACGCGTCCCAGACGCGCTGATACGTCAACAGGTAGTCCGCCACGGTGGGATGGGTGTCCGCGAGCCGCGCTTGTACGCCCGCCCAGCCGCCGGCGCGGCTGGAGCGCTGGTGGAGGACGTCGAGTGCCGCGTCGAGCGCGTCACCTGCGGCCGCCGACAGTTCCGCCCTGGAACGCTGGCACCAGTGTCCACGGTCGAGCAGCAGGTCGAAGAAGTCCTCGCCCACCGCGTAGCGTTCCTCGCCGCCGGACGGCGCGCCGCGCAGCCACTCCGCGAAGCGCGCGACGGCGGTTCGCGCCGAAACGGCGGCTTGCGTCAGATGGCGCGCCGGCGACGCCGGGATCGATTCGAGCGCGATCCAACGCTCGATGCCCCCGGCGAGCAAGCGGTCGGCGCCTTCGCACTCGCGCAGACACTTGCGGCGCCACTCATCGGGTATGCCCGCGCCGAGACCGGGAGCAAGCCCCCTCCGCGCGCCTTCAAGGAACGCGGGGACGGCGCTCAACCGCGCGGCGCAGGCCTCGGCGCGCGTCACGACCGTCGCGAAAGCGCGAGTCATCAGCGAGATGATCCCGAAGGCCGCTTCGCCAATCGCGAGCGACGGGTTGCCCCGGTGGAAGTGCGCGCATTCGATCTCGGCTATCTGGATGTCGAGGAACGAAATGGCCAGCTCGCGGTCGCGAAAAGCGACGTCGCGGAGTGACGCCGCGGTGCCCGCGACGGTACCCGCCGCAGTGCGCGCCGCGGACAGCGCACGGCGAAGGTCACGCATCTCGCAGGTCGCTGACTCCAGACCTTCCGGCGACCAGTCGGGCAGACGGTCGTCGTAGGCGTGGACGCCGGTGAACGTCGCGTTGACCGGACGCAGGCGGTAGTAGCTCTCGAAGAACTCGCGGAGCACCGTCATGTCGTCAGGATGTCGTCATGTGGGGGGCGAGCGGGAGCGTCACCCACCGGCGCTCGCGGAATGACTGCTCGACGGCGTTGATGACCTCCTGAACCCAGGCGCCGTCGCCGAAATCCCCTTCGTTCACGCCATCGGCGCTCAGGATCTCGCCGACGAAGCTGTTGATCAGGTTGGCGTAGAACAGCGTGCGCCACGACTCGCTGGCGCTGCCGCCATGAGGATAGAAGCGTGAAGGGATCTCCAGCTGGCGGAATTCGACGGCGTCAGCCGTCGCAGCCCGCAGCGTCTCGCAAATGCCGGCCTCCTCGACGAGCCGGCAGATGAGCGCCCCCTTGCTGCCGTAGACCCGCGCCTCGATTCCGGGATAGTTCCCCACCGTCACGAAACTGGTCTGAATCGAACAGAGCGACCCGTTGGCGAACTCTCCGATGAAGATGTCGCCATCGTCGATGTTCATGCGCATCGTGCGCCCCGTGGCGCGGACCATGCGCTCGGGAATGAAGTTGCGCATCGTGCCGACCACCTGGCTGAGGTCGCTGCCGACAAAGAGGTGGGCGAGGTCGATGATCGGCGCGCCGTATCCTTCGAGCGAGGAGACCTGGAGGATGCTCTGGTCCGCTTCGGGGTCGACCTGCCGCAGCGGGTTCATCGGGTCGAGCCATTGCGAGTTCTGCTCGTAGCCGTTGAAGATGAATGGTGTTCCGACGAATCCGGTCGCGACCAGCTCGCGCATGTAGCGCATTGCCGGGCTGTAGCGGAAGGTCAACCCCACCTTCGTCTTCAGGCCCTTCCGGCGGGCCAGATCCCGCGCGCGGCGCGTGTCGCGGAAGTGGTAGGCGACCGGCTTCTCGCACAGCACGTGCTTGCCCGCTTCGAGCGCCGCCCAGGCGAGCTCGAAGTGCGTATGGCTCGGCGTGCAGACGTCGATGAGGTCGATGTCGTCGCGCTCGATGAGATCGCGAGCCTCCGCCGTCGCGAACGGAACATCGAACTCGCGGGCGGCCTCGCGCGCGCGCCCGATCTCGGTGTCGGCCACACCGACGAGGCGGCATCTGGGGTCGCGCTTGTATCCGGGAAGATGCGCGCCGCGCGCCCATGCGCCCGCCCCGAGCACGCCAACCCGAACGACCCGCGTCTCGGTCATCGCGCCGGCTGTGTCATCCGCCCGGACCTCTCAATCGCGTCAGGCATATGCCGCACCGACCATAATCTTCCTGATCCGGATGTACGGCGACCCGTGCGAGATGCTGTTGGTCTGTGTCGGCTGCCCCTTCGCATCACCACCCGTCCCGAACATCCGCCACGAGCTCTGGTCGCCGATCGCGTCGAGGTTCGCCCAGAAGTCGGTCGTGATCGCGTTGTAGGTCACGTCGCTGGCCATGCGCGTCACCTTGCCGTTCTTGATCTCCCAGAAGCAGTTGCCGCCGAACTGCCCGTTGTAGCGCTGCTGGTCGATCGAGTAGCTGCCGCGCCCATCGATCAGCACGCCGTCCTTGGTATCCGCGATGATCTGGTCGGCGGTCGGGGATCCCTTCGGGCCCGGCTCGAGGTGAACGTTCGGCATGCGCAGGAAAGGGTAGTCGCGCCACGACGACGCGGACGTGCAGCCCTTGCTCGTTGTATCGCCGATGAGCGGCGCGGTCTCCCGGTTCGTCTGGAGCCCGACCAGGATGCCGTCGCGCACGATCGGGAACTGCAGCGTCTTCACGCCGTCGTCGTCGAAGCCGATGGTTGCCATGCCACCCGGAATGGTGCGATCCGCCGTGATGTTCATGAGCTTCGAGCCGTACTTCAGCTTGCCGACATCCGTGAGCTTCACGAAGCTCGTGCCGGCGTAGTTGGCCTCGTAGCCGAGAACCCGGTCGAGCTCCGTCGCGTGGGCGACGATCTCGTGGATGGTGAGCATCGCGTGCGACGGCGACAGGACGAGATCCTTGAGGCCCATCCCGACCGGCTTGGCCGTCGTCATCTCGACCGCCTCGTTCGCGATGCGCTCGGCGTTCTCGAGCATCTCGCTCTCTTCGGCCACTTCCCAGCCACCCGTTTTCGGCACGCCGACGAAGCTGCGCGTCTTGACAACGTCGCCGACTTTCGCCGACACGTTGAAGGACGGTGAGGTGTCCCAGGTTTCCTGCTCGATATAGGAGCCCTCACTGGAGGCGAAGTACTTCCATTCGTTCGTAATCTGGACCGACGCCGTGACGCTGGTGACGCCCTTGACCTTCGAGGCGGCGTCCACGACTTTCTGGACGAAGGCCTGCTTGTCGTCCTGCGAGACGGCCGATGGCTCCCGTTTCGTCGGTGTCGACCAGTACTGCTGGTACGCGGGGACCGGCGCCAGCTTGACGTCCACCCGCTTCGCGATGGCGCTTGCCCTGGCCACATCGGTAGCCATGCGTGCGATGCGGCGGATCTCGTCCTCGGTCACGATCGGGCTGCTGGCGAATCCCCACACGCCGCTGTGGATGACCCGGACGCCGAATCCGGCCGCGCCGCGTCCGCCGGCGCGTCGGCTGCCCCCGCCGCCCCCTCGTCCGAAGCCGCCGCCTCTCCCGCCGCCAGCGCCGCCGCCCGCGGCGTCACGGTCGGATCCGCCGCTCGCGTTGACCCCGCTGCTTACGCTGCGCGTGAAGCGGATGTCGGCATAGCTGCATCCGGCCGCCCGTGCCTCGCCGAGCGCCAGGTCGGCCAACCCCTTGAACGACGATGTCATCGGGTTGCCCTTGGGCGACTGGGCCAGCAGTTCGCTGACGAGGTCGCTCGAGGCGATGATGAGCGCCGAGCCAGCGGTGTATCTCAGGAAGTCTCGACGAGAACTCATGGAAGCTCCTTCGGTACCACCCATCTCATAAACGGGCTGAAGGCCTCTGAGGCGGGCTGAAGATTGATCTGGGGGCGAGGCAACTGCACGCGGCCATGAGTCTTCAGCCCCATTCTGACTTCTAGACCGCCGGCGACACCGACGTCATGTAAAAGTCCTCGATCCGAACCGGGGGAATAAGCGCCGTGCCCGGACCGTCGTAGGCTTCGCCCGTGTGAATCGGCACGGACCTGCCGACTGCCGAGATGTTCGCGAACCCGACGAGTGGCGACATGTTCCAGCGAAAGTTCTGCACCGGCCCCGCGATCTCGCCGTTCTCGATGAGGAACAGGCCGTCGCGCGTCATCCCGGTGTTGAGCAGCGTCAGCGTGTCCACCGGACGGATGTACCAGAAGAAGCTGACGAGCAGGCCGCGCTTCGTCGTCTTGACCATGTCATCGATGGTCTGGTTCGACCCCTCGATGACGAGGCTCATGTTCGGGTTGGCGGGCGAGGGCGGCACCTTCTGCCGCCGGGCGGTCGCCGGATCGTAGTAGACGTTCCTGAGGACGCCGCCTTCAATCCACGTGACCGGCTTTGCCGCGGCGCCGTCGTTCATCAGCGGCGTCTGCCGCAGAATCGGGTTGCCGATGTCGCTCTTCACGGTGAAGCCGTCGCTGAAGAGCTTCTGACCGATCTTGGGCGTGCCGTCGGCGTTCATGAACGGCCGGCCGATGCCGCCGAAGTTGAAACCGCCGCCGCCTCCTCCTCCTCCGAACCCGCCACCGGCCCCGGAGGCGCTGAAAGCCCCCATCATCGTCGACATGAATCGCGCGGCTGGACGTGGCTCGAGGATCGTCGTGTAGCGCCCGGGCTCGATCGCACGCGGCTTCTGACTCTTCAGCGCCTTGTTCGACGCGACCTCGCTCAGCTCGGCGACGTTGATCTGCGACAGATCCTTCGCGCCGGTGATGCCCGCCCACCCGGATCCGGATCCGGTCGGCATGCGGCAGGTCAAAATGAAGCCCACTTCCGCGTACCGGTAGTAGCCGAACAGGCCTTCGGAGTTCGCGAGCGCGGTGGTCTGATGCGCCTTCGGGATATAGCCAGCGCCCAGCACGCCTTTCTTCTCGCAGATGTCGACCGATTGCTTCACCCATGCCGCTCGATCGCCGGGGCCGAAGTCAGCGGTCCGGGGGAGCGCGGCGTCGACCGCGACATACTCCTGCGGACCCTTCACGAGCGGCGGCAGATTCGGGTTCTCCCGTGCTTTCTGGGCCGCGCCCATTGCCTCGTCGATTGCCGACTTCAACGACTCGTCGTCGAATTCCCGGGTCGTCGCGTTCCCGCTTTTCTGGCCGACCCGCACCGCGATCGACAGCTGCTGATCGAACTGTATGAGGTTGGTCGTGATCGTCGAATTGGCCCACCGCGTCCCCGAGCGCTCGCCGCCGTCGAACTGGACTTCTGTGGCCTCGGCTTTGGCAGCCGCCGCCATGCTTAACGCTTTATCGACGAGCGCTTTGACGTCTTCGCGTGAATACATGATGGGTGGACAAGGCTACATCAGGAAATAGCGATGCTCAAGTTGTCAGAACTTGTCTCTCGCGACGTGAGCCTCCGGCCTCCCCGTTTTCGCAATCAAGAACGAGAGGTCACGATGAACCGAACGATCACGACGCGGCGGCTGGCGGCTTTCGCTCTCTTGTTGGTTCTGGCGCCTGCGTCCGGCCGCGCACAGGAGGTTGCCAGCTCGTTCGAGCAGCTCAGGGTGCTGGTCCGTCCAGGCGACCGGGTGCGCGTCACCGAATCGAGTGGCCGCGAGCTGAACGGGGTCGTCGACCGGCTCGCCGACTCCTCGCTGACGCTCGTCATCGACGGATCGGAGCGCACGCTGCAGGAAAACGATGTCGTTCGGATCCGGCAGCGCACGCACGAGAAGCTCGCGAGCGGTGCCAGGAACGGCTTCTTCGCCGGCGCAGCGCTCGGTGTGCTGGCAGGCCTGGCGGTGAAGGGCGAAGTTGGCAGCGCGGCGATCGTCCCGTTCTCCGCGGCCGTCTACGGTGGGCTGGGCGCGGGTATCGGGGTAGGCATCGGCGCCATGATCGAGGGCCACCGGGTCATCTACGACTCCAGCGTGAAGCGCTCGACGTCTCTCGCGATTGCGCCGGTGATCGCGCGCGAGCGAAAGGGCGTGGCCGTCCTTCTCGCGTTCTGAGATGCCGGTGCTATGCTGGGGGCGGTGGGCAGTCGCTCGATAATATCGACAGGGTTGACAGGGTTGACAGGGTTGACAGGGTCGACGGGGTCGACTGCGCCGATTGTCGCGCTCGTACTGCTCATGGCTGTCGCCATGAGCGCATATGCGCAGCGCGGGTACGGGCGCTTCGTGCCCTATCAGATTCCGCCCAACACCCCGTACGACGGTCGATTCACGTTCGTGCGCGTCAAGTACGAGACCGCGCCCGGCGGGTACTGGTGGCGCGGGCAACCGGCGTGGGCGCACGGCTATCCGACCGCTGAAGCGAACCTGATGAAGATCATGAACGAGTTGACCTTCTTCGGGGGGCACGAGGAGATCAACACGCTGACGCTCGATGACCCCGAGCTGTTCAAGTACCCGATTGCCTACATCATCGAGGTGAGCTGGTGGACGCTCACCGATCGCGAGGCCGCGGCGCTCCGGGAGTATCTGCAGAAAGGCGGATTTGTCATCGTCGACGACTTCAAGGTGGACGGAGACTTCGGCAGTCCGGGATGGGGCGTCTTCGAAGCGAACATGAAGCGCGTGCTGCCCGACGTACGCTTCTTCGAAATGTCGGCGACACATCCGATCTTTCACAACTTCTTCGAGGTCGACGATCTGGGAGCCATCCCGCAGGCGTATAACGCCGGCCGTCCGATCTTTCGCGGCGTGTACGAGAACAACGATCCGACCAGGCGGCTCCAGATGATCATCAACTACAACACCGACGTGTCGCAGTTCTGGGAATGGTCGGGCACCGGTCTCCGCCCCGTCGATCAGACGAATGAGGCGTACAAGCTCGGCGTCAACTACCTGGTGTACGGCCTGACGCACTAGGAAGCTATCTCATCGATGCGTCGGCAGAAGCGACATCGATCAGAATGGGGCTGAAGACTCATGGCCGCGTGCAGTTGCCTCGCCCCCAGATCAAGATTGTCCAAGGTTCTCAAGGGCCGTGCAGTGTCGTTAGGAATCGAGGGCGTAGGCAACTGCACGCGGCCATGAGTCTTCGGCCCCTCAGAGCCGTCAGCTATCCTCAGAGCCTTCAGCCCGTTTATGAGATGAGTTGTAGTGGCCCGGAGATCCACGTGTGGGCCGCAGGCTATGATGTGCGCGTGGCCGACGCGGTCGCGGTGACTCGGGAGATCAGCCCGGCGCTGGCAGCGTGCGAGCTGACCCATCTGGCGCGCGCTCCAATCGATGTCGACCGCGCCAGGGCCCAGCACGGCGCCTACGAGGCGGCCCTCGCGGACGCGGGCTATCGTGTCGAGCGCCTCGCTGCAGATCCTGGGATGCCCGACTGCGTGTTCGTCGAGGACATCGCGGTCGTCGTTCCGGAGATTGCCATCGTCACGCGACCCGGCGCCGCGTCGCGCAGGGGGGAAACGGCTGCGGTGGCCGGAGCCGTGTCACGCTACCGTACGGTTCGATATATCGAGGCGCCCGGGACCCTCGACGGCGGAGACGTCCTGATCGCCGGCCGCCGCGTGTTCGTCGGCGTCTCTTCGCGCACTACGCCGCCAGGGGCGGGGCAGCTGCGGCGTCTGCTCGAGCCCTATGGGTACGACGTGACGGAGGTGGCGGTCAGGGGCTGCCTGCACCTCAAGTCGGCGGCGACCGCGGTAGGTGAAGACCTGCTTCTGATCAATCCGGAATGGGTCGACGCCACGGTTCTCGACCGCCTCGACCGCGTGACGGTGGACCCTCGGGAGCCATCTGCGGCCAACGCGCTCCGTCTCCGCGATCGCGTGATCTTCCCGTCGGCATTTCCGCGGACCGCCGAGCGACTCGAGGCGCGCGGCCTGCGACTGGTGACGGTGGACGCGAGCGAGCTGGCCAAGGCCGAGGGCGCGGTGACCTGTTGCTGTGTGCTCGTGGATGTTTCGCCACACGCGTGAACTGGAGGACGGAGGCTATGGATCCCAAGCGTTCGATGTTGCGTCATGCGGTCGCGACGGTCGCTTATCGGGGCGGCAAAGCGCTGCGTGACGCGCCCGCGAGCTTCGCCACCTTCAGTCCCGATGGGTCGCCGCGGACGCCGGCGAAGATCCTCGCCCACCTCGGCGACCTCTTCGACTGGGCGCTGTCCCAGGCGACGGGCGCCGAGGCCTGGAAGGACTCGACGCCGCTCGACTGGGATCGTGAGGTCGCCCGATTCTTCGACGCGCTCGAGCGTTTCGACAAGTGCCTGGCGTCCGACGCGCCGCTGGCTGCGACGCCCGAGACGCTGTTTCAGGGCGCGATCGCCGATTCGCTGACCCACATCGGCCAACTCGCCATGCTGCGCCGCCTCGCCGGCGCGAAGATGAAGAGCGAGAATTACTCGCGCGCAGACATCGTCGCGGGTCGTGTAGGCGCCCAGCAGACCATCCCCCGCCGGGAATTCGACTGACGCCCGCGGGCCGGCCCCGACCCGCCCACCAAAATGTAATCGGACTGTAAGAAAACGGAACGCGCCGGGCGCGGCAGGCCCGGATTCCGGCTGACTGGCGCAGTTCGTGGCTGGAAGCACTTTTGCGACAACGCTTGAGCTATGAGCGGGCGAGAAGCCTTCGGACCCAACTTGCGCCGCATCCGACTTCAGCGCGGCGTCTCGCTCCAGCAAATCGCCACCGAGACCAACGTCAGCGACGTGCTGTGGGCCGAGATGGAGCGCAATGACTTCTCGCGCTGGCCGAACGGCATCTTTGCCCGCGCCTACATCCGTGACTACGCGAGGATCATCGGCGCCGACCCGGACACGATCGTCGATGAGTTCTGCCGCTGGTTCCCGCAGGGCGACCGCAGGGCGGATCGTCACATCCGTGGCCACGCCGAGATCCTGAATCACAAACTTGACGTGAAGAACGAGGTGCCGGAGGGTGTCGGTGAGGATCGCCGATGGTCGCCGGAAAAGGCAGTCCAGGCCGCAGCGGAACGCGCCGCCACCGCGCCGCAAGCCCGTCAAGCCGGCGTGTTCGATCGCCTGCGCCGCGCGTTCAGCCGCGCATAGCTCCCCTTCGACCTGTTGTCACCTGGCGCGCTCGAGGATCTCGATCCCGAAGCCCGACGCGCTCATCGGATCCCTGCCGATGAGGTCCGTTCTCACGTAGCGACTCCTGACCCACGCCATCACTTCCTGGCCGTAGTCCGCGCTCGCGCCGAACAACGCGTAGCCGTACTCAGCGGTTGTGCGGTGCACGAGCATCAGGTAATCGGGGGGGTGCGCGTCCAGCGACTGGACGATCGCCCCTTCACCAAACGCGATCAGCTCCGGCGGCATGAAGTTGACGAAAGGCACAGGGGTCTCCCTGCGCGACAGGTAATTGATCATCACGCCTTCCGGGATGACGGTGAGCGTCGAACCTGGCGGCGTCCGACGTTGAATCCGCTCCACGGCCTGCTGGACGGCATCGCCCTGCCAGAACGCCGGACCTTTCGACGCAAGAAAACGATCCCCACCGGTCCCGACCGGCGTGACCTTGTCCCCATACCAGATGGCCGACAGCGCCAGGTGCGAAGCCACGGTCGCGGCGATCGCGGTCGCCAGAACGAACCGCGCGCGCTCGGGCGCGCCCGCAGGCGCCCACGGGCGGATCGCAACGGGCACCAGCCACAAGAGCAGCACGACCGTCAGGCTGACGGCTGGCAGGGCGAGGTAGAAGCCGTAGTGGTAGATGCGAGCGTTCAGCCACATCTTCGTCAGGAGAACGACTGCGAACACAGACCACATCGTCAGAGGCAGCATCGCCATCGCCCTCGATCGATCGTGACGCCGACGCGCGAACAGGTATGTCGACACCGCGAACCCGGCGATGGCCACGAGTGGAAGCGCGCTCAATACCTCATAGCGAGGCACAGCAAGCCCGCCCCCGACCCCGAGCAGCAGCTGCAGGCCCGCCACAAGCGCCCGCGCGAGTGGACGGCTCGGCCGACGCCAGGCGATCGCAACGGCCACACACACGAAGGCGATCAATCCCAACATGGCGGCGAGCATGCGCAGTGTGTGCTCCAGCGGATGGTCAAGACCCATCTCGAAGCGGTAGAAAGGGTTGCGTGCGATCGCTGTACCGAAGGCGGTCGTCCAACCGGTCGCGACCGCACGGCCGGCCTCGCGCCACGACATCCGCGTGCTCTGGTGAAGCGAGACGCTCCGGTGGAAATAGAGGATGAATCCCAGCGGCGGGAGCATCGCTCCGCTCGACAGCGCCGCAAGGTCCCATCCGCCCACGCGATCGTCCCTGCCCAGGAATCGGGTGGCGGCGCACGCGACTGTCACGGCCGCGATTGCGGCGATGGCGGTTTCGGGCTTCGTCAGCAGGACCGCGCCGGCGCACACGCCCGCCAGGCCGAACAGCCACAAGCGCTCGCCCCGCCGCTCGAGCCGCATCGCGCGCCAGAGGGACACGAACGCAGCCACGCTGAGCGCGAACCCGTGCGTTGTCTCGTGCGAGTACGGCGAGATGAAGTTGTAGTTGCCGACGTCGAGGTACTGCGAGAAGCCGCATAGCGCGAGCACCGTCAGGGTTGCGGCGGGGGCAGCCACCTCGTCGGTCGCGACGCGGATCAGGTGGTAGATGCCGGCCGTCGTCGCGGCCAGTATCGCGAGGTTGCAGGCAACGAGCGTCGTGAACGACACGCCGAACAGTCGAAACCAGAAAGCGTTGACATAGGACGACAGTGGGCCGAACAGCGAGGCGATGTCGCCGTAGAGCAGCTGCCCGCGCGTGATCTGCCACGGCACGTACAGCTCGCGTCCGAAGTCGACCAGCGGATCCGGCCATTTCCGCCAGCTCCACCAGGTGAGAGCGGCGAAGACGAACGCGTGCGCAGCGACTACGGCAGGCGTGTGCCGGGACGTGCCGGTCGGGGTGGATCGGCCGATTGTCACCGCGCCATGATAGCGAAGTCGTACGGCCGCCCAGGCGCGTCAGTCGTCGGTTTTCGATACGATTGCCCTGAGATGCGGTTTGCCGAAGTCGTCTCGGTGTCCGGTGCGGTCGCAGGGACGGCGGCGCGCCTCGAGAAGGTCCGCCATCTGGCGGACCTGCTGACGCGCACACCGCACGACGAGATCGAGATCGTCGTGCCGTTCCTCATCGGCGAGCCGCGTCAGGGGCGGATGGGGATCGGCCGCGCGGCGCTGGCATCCATGCGCGACGTGCCGGCCGCCGACGCGCCATCTCTCGAGATCCGCGAGGTCGACGCCGTGTTCGCGCTGCTGGCGTCCGCGGGCGGTCCCGGCTCCGCGGCGGCGCGCGCACAGCTGCTTCGCCAGCTCCTGGGCCGGGCGACGCGCGCCGAGCAGGATTTTCTGATTCACCTGCTGTTTGGCGAGCTCCGGCAGGGCGCGCTCGAGGGCGTGCTCGTCGACGCCGTCGCGCGCGCAGCCGGCATTCCTGTCGCGCGCATCCGCCGGGCCGCCATGCTGGCCGGCGGGGTTGCGACCGTCGCCAAGGCCGCGCTCGCCGAAGGCCAGGATCGTGAAGACGCGTTGTCGCGGTTCATCCTCCAGCCATTCAAGCCGGTTCAGCCGATGCTGGCCGATACGGCGTCCGACGTCGTGGACGCCCTGGCGAGTCTCGGCGAGGCGTCGTTCGAGTACAAGCTTGACGGCGCGCGCGTTCAGGTCCACAAGGCCGACGACGAGGTGCGCGTGTTCTCGCGGAGTCTCCGCGACGTGACGGTCGCTGTACCCGAAGTCGTGGCCGCCGTTCGCGCGCTGCCGGCGCGACAGATCGTGCTCGACGGCGAAGCCATCGTGATGCGCCCCGACGGCACACCGCAGCCCTTTCAGGTCACGATGCGGCGGTTCGGGCGGCGCCTCGATGTCGACCGGCTCAAGGACACGCTGCCGATCGCCCCGTTCTTCTTCGACGTCCTCTACCTGAACGGCGGCCCGCTCGTCGACGAACCCCTGGCCCGGCGGGTCGCGATCCTCGAGCGCGAAGTCGGCGTGGCCAACCGCGTACCGCGCATCGTCACCTCCAGCGCTGCCGGCGCGGCCGAGTTCGCGGCGCGCGCTCTCGCGAGCGGTCACGAGGGCGTGATGGCGAAGGCGCTCGACGCCGGGTACGCGGCCGGCCGCCGCGGGTCGGCCTGGCTGAAAGTGAAACAGGCGCGCACGCTCGATCTCGTGATTCTCGCGGCGGAATGGGGCAGTGGCCGGCGCAGAGGCACGCTCAGCAACCTGCACCTGGGTGCGCGCGACAGCGATCGCGGGGGATTCGTCATGCTCGGCAAGACGTTCAAGGGGCTGACCGACGAGATGCTCGCGTGGCAGACGAAGCGCTTCCTCGAGATCGAGATCGCGCGCGACGCCTACACCGTTCACGTCCGTCCCGAAGTCGTCGCCGAGATCGCGTTCAACGATATCCAGGCGAGCCCGCAGTATCCCGGCGGCCTGGCGCTCAGGTTCGCGCGCGTGAAGAGCTATCGGTCCGACCGGACAGCCGCCGACGCCGATACCTTCGCAGCGGTTCAGGCCATCTACCGCCAGACGACGGGCGAGGCGCCGCCGGTTCGGTGATAGCATCCACCGGGCCGCGACCCCCGCGCGAGCCACATGGTCACACTTGCGCGCTCGATCGGATTGACACAGGCCACCGCGATGGTTGTCGGCACCATCGTCGGCGCGTCCATCTTCGTTCAACCCTCCGAGGTGAGCCGCGCGGTCCCGAGCTTTGCGGGCATGATGCTCGTGTGGGTCGCGGCCGGTGCGTTGACGTGGTTTGGCGCGAGCATCTGCGCGGAGCTGACCTCCGCCTATCCACGCACGGGCGGCGTCTACGTGTTCCTGCGGCAGATGTTTTCTCCCGCGGCCGGTTTTCTGTGGGGCTGGGCGATGTTCTGGAGCATGCACTCGGGCATCATCGCCGCGATCGCGATGGTATTCGGGCGCTACACCGCGACGATCGTTCCGATGGGCGACCTCGGCATTCGCCTGACCGCGATCGCCGGCATCGCGACCTTATCGGCGGTCAACTATTTCGGTGTGAAGCCAGGCGCCGCCCTGCAGACCTCGCTCACAATCGCCAAGGTCTCGGCGATTCTCGCGCTGCTGGCGCTGCTCTTTGGTCTTGGCTCGCTGCACGTCCCCAGCGCCGCCACGTCAATTCAGCCCGGGGCCTTTCTTCGCGCACTCGTCGCCGGGCTGTTTGCCTTCGGCGGCTGGCACATGGTGACCTACGCCGCCGAGGAGACGCGCGATCCCGAGCGGATCATTCCGCGTGCGCTCATGCTCGGCACGGCGGTCGTCGTGACGATCTACCTGCTCCTCAACGCGGCGTACCTGCTCGTGCTGCCGCTCAATCGCGTCCTGACCTCCACCCACATTGCATTCGACGCCACGGGCGCAACGGCCGGCCCGCGCGCCGCCGCGGCGATTGCCGTCCTGGTCATCGTCTCGTCATTCGGCGCCATGAGCGGCATTGTCCTCGCCGGCCCGCGCGTGTATCTCGCGATGGCCGGCGACGGGTTGCTCTTCGCGTGGATGGGGCGGTTGCATCCCCGGTACAAGACGCCGGTGGCCGCGATAACTGCCCAGGGGATCTGGTCCTCGCTGCTCGTGCTGACGGGTACCTACGGAGTCATCGTGTCGCGCGTTGTATACACGGAGTGGATTTTCTTCGGCGCGCTTGCGCTTGGGGCCATGCGGTGCCGGCGCCGGACCGGATACCGCCCCACGTTCCGCGCGGCAGGCTTTCCCGTTGTGCCCGTGCTCTTCGCGCTCATCTGCCTGGCGATCGTCGTCAACCAGATCATGGGCGATCCCCGTAACAGCCTTATCGGCCTTGCCATCGTTCTGGCCGGGCTGCCGGTGCACTTCATCTGGAGAATGTCGCATGCGCGTGATCGATTTTCACAGTCACTACTACCCGCCGAAATACATGCACGCCCTGCAGTCGGGCCAGAGCCGCGTGAGAGTGACGATCGACGCTGACGGCAACCCGAACATCCACTATCCAGGTGACTACAACATCGCGGTGCGCGGCCACCGCGACATCGCGTACCGGCAGGACGTGCTCGATGAGCTCGGCGTGACGCTGCAGGTTCTGACCCTGACAACGCCGGGCACCCACGTCGAGGAGCCCGCGACCGCGGTCAGGCTCGCCTCGCTCGTCAACGACGAGTTCGGAGAGGCGGTGGCCGCGCGCGGCCGCCGGTTCAGCGCGCTTGCCACGCTGCCGCTGAACGACCCTGCCGCGTCGGTCAAGGAGCTCGAGCGCGCCATGTCGCAGCTCGGGATGCCGGGCGCGATGGTCTTCAGCAACATCAACGGCGTTGCCCTGAGCGACAAGCGCTTCTGGCCGATGTATGAGGTCGCGAACGAACGTGGCGCGGTGCTGTACATCCACCCCGAGCATCCGGTTGGCGTCGAATCGATGCTGGACTACTGGCTCATGCCGCTGTGCGGGTTCCTGTTCGACACGACGCTGGCGGCTGCGTCCCTCGTTTTCAGCGGCGTGGTGGAGCGGTATCCGCGAATCCGGTGGGCGCTCTGCCACCTCGGAGGGACGATTCCATACCTCGCGGAGCGGCTCGACCGCGGCTTCCGCGCGTTCAAGGACTGCCGGGTGAACATCGAGCGGGAGCCGAGCTCCTATCTGCGAAACTTCTACTACGACACGGTCAATTTCAATCAGGGTGCGCTGATGCTGGCCATC
>DASZFS010000139.1:0-2815 GCA_035939575.1 Vicinamibacterales bacterium | reverse complement strand
AAAAGCCCTTTAGAACTTCAGAACTTCAGAACTCAGAACTCACAACTCAAAACTCAATACTCAGAACTTCCAAGTCCTAACGTCTAAATACTCACAAGATGCAGATCGAGTATGTCGCCGTTCCCATCCTGAATCTCTCTCAAGAGTGCCCCTGACGGCGCGCCGTCCAGATTGATGCGCGCGACGGCCGCCTGGGCCCCGTCGAAAATGACGTTCTCGGTCTCCTGCACGTTGATCTCGCTGCTGCGCAGTTTATCGAAGACATGCGCCAGCACGCCGGGCCGGTCCCGGTGGCGAACGACGAGCATGTGCGTGGCCGGCGTCTTCGTCGCGAGGTTCACGACGTTCGGCACTTTGCCGGTGTCCTTGTAGCTCGCGATGATGCGAACCGTTTCTGCGGCGATGGCCTCTTGCGCCTGGTCGGTCGAGGCGCCGATGTGGTGCGTGCCATAGACATTCGGGACCGTCGTGATCGGGTCAGCGAAATGGCCGGTCGGGGCAGTCGGCTCGGCGGGAAAGACGTCGAGGCCGACGCGGAGTCCCCTCTCGCGGGCGATCTGCTCCAGCGCGGCGTAGTCCATCACTTCAGCGCGCGCCGTGTTGATGACGTAGGCGCCCGGCTTCAAGCGGCCGAGCACCCGCGCATTGACCAGCCCTCTCGTATCCCCATTCAACGCGAGATGGATGCTCAGGATGTCGCACTGTTCGGCCACTTCCTCCGGCGTCCTGGCTATCTGAATGGGAACACCGGGCGCGGGCGCGATCGCGGCGTCCTCGCCGCTCTTCGAGAAGCGGCGGCTCCACACCACGACCGGCATGCCGAATGCGTGCGCGCGCCGCGCAGTCTCCTGGCCGATGTTGCCGAACCCGAGGAGGCCGAGCGTGCGCCCGTAGAGGCCGCGAGCCTTCGAGTACTCCTTCTTGTTCCAGACCCCCGCCCGGAGGTCGGCGACGTTATCGGGCACGCGGCGATCGAGCGCGAGGATGAGCGCAAAGGCGAGCTCTGCGACAGCCACGGCGTTCCGACCCGGACAATTCGAGACGTAGATGCCGCGCATGGAGGCCGTGGCGACGTCGATCGTGTTGTAGCCGGCGCCGGCACGCACGACGAGCGCGAGCGCCCCGGCCTGGAGCATGGGGGCTGTGACCGCAGTGCCCCGCACGACGAGCACGTCGGCGGCCGTCTCTCGAATCGCGGCCGCCAGGGCGTTGTCATGGAGATCCGGCTGATAGGAAATGTCACAGCCGGCCGCCTTCAGGCCATCGATGCCGCTCTGTTCGAACTTATCCGCGATGAGGACTTTCATTCGGTCGATCCTTGAGGGTCAGGAACACGGAACGTTCAAATAATATTCATCAGAAGCCCGTCCCGAAGCTTCGGCTCGAACCACGTCGACTTGGGCGGCATGATCTCTCCCGCGTCGGCGACGGTCATGAGGTCGTCGACGCTGACCGGAAAGAGCGAGAAGGCGACGGCCGCCTTGCCCGTGCGCACCAGCGTCTCCAACGCGCCCGTCCCGCGGGCGCCGCCAACGAAATCGATCCGTTTGTCGGTACGAACATCGCCGATGCCGAGAATCGGCGCGAGCAGGCGATCCTGCAGCACGCTGACGTCCAGCGATTCGATCGCATTCGCCGCGCTCGGGGCGGCCTTCGGCGTCAGTGTCTGCCAGCCGTCACCGAGGAACATCGCGATCTCCCCTCGGTGAGCGGGCGAGCCCGACCCGGGCTGCAACTGAAACGCGCCGCGTATCGCGTCGACGAGCCCCTGAGGGGTCAAGCCGCCGAGATCCGTCACGATGCGGTTGTATGGCAGGATCTGCACCTGATCGTGCGGAAACGCGACGGCGAGAAACCCGCGGTCCTGTCCGGGCGTGCGGGATCGCGCGGCGCTCGCGGCGCGGTGATGACCGTCTGCGATATACAGCGCGGGAATCCGGGCGAACGCCGCCACGAGCGCATCGCGGCTGCCGTCGTCCGCGCGCCAGATCGTGTGGCGTACGCCGTCGGCCGCCTCGAAGTCGAAGAGCGGCGCGCCCCCGGTGATCCCCCCGGTAATCCCCGCTGTAATCCCCCCTGTATTCATTGTCACGCGGCTGGCAATCCCATCCACCTCAGGCGTCGCACGGTAGGTGAGGAACACCGGCCCCGTCTGCGCGCCGAGCGCCGTCATGTGACGGGTGCGATCGTCTTCTTTGTCCGGCCGTGTCCGCTCGTGCTTCTTGATGATGTTGCGGTCGTACTCGTCGATGGAAAAGCAGGCCGCCAGCCCGGTCTGCGTGTGGTTGCCCATGCGCAACCGATAAAAGTACACGCTCGGTTCGTCTTCGATGACGAGCGAGGACTCGCGCAGCGCGCGAAAATTCTGCGCGGCGCGGTCATAGACCGCGTCTGAGTAGGGATCGGCGCCCGGCGGCAGCTCGAGCTCTGCGCGCGAGACGCGGAGAAAGCTGCGGGGATTGCCCGCCGCCAGCGCGCGCGCCTCATCTGTGCTGACAACGTCGTAGGGAACAGCCGCAATGCTCGCCGCCGCGTCGGGCTTTGGACGCAGCGCTCGGAACGGATAGAGCCTCGCCATGGGCTTGGAATTATGTCACGCGCCGGAGATTCCGAGGCGGGTTGAAGACTCTGAGGTGAGCTGAAGGCTCTAAGGCGGGCTGAGGCTCTGAGGTGGGGCTGAAGACTCTCCGGTGGGCTGAAGACTCATGGTCCGCGTGCAGTTGCCTCGCCCCAAAAATCAAGGTTCTCAAGGGTTGGAAAGGGTCGTCAGAAATCGAGGGCGTAGGCAACTGCACGCGGACCATGAGTCTTCAGC
>DASZFS010000138.1:0-5031 GCA_035939575.1 Vicinamibacterales bacterium | reverse complement strand
GCTCGCGCCGAATGTGCCCCGAGCCAATTCACACGGCATGTTCTGAGCAAGAGAACATGTTCGGCTCCTCGGTGGCTGCCCAGAACTGGAGAAAGTCTTGAGCTCCGCGGTAGAAGGCGAACTTGTAGCTTTGAGAAGAGCGACGCGCCAATCACGTTTGTGGGCGCAATCTACGTTCTCAGATCTGCCGTCCCGCACCCGCACGAACTGCCCCTCGGCGCCTACTCGGTCCACACATCCGAGAACGCTCTTGCGGCCGGCGAACGGAACATCCGTGAGCTCAAGCAGCGGCTGAACGCAGCCGGCGATCGACGCTCGGGATCCGGTTCGATGCCGTGTTCCGCGAATGATCGTCGCATCCACAGGTTCTGAAGAGGTCAAGGTTGACGCAATGCAGCGCGCACGTTGATGACAGCTTAACTGAGATGAAGACCCAGCATGACAATTGGAATCATCGGTGCCGGCAACATCGGGCAGGCCGTTGCAAAGCGCCTGGCCGGCGCAGGAATCCCGGCCTCAATCGCAAACAATCGCGGACCGAGTTCTCTGTCTTCGATTGTGCAGAACCTCGGCGCGGGGATCACGGCCGCGGAGATTAAGGTGGCCGCAAGGGCCGACATCGTGTTTCTCGCGGTGCCGTGGTCAGCTTACGCCGATGCGGTCGCCGGTCTCGCTCCGTGGGGCGGCCGCATCGTGATCGACGCCATGAATGCGGCCTCGCTAGGCCCCGAGGGCCTTCGACCATTCGACGTTGGCGGGCGACCGTCCAGCCAAATCGTGGCCGATCGACTCACGGGCGCTCGAGTGGTAAAGGCATTCAACACGTTGCCGCCCGCAGCTCTCGCGAGTGACCCCCACGCTGATGGCGGCAGGCGGGTGCTATTTGTCTCGGGCGACGACACGCCGGCAAGGCAAGAAGTCGCGCAACTCATCGATCGGCTCGGATTCGTAGCCATCGACCTCGGGGACTTCGAGATGGGCCGCAGACTCCAGCAATTCCCTGGAGGTCCGCTCGCAGGGATCAACATGGTTCAGTTCCCATGAGGGTGAGGCAGACCAACGGATCGCACGACTGAGCTGCTCATCGGGGACCAAGACGACTATGCAGGCAGCGAGCGGTGTCAGATGCAACATCGGGGATGCGACATGTCGAGCGTGGACACGCACGTCGCGGATTGGCTCATGCTCATCCGCGCCGAGTATCTCGAAATCCCGGGTCTGTCTCTAACGAAGCAGCAAGTGGAGAGGTTGTGGGGACTTGACGCGGTCACTTCTGGCACATCACTCGCGGCGCTGGTCGACGTCAAGTTTCTGAGACGCACAGTCAGAGACGCGTACGTGCGTGTCGACGGTGTGTGATGGGCATGCATGAAATCTCTCGTCGGCCTGCGTGGTCATGATCGGATACGGCGGCTTGGATGGCTGTGCCTGTGGCTGGCGGTCAAGCACGGGATGCGTTTCTGGCTGACTCCGCCTGGCGTTCGACGAGAGTGAGCAGCGCAGCAGGCGTGCAAGACGATCGGGCGGGTCAGCCCGACGGACAGGATATGGCGAAGGCCATGATTGACGCGGATACCATTCACGTCTCGCGGAAATCGGGTGACTGGGGGAAGAGCTGATGGGCGACACGCTCAGTGTCGCCGTGGGTCTAGCATCACACTCACTCGCGATGGAGATCGTCGAGATCGGCGATCTCCTCCTCTACAACGAGGACCTCGAGGATGCGCCCGCAAAGGCCCTCGTGGCTTGATTTGTTGGGCGTCGTTGGTTGTTCTTCCTCCAAGGTGGAGGGATGCAGCCATGCCTAAGAGGCCGGCGTCTTTCACCGCTGACGGGAGGAAGCAGTATGGGTCAGACAATCGACGACTCAGCGTTGGACACACTCTTTCGTGAAGCGCGCACGTACACGGCGTGGCAGCCGCGACCGGTGGCCGATCAGACGCTACGGGATCTCTACGACCTCCTCAAGTGGGCGCCCACCAGCGCGAACGCCACCCCGGCGCGGTTTGCGTTTCTTCGGTCGAAGGAGGCCAAAGAACGGCTCCGTCCGGCGCTGGCCCCAGGCAACCTCGAGAAGACGATGACGGCTCCCGTCACCGTGATCGTCGCGTACGACATGAAGTTCTACGACCAACTGCCCAAGCTGTTCCCTCAAAGCCCGGGTGTGAAGCAGATGTTTGAGAATAATCCCCAGTTGGTCGAGGTGACCGCCCAGCGGAATTCCACCTTGCAGGGCGCTTACCTGATCCTGGCCGCACGGGCGCTCGGCCTCGATTGCGGGCCGATGTCCGGCTTTGATAACGCCAAGGTCGATGAGGAGTTCTTTGCCGCTGGGAAGCCGTGTTTCGGCTGCGATCAGGAATTTTTTCCTGAAGGGCACGTCAAGTCGAATTTCCTCTGCAACCTTGGGTACGGTGATCCAAGCACGCTGTTCCCTCGACTTCCGCGTTTGCCGTTCAACGAGGCGTGTTCGCTCCTATAGTTGCGCTGCGTGAACACGAACGGCTCGCGGCCTAATCCTCAACGTTCGGTGATTCACGCCGTTTGGCACTTCGAGGGGTGAGCGATGACCAGTGCACGAAAGGTTGTGATCGTCGGCGGCGGCTTTGCGGGCTTGAGTGCCGCCCGCGCCCTTCGATCGACGCCGGTCGACGTGACCGTCGTCGATCGGCGCAACTACCACCTCTTCCAGCCGTTGCTCTATCAGGTTGCGACGGGCTCACTATCAGACGGAGAGGTGGCCGCGCCGCTGCGCGGCGTCCTCGGCCGGCAGCGCAACACGCGCGTGCTCCTCGGAGAGATGCTGGACATCGACCCGAAGGGCAAGCGCGTGCTGCTCGCCGACGGTGCGTCACTGGACTATGACGCGCTCATCATCGCTGTCGGATCGCAGACGTCATATTTCGGGCACGACGCGTGGAAGGAATGGGCGCCCGGGCTGAAGAGCATCGACGAGGGCGTCAACGTTCGCCACAAGATCCTGTACGCGTTCGAGGTGGCCGAGCGGATTTCGGATCCGGGCCAGCGCCGGGCCTGGCTGACGTTCATCATCGTCGGCGCCGGGCCGACCGGCGTCGAGCTCGCCGGGGCGATCGGCGAAATTGCGCGGCAGACGCTGAGACACGACTTCCGCTCCATTCACCCGAACGAAGCTCGCATCCTCCTGCTCGATGGACTCCCGCGAGCGTTGATGGCGTTTCCGGAGGACCTGGCGCAGAAGGCGCAGCGGTCACTCGAGCGGCTTGGTGTCGAGATTCAGACCGGCACGATGGTGAAGGATGTCGACCGCGATGGACTCACCGTCGAAGGCGGCGGACACTCCAACCGCATCGAGGCGCACACGGTCATCTGGGCGGGGGGCGTGACCATGCCGCCGGTGGCGAAGACGATTGCCACGCGCACCCAGGCGCATACGGACAAGGCCGGAAGAATCAAGGTGAACACGGACCTCACCGTCCCTGGCTACTCCGATATCTACGTGACTGGAGACCTCGCATCGCTCGCCGGAGCTGACGGCACGCCGCTGCCGGGCGTCGCTCAGGTCGCGATGCAACAGGGCGCCTACGTGGCCAAAGCCATCAGCCGAACCGCTCGAGGCGACGAGCGGCGGCTTCCGCCGTTCGTCTACTTCGACAAGGGCACCATGGCGGTGATCGGTCGCGGGTCGGCCGTGGCCAACCTGTTCGGGTTGCATGTGTCCGGTCTGCCGGCATGGCTGGTCTGGGCGTTCATCCACGTGCTCTATCTCGTGCAGTTCGAAAGCCGCGTGATCGTGTTCATCAAGTGGGCGATCCAGGCGCTGACGTTCAATCGTAGCGCGCGACTAATCACCGGCGCTGCCGAGACCGACTTCGATTTCAGCCAGGCGGTAAATGGCGCTCCCGAGCCCGAGGTCCGGCCGGCCGCGGAGGCGCGGCGATGAAGACGGCCCCCGGGCACCCGCAACAAAACGGCCAGCACGGGTTCGACAGTGACTTGGACAGGTTGACATGATAAAACGATGAAAATACTATTAGTTCATGTCAAAGACGATGGTCCAGATCAGGAACGTGCCCTCCGATTTTCATCGCCGCTTAAAGGCTCGAGCGGCAATGGAGGGCATGTCGATGTCCGACTACATTCTGCGTGAAGTGGGGAAGGCGCTGGAGCATCCGACTCGCCAAGAGGTGCTTGAGCGGCTTCGAGCGCGACCCGTTCGGCACTTGAAGCGAAGCGCCGCGGATGTGATCCGGGCCGAGCGGGACGCTCGATGATCGTGCTCGATGCGTCGGCCCTGGTGGAGCTACTGCTCGACACGGCGTCAGGACAGGCGGTCGCCGAGCGGATTGCCGACCCGACGCTGGGGCTGCACGTACCGCACCTGGCCGATGTCGAGGTCGTCCAGGCACTTCGCCGCTACGCGAAGGAGGGCGAGCTGGACGCCACGGCGGCGGCAGTCGCAGTTGAGGATCTCCACGCGCTGGATCTGCAACGTCACGCCCATGAGCCGCTTATCGATCGGGTGTGGGAGCTTCGACACAACTTGAGCGCGTACGACGCCGTTTACGTCGCGCTGGCCGAGGTGCTCGATACAAGGGTGCTGACGTGCGACGGTCGGCTAGCGCGCGCGCCCGGAGCGGCGCGCCGCGTCGAGCTCGTCAAACCCCCGGCTTGAAGTCGATCGGTCGACCGATGTTCGCGACTTTCCGACAGCCTGTGTTGGTGGACCAGCGGGGACACCGAATGATCGTCGGAGTTCGGACAATCGGACTGACAGGCCGTAGGGCTTGGGTGTGTTTGAAGGACGCGCCTGGTAAAAGCAGACTGTACCCAAAACTGTACCCACTCTCAGTGGCATTTGGTGTGATTTGGTACGAAGACTCGGTCGCCAAGGCGCGCGAATTTGAGCCCGTATTTACGAAGCCGACTCGCTCGGTACGACTCGATAGGAGATCAGCGAGCCGCAGCTGCTATTCGGAGGGTTGCTGGTCCGAATCCAGCCTGAGGAGCCATTTTCCTTCGAAATTCACGACGAACATTTCGGGCTGTCGT
>DASZFS010000137.1:0-9422 GCA_035939575.1 Vicinamibacterales bacterium | reverse complement strand
CCGAGCCGTCAGCGCGATTCTAACAGGTGGGCCCTCAACTCTGGCTGCGGGACCGCCGGCGGCATGAAGAGCGCCAGCGCCATCGGTTCGCTGGCGAAGGGGGCCGCCGACGTCCCGCACGCGTCGAGTAGAGCGCGGCCGCCGGGGATTCCGCGATCGGAATCCGATGGACGCGCGAAACACGGCATTGAGCGGCCCGGTTGGCGCGGCCAGTGGTCGCGCCGGCCAGCAACGAGGACCGCGGAGAACATCTTTCTGCGAAGGCAGCCGCGTTATACGCTGAATAGAGGGAGGAGTCCATGGTGCAGCGCGCAGTCGTCGCTTTCTCCGTCACGCTTGCGGTTGGCTTCGGATCAGTCAGCGGTCAGGCGCAGCCAACGCGAAACCCGCTGCTGAACGCCAGCCCGCTTCCGTTTCAAGCCCCGCCGTTCGATCGCATCAAGGATACGGACTTCGGGCCCGCCTTTGAAGAGGGCATGAAACAGCAGCGATCGGAGATTCAGCGAATCGCCGACGATCCGGACCCGCCGACCTTCGACAACACACTGGTCGCGCTCGAGCGCAGCGGCCAGACGTTGTCCCGCGTGGAGATGGTCTTCAACGCGCTCGGCGCCGCGAACACCGACGACGCGCTTCAGAAGCTTCAGGAAGACATCGCGCCGAAGCTCTCGGCACATCAGGACGAAATCGCGCTCAATGCCAAACTGTTCCGGCGGATTGAGACGCTCTACACCAAACGCGACCGACTGCATCTAGCTCCCGAAGCAAAGCGGCTGCTCGAGTACCAGTATCAGCAGTTCGTCATGGCGGGCGCGAGGCTCGCGGACGCGGACAAAGCGCGGCTGAAAAAGCTGAACGAGGAAGACGCCGCGCTGAGCGCGAAGTTCATGAACCAGCTGCTGGCCGCGGCCAAGGACGGGGCGCTCGTCGTCGACAACCAGGCGGACCTGGCACGACTGTCCGACGCAGAGCTTGGCGCCGCCGCCGAGGCCGCCAGGGCCCGCCATCTCGACGGCAAGTGGCTCCTCTCGCTCAGCAACACGACGCAGCAGCCGCTGCTGGCGTCGCTCTCGAACCGCACGACGCGCGAACGGCTGTTTCGCGCGTCGTGGACGCGGGCCGAACGCGGCGACGCGAACGACACGCGGATGACGATCGCCCGGCAGGCCGAGATACGCGCGGAGAAAGCGAAGGTACTCGGTCTCGCCAGCTTCGCCGAATGGCGGCTGCAGGACCAGATGGCGAAGACGCCGGCGAACGTCGAGAAGTTCCTGGCCGATCTCGTGCCCGCGGCGACGGCCAAGGCGAAGGCCGAGGCTGCCGACATTCAGCCGCTCATCGATCGACAGCACGGCGGCTTCACGCTTCAGCCATGGGACTGGGACTTCTACGCCGAGCAGGTCCGAAGGGCGAAGTTCTCACTGGACGTGAGCGAGGTCAAGCCGTATTTCGAGTTGAACCGCGTGCTCGAAGACGGCGTGTTCTTCGCTGCACAGTCGCTGTACGGCATTTCCTTCAAGGAGCGGCACGATCTTCCCATATATCAACCGGACGTCCGGGTCTTCGAGGTGTTCGACAAAGACGGATCGCACCTCGGACTCATTTACTTCGACTACTTCAAGCGCGACAACAAGAACGGCGGCGCCTGGATGGACACGCTGCTGGGGCAGTCGAAGCTCCTGGGCACGCGGCCCGTGATCTACAACGTGGCCAACTTCGTGAAGCCCGCGCCCGGACAGCCGGCGCTCGTCAGCTTCGACGACGTGACGACGATGTTTCACGAGTTCGGCCACGGGCTCCACGGGCTCTTCGCCGATCAGCAGTACCCGACGTTGTCGGGCACGGCCGTGGCGCGCGACTACGTGGAGTTTCCGTCGCAGTTCAACGAGCACTGGGCGCTCGACCCCACGGTGTTCTCGCACTACGCGCGGCACTACCAGACGGGAGAGCCGATGCCGCAGGCGCTCGTCGACAAGATCAAGCGCGCGGCGAAGTTCAACCAGGGCTACGCCCTCACCGAACTGCTCGCCGCGGCTGATCTCGATATGGCGTGGCACACGGCGACCGATTCGTCACCCGTTCGGGAGGTCGATCGGTTCGAGGCCGACGCGCTCGCGCGCGCCCATCTCGATGTGCCGCAGGTGCCGCCGCGGTACAGATCGAGTTACTTCCTGCACGTCTGGGCGAACGGCTACGCGGCCGGCTACTACGCGTATCTCTGGACCGAGATGCTCGACGACGATGCGTTCGTGTGGTTCGAGGAGCACGGCGGCCTGACGCGGGAGAACGGCCAGCGATTCCGCGATCTGATCCTCTCGAGGGGCAACACGGAGGACTACGCGAAGATGTTCAAAGACTTCCGCGGCCGCGACCCCATCGTCGGACCGATGCTCGTGCACCGGGGCCTTCGTGAACAGTAGCGACGTCAGACACCTTTCATCACCGCTCCCGAACAGGCACCGACGTCGCACGCTGGTGCGTGCGCCCGAGCGCCAGCGCCGGGCACGCCCGCCGTCAGCTGTCGAACGCGTAGCGCGTCGCCGACCGCGCGCGAGTCTTGCCCGCGATTTCCCACGCCGTCAGCGCCAGTTCGGCCCCTTCCAACCGGACCGACACGAAGAGCGCGGCGCGGCGTCCGCAGAGGGAAACGCGATCGCAGCAGCGATGACCAGTCGAAGTCTGGTGGACATGGCGAGGATTCTGCCAGAGCTCTCACTGCTCAAGTAATAAGATCCACAATGTGCGCAGAACCGTTGCATGGCTCGTGAGGGCGGCGGCAACCGCCGCCGTCGTGGCCATCGCGCTCGTCGTCATCCTCCTCCTGGTAATGTGGCGAGAGCACAAGACCGGCATCACGTTGCCAGCGCCGACCGGGCACTTCGCCGTCGGACGAGCGACCTTCACGTGGATCAATGAAGCCGAGACCGACGATCTGGCCCCATCCCCAGGGGTGAAGCGACGGGTGTTTGCATGGGTGTGGTACCCCGCGACCCGGTCGGCGACTGACGTCCCGGCGGAATACCTTCCCGGGCAATGGCGAGCGGCGCTGGAGGGGCGTTTGGGCACGTTCATGCGAACGTTCTTCAAACGGGATACATCCCTGGTACGAGCGCACAGCCTGTCGGATGCGGCGGTGTCGCCGGAGCGGCGCACGTATCCGATCGTGGTGCTGAGAGCTGGAGGCAGCGCCTTGACGACTGACTTCACGACGCTCGCGGAGGATCTGGCCAGTCACGGCTATTTCGTCGCCGGCTTCGACGCGCCTTACCGATCTTTCGTCGCCGTTCTTTCGGACGGGCGCGTCGTCACCAGGTCGCCGGCCTACAACGTCGAAAATGCGAACGGCAACCTCGCGGACCCAGTCATCGGAAAACTGTTGGCCATGTGGACGTCGGACACGGCATTCGTCGTGGGTCAGCTGCAACGTCTGAGCAACGATCCGTCCGGAAGGTTCGCGCGCCGGATCGATTTACAGCGGCTCGGCATGTTTGGCCATTCGTTCGGCGGCGCAACAGCGTTCCAGTTCTGTCACGAGGATGGCCGGTGTAAGGCGGCGCTCGATCTTGACGGCATTCCGTTCGGCAGCGTCGTCAGTGAAGGGCTCGCAAAGCCTGGCATGTTTCTCCTCAGCGACCACAGCCGCGAGATGGCGGATCCATCCAGCCGCCAGGTCCTTGCCGAAATCCAATCGATTTACGACCGTCTTCCTGGCGGGAGGATGTACGCGGCCATTCGCACGGCGAACCACTTCAGCTTCAGCGATCAGATCCTGTTGAACAGTCACGCTGCCATGACCCTGTTACGGGTGGTGGGAGTCGGCGGACTGGACGGACGCCGCGGGCTGGCCATCTCCGCCGACTACGTGCACACGTTCTTTGACGTGTATCTGAACGGGGCGCCCGAAGCGGAGCTGACAAGCCTGTCTGGAAAGTACCCGGAAATTCAGATTGAGGGGCGCTGACCCGTGCGGAGCGAACTCACATTTCGTCAACTCGTCGATGGCATTTCCTCCCTCGTTGCGGTCCTGACACCCGACGGAGCGGTTGAATTCGTCAACCGCCAGGTCCTGGACTACTTCGGTAAAACGCTCGAAGAACTGAAAGCGTGGACGACCACCGACGCCGTTCACCCGGATGACCTTCACAGCGCGATTACCGTATGGAGCCGATCAGTCGGAAACGGTCAGCCGTACGACATTGAGCTCCGCCAGCGAGGTGCTGATGGCGTCTATCGGTGGTTCCATGTGCAGGGTCTTCCTGTGCGCGACGCGAGTGGAAGCATTCTTCGTTGGTGTGTTCTGCAAACGGACATCGACGAGCGAAAGCGCGCGGAGGAAGCACTCAGTGAGAGCGAGCGGGAACTCCGTCTGTTGATCGACAGCGTGCCCGCCATGATTGCAGTCGCGAATTCACAGGGTCGCGGCGAATCCGTCAACAAACGGACGCTCGACTACCTGGGGACGACCTTCGAGGACTTCACGGATCGGCCCATGAAGGCGGTTCACCCGGATGACCTGGACGTGTTGAGGAGCGAATGGCAGCGGAGTAACGCCCTCCGACAGCCGATGGACCTCGATCATCGCCTGAAGCGTTTCGATGGCGTCTACCGGTGGGTCCACGTCAGGGCTGAGCCCCTCTTCGACGATGAAGGCCGGGTTGTCCGATGGTATTGCGTGTTTACGGACATCGACGATCAGAGGAGGGTGGAAGCGGCGCTTCGCAAGAGTGAACAACACCTCCAGCTGATCCTGGAGACAATTCCTGCGCAGGTCGGGCGAACGACCGCCGAAGGCGCGCTGGACTATGTGAACCGGCGCGCGGTCGACTTTTTCGGCCTGGAGCTGGGGCAGTTGGGCTTCCGGGTCGTCCATCCTGACGATCGATACGCTCGCTGGCGAAAGTGGCGTCAGGCCCTCAAGACCGGAAGATCGTGGGAAGACACCTATCGGGCCCGGCGCGCCGACGGAGAGTACCGGTGGCTCTACGAGCGAAACGAACCGCTGCTCGATCCTGGCGGTCGCGTCGTCTGCTGGTATTCGGTCAGCCTTGACATCACCGACAGCCGGGAGATGGAGGAAATGCTGCGCAGCACCCGGCGAAAGTTGTCGGCGGCCATGCAGATCGCAACCGTCGCAGAGCTGTCTGCGTCCATCGCTCATGAAATCAACCAGCCGCTGACGTCGGTCGTGACCAACGCCCACGCCTGCCACACGTGGCTGTCGCACGATCCGCCGAATCTCGAGAGGGCTCGGGCGACCCTCGACCGCATCATCCGGGACGGGCATTCCGCCGCCGAAGTCGTCCGGCGCATTCGCGCCCTTTTCAAGGAGGCGGCGCCTGCCAAATCGCTCCTGGATGTCAACCGGACCGTCGCGGAGGTGGTCCGCGTGCTTTCGGACGATCTCGGTGACAACAGCATTGTCGTTGAAACGGAACTGGAGGCCGATCTGCCGATGATTGAGGCCGATCAGGTCCAGCTTCAGCAGACGCTGATCAATCTTGTCCGCAACGCGATGGAAGCGATGAACGGGGTGACGGATCGCACAAAGTCGCTCTTGCTCAGCTCACGGCGCCAGGGAGAAGAGATTCTGATCGAGATCCGTGACCACGGTATCGGCGTCAAGGATCGGTCGCTCATATTCGAGCCATTTTTCACAACGAAAGAGTCGGGGATGGGGATGGGCCTGTCCATTTGCCGCTCGATCGTGGAAGCGCATGGCGGCCGGGTCTGGGCGACCGCGAACGAGGACGCCGGAATGACATTCAGTGTCGCGCTTCCGGTGCCTGTGCACGGTATGGCATGAGCCCAGTGTCCATGAGCGTGGAAGCGGGGCTCATGGACGTGCCGCGATGGCGGTGCGGACGGCGGCAAGCAGCCGTTGACCGTCGAACGGCTTCTCGAAGTAGCGGTCGCGATCGACGATCGAGGAGCGCAGCGCCGGTGCGTCTGGACGCCCGGTAATCAGGATGACTGGCAGTTCTGGCCGCTCGGAGAGCGCCACGCGACGCAGCTCAAATCCATCCATGTCGGGCATGCCAATGTCGGAGATCAGACAATCGATCTCCGACAGGCCGCCACGAGTCCAGATCATCCTGGCCGACGAGTACTGTCGAACTTCGTAGCCAGCCGCCTCCAGCAAATCGGCGAGGGACTCGAGCGTCCGATGGTCGTCATCGACAACGGCCACGACGAATCTGGTGCAATCGTCCATGTCATTGCGGCCTCCGGCGCTCGACAGGGATCTGCAACTGCCCGGCCATTCGAACCAGATCGGCGAACGACTCCGCCGCCATCTTGTGCATGATCCGGCTTCGATGGATCTGGAGCGTGACCTCACTGATGCCAAGCTCCGCCGCTGCCTGTTTGTTCAGCAGCCCGCTGACGATCAGCGGCAGCACTTGACTCTCGCGGGGCGTGAGCGAGGAGTAGCGCCGCTGCAGCCGGTCCCGTTCGGATCTCTCGATCCGCGCGTCGCGGTCGCGCGCGATGGCCGCGTCGATCGCCGCCATGAGCTCGCTGCGGCTGAATGGCTTCACCAGAAAGTCGACCGCGCCGTCTCTGATGGCGCGAACTGACGATGGGATGTCACCGTGTCCCGTAATGAAGACGATCGGCGGATGATACGCGTCGCGAAGCCGTCGTTGAAAATCCAGGCCGTTGATGTCCGGCAGTTCAACATCCAGGATGAGGCAGGCGGGCAGATCGGCCTTCGGATAGTCGACGTACTCGGCGACCGACCCGAACGTGACCGACGGCACGTCGAGCGATGCGAAAAGGTCGCTTAACGCTTCACGAATGCCAACATCATCGTCCACGACGTAGACGATGTGGTCCGGTGAGGTCATGAGGAGGCTTGGGCCAGCGGCTCGCGGCATTGTCGCACGCACCGTCCTGTCCGGGATCGACCGCTGTATCCCCATGCCAGAGGCTAGGCCCTTTTGTTCCCAGCCGTCCATCATGGAAACACGTGATATGCCACGAACGGGAAACGCCCTACGCTGGCCTCTGCGATCGACGCCTGGACCTCACCGATGGCATCCGCAGGACACCAGCCCGAAGAACCGCGGCAGGAGCAGGATATTCGCCGTGTGTTCGACGCCATCCCGACGCTGGCCTGGTCGGCGTGTCCGGACGGCTCCGCGGATTTTTTCAACAGGCGTTGGCTCGACTACACCGGCCTCTCGCTCGATCAGGCGCGCAACTGGGGCTGGACCGTTGCCCTGCACCCGGAGGATCTGGCAGGGCTCCTGGATTACTGGCGATCAGTGCTCGCCTCTCCGCGGCCAGCCGAGTTCGAAGCGCGTCTGCGCCGCTTCGACGGCGTGTACCGATGGTTTCTGTTCCGTGCGACTCCATCGTTCGACGATGGTGGAGCGGTCGGCAAGTGGTTCGGAACGAACACCGACATCGAAGACCGAAAGCGCGCCGAAGAGGTCCTCAGGTCGAATGAACAGAGCCTTCGCGAGATCATCGATAGCATTCCTGGATTCGTGTCTACCGCGAATGCGGCAGGCGAGGTCGAACTGGTCAATCGCCAAGTCCTGGATTACTTCGGTAAGACGATTGAGGAATTGAAGGAGTGGGCCACAACCGACGCCGTCCATCCGGATGACCTGCCTCGGTTCGTCGAAGCCGTGAGGCACGCGATTGAAACTGGGCAAGCGCTTGACGTGGATAATCGCAGCCGTCGGGCCGACGGTGTGTACCGGTGGTTTCACGTACGAGCTCGTCCGCAGCGCGACGCTGAAGGCCGCATTGTCCGTTGGTATTACCTGGTGACGGATATCGACGACCGCAAGCGCGCTGAGGTTGAATTGGCGAGGGCGTTCGATGAAATAGCCAAGTCCGAAGCCGAACTTCGGACATTCATCGATGCGATACCGCAGCTCATCGTCACTCTGGACGCCGGTGGCCAGGTTCTGAACGCGAATCGCGCGGTACTGGAGTACACGGGCCTCACGAATGAAGAAGTGAGGTCTGAACGCCTTCGTGGGGTCTTTCATCAGGACGATTCGGAGAGATTGCGTGAGGTGCGCGACGCGGGGCTCGCCCGAGGCGTCCCATTTGAGTACGAACGGCGAGTGCGCCACAGGGATGGCCAGTATCGCTGGCTTCTCGTCCAGTACAACCCGCTCCAGGACGAACGGGGAAACGTCATCCGCTGGTATGCGACCGGTACCGACATCGACGATCGCAAGCAGGTTGAGGAACGGACTCGGCAGGAGAACGTCGCCTTACGAGAGCAAATCGATCAGGTGTTCATGTTCGAGGAGATCGTGGGCTCCTCGCCGGCCTTGAAAACGGTGCTCTCTGGCATCGTGAAGGTCGCCCCGACTGACTCGACGGTCCTGATTACGGGCGAAACAGGTACCGGGAAAGAACTGATTGCGCGAGCCGTCCATAAGGGCTCGCCGCGTGCGGGTCACCCCTTTATCAACGTGAATTGCGGGGCGATTCCTCCTTCGCTCATCGCTTCGGAACTATTCGGCCACGAGAAGGGTGCGTTTACCGGCGCCCTGCAGCGCCGGCAAGGGCGTTTTGAGCTGGCGCACTCAGGCACGATTTTTCTCGATGAAATCGGCGAGCTTCCCTCGGAAACACAGATCGCGCTGCTTCGCGTGATCCAGGAGCGCCAATTCGAACGCGTCGGAGGGAGCCGGACCATCCCCACTGACGTCCGAATCATCGCGGCGACCAATCGCGATTTGCCCGCAGCCATTGCAGCAGGAACATTTCGCGCGGACCTCTTCTATCGCCTGAATGTCTTCCCGATTGACGTGCCGCCTCTCCGGCACCGGAAGGAGGACATCCCCATGCTGTTGGAATATTTCGTGAAACGCTATGCGGTCAAGGCCAGGAAGCGAATCAACCGGATCGACAAGAATACGTTGGCGTTCTGTCTCTCCTATCACTGGCCAGGCAATATTCGTGAGCTCCAGAACATCGTTGAGCGATCGGTGATCCTCTGCAGTGGCGACACGTTTTCTGTCGAGGCGGCGTGGCTGTCGAGGCCTGCGGCGGACCATGCGAAGTCGGGCGCGTTGACCGACATCCTGCGGAGTTATGAAACGGAAATCATCGAAAAAGCGTTGATGGCGAGCAATGGGAAGGTTGCCGGCCCGGACGGCGCGGCCGCCAAGCTTGGAATTCCACGCACGACGCTGGATGCGAGGCTCAAGCAGCTCAACATAAAGAGATACACCAGCCGCTAAGCTCGGCCATCCTCAGCCTTCCAAAAATTCGGCATTGTGCCCGAATGACGTCAACCGGCTTTTCGTTTCGGGCCGTTTGTTCAGTGCATTCCAGTTGGCACACGTTGCAATGATCATCGGCCGGTGTGCATCGTTCACTCCGGGGGCTCCTTTCCTCGGTGGATGGATCGCCTAGTCCATGGCGTTCAGGATTGAGACTGCGGCGCGAGG
>DASZFS010000136.1:0-8624 GCA_035939575.1 Vicinamibacterales bacterium | reverse complement strand
CGAGCCCTTGGGATCGACGAGCACGACATCGGCATCGGCGCCCACCTGCCACGTCCCCTTCCGGGGGTAGAGCCCAAAGATCTTCGCCGGGCGCTCGGCAAGCAGGTCCACGAGACGGGTGATCGGAATACGGCCTTCGTGCACACCGAAGTGGTACATGATCGGCAGCAGCGTTTCCGACCCTGGCACGCCGAACGGCGCAGCGAAGATGTTGTCGGCACCGCGGCGCTTCGCCTCGGGGGGGTGCGCCCCGTGGTCGCTCGCCACGACGTCGACGTAACCGTCGCGAATCGCCGTCCACAAGGCCTCCACGTCCTCGCGGGAGCGTAGCGGCGGGCCGATCTTGAAATTCGCGCCGTGCCGGCGCACGGCGTCGTCCGTCAACACCAAATAGTGGGGGCACGTCTCGGCAAACACGGCCTGGCCAGCCGCCTTCGCCCGGGTCGTCACGGCGATGGCCTCGCGGCAGCTCATGTGGACGACGTACAGCGGACAGCCAGCCACCCGTGCGAACGTGGTCGCCCGGAAGGTCGCCTCTTCCTCGAGAGCGTTCGGTCGGCTCGGCAGGTAGTGTTCCGCGCTGGTCTTCCCGGCGGTGACGAGCTTCTGCTCCAGGTAGTCGATCGCGCAGCCACTCTCCGCGTGGACCATCGCGAGGGCCCCGGTGTCGCGCATGGCCTCCATGGCTTCCAGCATTTGCTCGTCGGACAGCATCATGCCCCGGCTCTTGTAGGCCAGGAACATCTTGAACGACGTCACGCCCAGGGCAACGCCAGCCGGGATCGTCTTGAGGTGATCGTCGGCTTGCGCAATGGCGGCGTGGAAGGCGAAGTCGAGGTATGACGTCCGCTCACCCTCGCCGCGGAAATGCTCGATGGACTCGGCAAGCGACCACTCGGGCCGGGCACCCCACGCAGTGAAGTTGCCCGACCCGATGAAATGGATCAGGGTGGTAATCCCACCATGGGCCGCGCTCACGGAAAGCGTCTCCATGCTGTCGGCATAGATCGGGTGGACGTGGGCGTCGAAGATTCCGGGCAGCACGTAACAGCCGCTCGCGTCGACGACGGCGGCCGCCAACTCGGGCGCCGCATCGCGAACGACGGCCTGGATCTTGCCGTCCGCGATGCACAGATCGGCGTGGACAACATTCGTCGTATCCACCAGCGCTCCACCCTTGACCAGCAGATCATAGGGGGCCATGGCGGCGGGCCTCACGGCTGGCTGATCGGCCCGTAAGCGTCGGGCCGGCGGTCACGGTACATTGGCCACAGCCGCCGCATCTCGGCCAGCGTCTCCAGGTCGACGTCCGCGTAGATCGTCTCATCGTGCTGGTCCCCGGCCCGCGCGATGACCTTGCCCGACGGATCCACGATCAGGCTCGTGCCGAAGAACGAATCGGGAGATCCGCCCTCGTCAGCCCCGACTTTGTTGACACCGCACACGTAGTACACATTGGCGACAGAGTGCGCGCGTAGCTCCAGCTCCCAGACGTCCTTCATCGGCGCCCGCCACGTGTTGGTCGGAACAAACAACACGTCGGCGCCGCCGAGACCAATGATCCGCGCCGCTTCCGGGAAATGGCGGTCGTAGCAGATCAGGATGCCGATGGTGAGGCCTTCCGGGAGGCGGAACGTCGGAAAGCCGAGATTGCCGGGCTGAAAGTACATCTTTTCGTTCGCCGTGATGCGGCCGTCCCGGGCCACCGACAGCGGGATCGAGTGCTTGCGGTAGCGTCCGAGGAGCTGACCCTCGGACGAGATGACGACCGCGCTGTTGAAGAACTGGCCCTCAGCGACGCGCTCGAACAGCGGCAACACGACGCTGACGCCCAAACGCTTGGCCACCGCGGACACTTCCTCGGTGCTCGGCCCGGGGATTGACTCGGCATAGTCGAAGTGCCGATGGTTGGCCTCGTAGCAGAAGTAGATGCTCGTGCTCAGCTCGGGCAGGCAGACGACCCGCGCGCCACGATCGGCGGCCTCGGTCACCGCCCGCACGATGCGGTCGAGATTCTTGCCACGATCGGTCGATCCCGCGAACTGTGCTCCCGCGATCTTCACCATGCTCGCTCTCCTTAGAGGACGAAGACGCTGTCGCGCTGCTTACACTCACGGTACTGCGCGTACAGTTTGCGGCTCACCGGTCCCGGCTCGCCGGTGCCGATGCGACGTCCGTCGACCTCGACGATATACCCAATGCCGCTGAGGGTGGCCGTCAGGAACAGCTCGTCAGCGGTATACAAATCGTAGCGGGTCATCTCGGTCTCTGCGACGGGAAGCCCGGCGTCCCGGGCGAGGGCGATGACGGTCTGGCGCGTGATGCCGTCCAGGGTACGCGTGGCGGGCGGCGTCGCGACGCGGCCACCCGTCACCGCGAACAGGTTCTCGCCGCAGCACTCTGATACGAACCCGTCGATGTCGAGGAAGATGCCGGCGTCCGCACCGGCGTCGAGCTGCTCGAACTTCCCCAGCACGTTGTTGAGATAGTTGTTGCTCTTGACCCGCGGGTCGAGGCACTGGGCCGGATTGCGGCGGGTCGCCAGGACCACTGCCCGGTAGCTCCGCGCTTCCTTGGGCGGCCGGTGCTGGGGCATGACCACGACGGTCGGCGCGCCGAGTTCGGCCACGCGCTCCAGGCCGAGGGGCCCCGCTCCGCGACTGACGAGTGGCCGGATATAGCCGTTGCGTAGCTCGCTCCGCCGGACGACCTCGATGATGACGTCCCGCATGTCCGCTTTCGGCATCGGGATCGCAATCCTCAGGAACGCCGCCGAACGATACAGGCGCTCCACGTGAGCGTCGAGTTTGAAGATCCCGCCGTTCTCCACCTCGATGCCCTCGAAGACCCCGTCGCCGTACACGAAACTGCGATCGAAGACCGACACCGTCGCCTCAGCGGCCGGGACGAACTTACCGTTGAGGTAGACCCAGAGCCCCGTCTCGCCGGCGCTACCCACCGCCGCGGCCTACGCCTTGGGGTAGCGCTGGTGGAAGTACGGCAGCACCTGTTCCCCGAGGATGCGCATCGTTTTCAACACGAGCTTCTGCGGCATCCCCGGCCACTGGACGCGGAACAGCCAGTGGTTGATGCCGAGCTCCCGGTGGCCCCGCTCGATCTCCTGGACAATCCGCTCCGGCCCGCCGATGAGGAAGCGGTCGCGGGCCAGCTCCTCGAACGGGACGTCGAGTCGCTCTTCTTTGGGAACGTCCCGCTCCTGCCCCCATGCCACGTACGCCTTGTACTTCGTCACGATGTACTCGCGGCACTCGCGGAAGGCGGTTTCGTCGTCCTCGGCCACGTAGAGCTCCGGCACGCGCGCCAGTTCCTTGGGGAAAGGCTTTCCCGCCTCCTTCAGCGCCGCCTTGTAGATCTCCAGCTGCCGGGCCAGCGTCGGAAAGCTGGCGTGGGTCGTGAGGATCCACGTATCGCCCATGCGGGCCGCGCGACGGATCGCCGTGTCGTTGGTCGCGCCGATCCAGATCGGCGGATGGGGTTTCTGCACCGGCCTGAGGCTCTCTCTGACGTCGCGCAGGTCGAAATGCTTGCCCTTGAAGGTGACCGAGTCCTCGGTCCACAGCCGTCGTACGATGGTCAGGATCTCTTCGAACCGCGACACGCGCTCCTTTCGGTTCACGCCGAACGCGTCGAACTCCGTATCGCGGTAGCCCAGCCCCACGCCGAAGATCGCGCGGCCGCCGGTCATAATGTCGAGCGTCGCGATTTGCTCGGCGATGTCGACGGGATTCTGCACGGTCAGGATGACGATGTCCGTGCCCACGAACATGTCGCCGGCTTCCGCACTGAGGCGCGCCAGCAATGGAATGGTCTGGAGAAACTGCAGCGGGTACGCCAGGTAGTGCTGCCCCGCCCAGATGGAATCGAAGCCGAGGTCTCGGAGCAAGCGCACCTGCTCGACATGCTCCTTGAAGCGCTCGAACGCCGACTCGCCCGGCAGGTGTTGATGGCCGAGATGGATGCCGAATCTCATTCCCTAGCCCTCCATGTGAGAAGCTCTCAGAGATACGTTCGGTGTCGGCGCCACGTGTCCTCGCGGTCCGTCAGCGCGCGTAACACCGTGCGGCGGCGTTTCGCGGCTAGCAGCGTGACGAGCACGTCGATCACCGCCGTCGGCGCTACGTACGAGTCGATGAACGATGACAGCCGGTTCTGCGCCTCCAGAACCACCTCGGCGCCATCAGCCAACGGCGACGTCGGTTTGTCGGTCAGCGCGATCCCTCGCGCACCCTGGTCGACACAGGCTCGGAACAGGCTGACTGTCGCGCTGGCGTAGCGCTCGAAGCTGATACCGACGACCACATCCTTTCCATTGATGCCTTCCAGGCGCTCGGGCACCTCGCCGACTCCCAGGGTCAGGAGCGACGAGCGCGCCCGGATCAGCATCAGGGAAAAGTGGAGGAGCCAGGCGAGCGAGTAGGCGCTCCGCATCCCGACGACATATACGTGCCTGGCGTTGATGATGAGCTCCACGGCGCGGGCGAGAGCCTTGGGGTCGAGGCGAAGCCGGGTCGCCTCGAGATTGTTGAACTCTGTCTCCAGCACGGCGGCGACGATGTCGGTCTCCTTCCGACGCGCCGGCGCGGACAGCCGCACCCGCGTGACCGTCGACATCCGCTGGAGGAAGCTGCTGCGGAATGCGTCGCGAAATTGCGGATATCCGGGAAATCCCAGCGCCCGCGCCGTGCGGACCACCGTCGCCTCGCTGACGCCCACCTCGCGCGCCACGCTCAGCGACGTGAGGAACACCGCCTGCTCGGATCGCTCGGCGAAGAAATCGACGACCTTCCGCTGTCCACGGGACAGCTTGGGAGAGTATCGGCGGATTCTCGCCGTCAGCTCGTCGGCGGCGATACCGAGGCCGGTCGCCTTACCGGCTCCATCGCGGTCGGGACGCAGCGTCGGACCGGTACGCATGACAGGGCGACGTTAGACCGAGGTCGTGCGCGATGTCAAGAAGCTTTCATTGGACACTAACAATGACGGTAATCCTTCATTCAGGCGAGAGCAAGCGGGCGAGCTGCGGGGCGGCGCTGCCGAAGGTCAGCCCCGTGCGCGCGGTGGCGCGACGAACCATCGCCACCGACATCCGGTTGGCGTCCTCGACGATGCGTGCCTGGCTGACGAGCGCCAGGCGACCGTCCCGGACGACGATCGCGCCGTTCACGATGGTGGTGTCGACGACGGTGCAGTCCCCGGCCATCACGAGCGTCCCTAGTGGGTCGTGGAGACCCCCTGCGTATCCGATCTGGCGCAAGTCGACGAGCACGGCATCCGCCGCGCACCCGGGCGCCAGCCGGCCGATGTCGCCGCGACCAAGAATGTCGGCGCCATGGCGCGTCGCCATCCACAGGACATCATGCGGCGTAAGCCAGCGATCGGGGGTGTAGCCCGGCTGCAGCCCAGCAAGGCGGTGGGCGAGGTGAACGAGCCGGAGCTCGGCCACCATCGAGCCACCGTCGTTGCTAGCGCCGCCGTCGACACCGATCCCCACCGCTACGCCGGCGGCCAGCATCGCCGGAATCGGGCCGGCCGGGTACCCTAAGCGCATGTTCTGGCTCATGCAGTGCGCGACGCCCGTTCCCGTCTCGGCCAGAACGCGGATGTCGTCTTCAGTGTGCATCGTCCCGTGCGCCAGCCAGCTGCCCGGCCCAAGCCAACCGATTCGGCGCAGGAACTCGGTGGGCCGGCACCCGTGAAGCGCCTCGCACCGGCGGACCTCGTCCGACCGTGGCTGCAGGTGGGCGTGTCGGCCGCCGCCGGCCTCCCCGGAGATTCGGACCAGCGCCGTGAGCAGTTCGGCGTCGTCGAACGGAATCGCGGTCGGGCCCACCGCCACGCGGCACATCGCGAGAGGGCTCGGGTCGTGGTGGCGGCCGACGGCTCGTTCGCACGCCGCGACGATCTCGGCGCGGCTCTCCGTGAGCCGGATCGCGTCGATGCCGGGAATGCCGGCCAGGGCGGCGGCGATGTCGGCCTCGAGGATGGGCGTGCAGCCGCGCACAATGTGCAGGCGCAGGCCGAGGGCGTGCGCCTCGGCGACGTCCACGTCCAGCAGGTCGTCGCGACCGCCGGGGTACAGATAGGCAAAATCCACGCTCGTCGTGGCGCCCGTCAGCAGGAGCTCGGCCGCCGCCAGCCGAGCGCCGGCCGACATCGCGTCGGCGTCCAGCTCCTGCCAGAGGGGGTACATCGAGCGCAGCCAGCCGAGGCTCCACTCGCGCCGTCCGAGCGGCACGGCGCGGGTCAGCGACTGCCAGAAATGGTGGTGGACATTCACGAGCCCGGGGATCAGCAGCTTGCCGCGTCCGTCGACCTCAGTGTCGGCAGCGGTGTCAGGACACGGTTCAGCGCCGAGCGCTGTGATACGCCGGCCCTCGATGCGCAGCCACCCGTCGACGATCGGCGCCTCGTTTCGCTCGGCGCAAGGGTAAATCACCGCGGCATGGCGAATCAGCACGGACGATGTGCGGGCTGGCGTGGGCGAGTCCACGGGGCGGGAAGAAGCGGCTCAGCGGAGCGCGGGGAGCACGCGCTCTCCGAGCAGCTGGATGCTTCGGATCACCTGCCAGTGCTGCATTCCAGGCCAGTTCACGACACAACTGAAGTGCGTAATGCCAACCTCTTCGTGATAGCGCCGGAACTCCGCGATGCAGTGTTCCGGATCGCCGACAATCACGCGGTCACGTCGGACGTCGTCGAACGAATCGTCGGCGAAGCCAGCCGACGCGGCCGGCAGCTCGCGGCCCTGGCCCCAGCGCGCGTACATCCGCAGCTTGCCCTCGACGAACGGCCGGCCCTCGCGCAGCGCCGTGTCCATGTCGGGCGCGATGAAGACTTCCTTGTGGCACGCCATTTCCGTCGGGACCGGGCGGCCGAGCTCGCGCCGGGTTTGCCGGAAGAGCCCGGCCTGATCTCGGAGCGTTGAGATTCGGGCTTGCGGGTTCAGGAACACCACGTCCCCGACCCGGGCGGCCCGGCGGACGCCGGCGTCGGCCTGTGCCGCGACCCAAATCGGAGGATGCGGACGCTGGAGCGGGCGTGTGTGGACTTCGACCTTCGGAATGCGGAAGAATCGTCCCTCGAAGGCGACCTCGTCCTCCGTCCACAGGCGCTTGATGACCTGGAGCGACTCCTCCAGGCGGGCGCCACGGTCGCGCTTGCGAACGCCGAAGGCGTCGAACTCCACGTCCCGGTACCCGACGCCGATCCCGAACAGAACGCGCCCGCCGCTCAGCACATCGAGCGTGGCCAGCTCCTCGGCTACGTACACGGGGTTGAACAGCGGCAGCAACAGGATCCCGGGGAGCAGGCGCATGTCGCCGCTCTCCACGGCCAGCCGGGAGAGCAGCGGAATCGGCTGCAGCTTCTGGCCCTCGATGAGGAAGTGCTGCCCGACGCACACCGACGAAAACCCGTAGTCGCGAGCCAGGCGCACCTGCTCGACGGCCTCCCGGAAGCGAGCCGCCACGTCGTCGCTGGCCGCGTAGTTGGTGTTAAGGAAGATCCCGAGCCGGATCATCCGCGCCTCTCACTGCTGCACGACGCGACCATAGCTGTCGGGGCGCCGATCGCGGAAGAACGGCCACATGCGCCGCACTTCCTCCAGCCGCTCCAGGCTGAGATCCGCCACCAGCACTTCTTCGCTGTCCCCGGCCTGCGCGAGCGTCTGTCCAATCGGGTCGATGAAGATGCTGGCGCCGTAGTAGTCGCTCTCCCGCTCACTGCCGACCCGGTTCACGCCCCCCACGAAGTACCCGTTGGCGATCGCATGCCCGAGCAGCTCGGCCTCCCAGACCGAGCGGGAGAAACCCCGCTGCGTGGTGGCGGTGGGAACGAACACGACCTGGGCGCCGTTGAGCCCGAGGGCGCGCGCGGCCTCGGGGAAGTGTCGGTCATAACAGATCATGATCCCGATGCGCCCGAACGGGGTGTCAAACACGGGATATCCGAGGTTGCCCGGCCGAAAGTAGAATTTCTCCTGGAAGTGCGAGCTCATCGGCAGGTGATGCTTCCGGTAGTGGCCGACGATCGCGCCGCCGGCATCGACCAGTACCGCGGCATTGTAGAGTTCGCCCGGCATGGCCCGCTCGTAGAAGGGCACGACCACCCACAGGCCGAGCGCCTTTGCCACCGCCCGCATCCGGCTCACCGTGGGACCGTCAATCGGCTCAGCCAACTCCTGCGCGACGGGATCCAGTATCTGCGGGAAGAACCACGTCGCGAAGATCTCCTGCAGACAGGCGACCTCGGCGCCCCGGCTCGCCGCCTCCTTGAGGAAGTCCTCAGCCCGGTCGTGGTTCTCCTCCCGTTTCATGGAGGCCTTCATCTGAATCAGCGCAGCACGCATGTCTCTCCTCCTCCGTGGCTCGGCGTCAACGGCGGACGCCTCCGAGGATGCTGTCGAATCCGACCCAGCGCTCGGCCACCGTGCTGACGACGAGCGTCACGATCACCAGCGCGACCGATACCGCGGCCAGCGTATTGTCCGCGACGCTGTTCGCCCACGTGAGCAGCAGCACCGACACGTTCGTGGTGTCGGGCGTCATCAGAAAGATACTCACCCCGACGTCGTCGATCGACATGATGACGCTGAAGATCGCGCC
>DASZFS010000135.1:0-3409 GCA_035939575.1 Vicinamibacterales bacterium | reverse complement strand
GAGCGACATCACCGCGGTTCAACGGGCCATCACGCAGGCAGCCCACGGTCCCAAGGCCGCCGTCGACGTGGCTGCCCTGCGCGCAAACGACCGGGACCTGCGTGTGGACGTCCACGTCACCGTGCCGCCGTCGCTGACGCTTCGCGAGGGCGCTGACGTGCTCGTCGCCATCGTCGAGGACAACCTGGTGACCGAGGTGCGTCGTGGCGAAAACGGCGGGCGAACCCTGAGGCACAGCGCGGTCGTGCGCAGCTTGACCTCGGTCGGCACACTGTCGCCGGACGAGCACATGTGGGCGACGAACGCGTCCATGCCCGTCGACCCCGCATGGAAACCGGCGAACCTTCGAATCCTCAGCTTCCTGCAGGAACGTGAGAGCCGCCGTATCGTCGGCGCTGGCTCGGCGAGTGGGAGTCCCCACCTGGATACGCGATAGCCGCACTCCAAGAAGACGACATCACGAAAGGGCGAACGGTGAAGACGCAGCGAGCGCTCAGTACGACTGCGCCTCTCGGCAGCTAAACGGCAGTAGGAATCGGTCGGACATCTCAATTCGGTCGTGCCGTTCCGCAATCACGCGGACGGAGGATGTGCCATGAACACACATTAGGGAGGACGAGGATGAGCAGAGTATCGAAACGGACAAGCGCAGGACTGATCGCCGCAACGGCGGCGGTCACGCTCCTGTGGGCGGCAGCATCTGCAGCAGACAGACACGAACAAGAGGAAGATCGACCGATGCGAGCTGGGAATGGTCCCGGGCCGGCAGCGAACGGGCCTGGTCCTGGATGCAACGTGATACCACCCTTGGCCTCGATAGGAACGAAAGTCGACATTACGGAGTTTCCGCCGCCCGACTCGCTGACTGATCCCGAACTGGCAGGACCGGTCCAGCTGCTGCGCTCAGGGAAGTTCGATCTCCCGATCGAACAGCTGACAGGAGTGAACGTCCCCGCCGGCACCCCCAGAGGAACGATCACACTGCCGCTGTTCAAGGGCGCGGTGCAGACCGCGTCGGGTCTCAAGCCCGCGTGGTACGTCATCCTTGATGCGGGCGACCAGGGAGAGGCGGACCGGCTGGGCGTGAACTTCTCCAAGAAGCTGCACAATGGTGCCGCTGCTGCCCGGCCCGCGACGATTCGCGCTGACGGCACGTTCTTGTTCGAGTCCGGCCTCGTCGACTTCATGCCAAACCGGGTGGTGGTGCCAGGCGATGACGATCGACCCTTTCCCCCCCGCCAGGCCAGGCCCGGCTCCGTCGGCGATGACGACTACAGCCCGCTGGTCCTCTCCAACAACGGCGTGATTTACGATGCACCGATCGTTGCTGCGGCGGTGGACGAAGCGACGATCAACTTCCCAGCCGGACATCCGAACTACGCGCTCGTCCATGACCAGGTGGTCGCGATTGATCCGGTGAACCGGACCGTCACGCTCTCCCTGATCAACGGCTATAGCTTTGGCAAGCCGGTGCTGTACATCTCGACCGAAGCGAGCGATCCCACCGTGGCGGCGATCGAAGGGAACACGTTCGCTCCACGGATGCAGAGACTCGAGGTCGGGATCGACGACATTGCGCGAAGCGCGGTCGAGCGGATCTTCATCGCAACGAACGGAGCATCAGAAGGCGGCTGCGCCAATCCGCAGCGTCAGGGTCTGTCCGCCGCGCTGTTGGACGGGCATCGGCCGAACAACACGTTTGGCGGCATTCCCACGATTGCCACCGATTACAGCCCGGTCTGGGATGCCAATCTCTATGAGTGGACCCAAGACGCCATCGAAAAGGGCTATCGCGGTCTCCTGACCGAGGAGTTCCGCATCTTGAAGCTGGCCAGAGACGGATACATCACTGGGCCGAACGGTGCGCCGTTCGGCAGCGCTGGCCCCGTCATCGTGTGCGGCGTCGCCGCCCGGCTCAACTGAACGAGGTCGGCGGACTTCCGATATGTAGATGTTCGATTCACGGCCGTCCGGATGGCGCTCATCGTCCGGACGGTCTCTTTTATCGAATGAGCCAGTCTCCTGAAGGAGGAGTGAAGTGATGAAAACATAAAGTGTCTGTGACCGGATCGCCCGCGCACGGAAAGATGAACGCGATGGGGAAGGACACCATGGGTAAGGGTGCGTCAGCGTTCACGGTCAAGTCGCTGAAGATGGTCGCGGCGTCGTGCTCCTAGATCGGGCGCGCCGGCCGGTTTCATCACCGAAAGGACATCAGACATGGTGAAGGTTGCACTCTGGGTTCGACTGGAGGCCAAACCAGGGAAAGAGGCAGATGTTGAAGACTTTCTTCGCGGGGGCCTCCCGCTGGTTCAAGCGGAGCCGGGCACGACGGCCTGGTTCGGAGTTCGGCTCAGCCCATCAACGTTCGGCATCTTCGACGCGTTCCCCGACGAAGCGGGCCGGACCGCCCATCTGTCGGGGCGCGTTGCCGCGGCACTCACAGAGAAGGCGTCCGAACTGTTCGCGCACGCGCCCACGATCGAGAAGGTCGATGTCCTGGCGGCCAAGCTTCCCGGTTAGATCGGGAGCACATGGCGGTCAACGGGATCCGTCTTCTCGCCTGTTCGCTCGCGGTATGTTGCGTTTCGTGCAGAAAAGAGCTGGTGGTTGGGCCATCGCCACCGGCTCCCTCCTCCGGCCACGGCTCCGCCATCCGCTCCAACGCCCAACGTGGCTGTCATTGGGACGGCTCAATCAGCTCAACGGACGAGGACAGGGCGATCGTCTGATGGAGTGTGCGGTAGAGTGGACAGCGCATGGCGTACACGCCGTGAACGCGGTCGACGGTTGGCCGTGCGTCTTCCGGCGCGGCAAGCCGCATCGCCACGTGAATGCGACGTATGACGAGGACGCCCTCTTCGGTTTCCACCTCGCCCGTCACGTCGGCCGTGAGACGGCCGCCGCCAGCATCGATCTGACGCGCCTCCAGCGCGCCTCCAAAGGTGCCGACCATTCAACCCGCGGTCGCCGCGATCACATAGTCGATGGTCGACGCATGGGATTCCGTGAGACTCGCGGGATCCACTTTGTAGTGCTCCGCGATCGCACCGTGCACGCTGAACGTCACGGGCTGCATTTCGCCGGGTAGGTACGCGATCCGTAGCGGCCCTGTACGGCGCTCAATATGCACCTTCGATGTGTATGCGACTGCTGACATCACCGTGCCTCCGGTTACCGGTTGGGTCACCGCTCAAGGCTGTTTCGCGCGTTCGCGGTCCAACGGTTTGACGCCAATGGTCCACGACAGCGGGACCGATTGAGGTACGAAGCAGACCTTGTCGTCACACGCCTGATACTCGAACGTGCCCGCAATCGTCAGCGTCGTGACGTCTTTCAGCGCCGCGGTTCCCGCTGTCGATGGATCGATCATCACGTCCTGGACGATACGGAACGGATGTTGATAGAC
>DASZFS010000134.1:0-7060 GCA_035939575.1 Vicinamibacterales bacterium | reverse complement strand
CCGTGGTCGCTTCAAGGCACCAGACGCGCTCATCGCATCTCTCCAAGGCCTGGGATGATGCGAAGCACCGCACGCTGGCGTGCCTCGAAACACAGGGCCGCCAGCGTGATCGCTCTGCATAATCTCGCGCTCCGCATAATCCGCCTTATGTAAAGCACCGCATAATGCGGAGTTCGTACGGTCGCGCATCGCAGAACGGTCAAGGCGGGCCCGAATTGTTAAATTTGCTCCGCGAAGGGCCTTGAAAGGTTGTCCGCTGACACCGCATACGCGCGACCTCGGCCAGTTCGGTGTCTAAGGTTGAGAGGTAATTCATGAGATCCGATGTCGCCGTCTTCAACGGACTCTTGCTTAGTGTGCTCGCTGTCACCGCGTCAGCCCAGTCTTCGACGTCGCCAGGCGCCACGACTCGTGTGCTCCCCCCGCGGCCACCGTCGGTCTGGTTACCGCTGTCGACTTGGCACCTTGTGCCGGCAATGGACCAGCTCGCATGGTACGCTCGCGCACCGATCGGTTTCGAAGGTCTTGACGACGATCCGTATGTGCCCGTGCCGCGATCCGGTGAACTGCAACTGGGCGGCGATACTGTGGCTGAAGCCTTGGACAAGATTGTGGCTGGGCAGCCGCGCTATGGGTGGAGTGAAGAGAACGGCGTTATTCATCTGCGACCCAGGGCAGCGCAAGCTGATGTGAACAATCTGTTGAATAGATCCGTGATGACGTTTGAACTTCATGACGTCACGCTTAACGACGCGCTGCACGAAGTGCACTTCTATCTCCGTCCCGAGCTACGTGGTGGGGCCATCCTCGGAAGCGGCCCTGGACCGCGGGCGCTCGGCTTGCGCCGGTTCAACGTGACGATTTCGAACACGACCGTTCTCGGTGTGCTTGACGCCATCGTCATCGCGCACGGTGCGGCGAGTTGGCACGTCACGTACATGGATGACCCTCGATGGCCGTATCGAATCGGTTTCGGCACATTCGACGGCTGGGGCAACACCTGGTAACCACCTGCAGCGCGTGGCGGCTCGCCGGACGCTGGACTACGAAACGACAGCATTCCTCACGAATATCGCAGGTGAGAGCGTTCCGTTGTGAATCCTTCCGATGAGCTCGCTCGCCATCGTCTAGCCCGCGCATGGTGCATTCGACGAGGCCGTTCGCGTTCGACCCGCGTCACCAGAGAGACCGCTCACCACAGCGAATCGGCCCGGTCGCTGCTAGAATGGCGGAACCGTGCGATTCGCACTCGTCGTCGCGTTCGCATCGTGCCTCATTGGCACATCGAGCGCCCAGCGTGCCGACGATGAGCCGATTCGCGTGATCCTGCCGCCGGACGTCGATGACGCGACGTGCCACGTCGATTCGCAGATCGACGCGCCCATGCACGTCACGTTCAGGGCGCTCGCCGCCTGCCCGGGCTACCGAATCTGGACGGCCGTCGACGCTCTGCCCGATCCGGAACATCGTCGCATCAACGCCGTGCTCGAGCCATCGCCGAAGGTCCGGTTCTCCGGCGTCATTCGCGGCTGGGCGACGCCGACCGTTCGGTACCGAGTCCACATCGTGCACTTTCCCGGGTGGAAGTGCACGTTCTTCAGGCGATCCGATTGCATGCTCGCAATGTGGACGCTGGCGAGAGTTCCCGTCGCAGCCGACGGAACGTTCTCCGCCGAGCTTCCGGATCTCGCGAACGATCCGGTCTTCAAGTCGTTTGGGAGTTCGGCGGACGTCCTGCGATTGGGCCTGCGGGAAGTCTCCACGCTGAACAGGGCCTTCGAACCGAGACCCTCACGAGTGGCACCATCAACGGCGGAGTGGCGATCGCGGCCCACTACCGGCGGAACAACCGTTCACCCTTGTTCCCGTTCAATAGCGGTGCGGGGAATGCGAACAGGCGCTGAACTGGGCGCGCATCGCCGTGTGAGAAACACGCCGAATGCGTGACCGCCTCGCCTTCGGTCACGCGACCGTACCAATTTGCCCGGTTGAGTACAAGTCAACCGAGGTGAAGTCGAGTATCTCCACGACGCCATCGCTCGAGTCAAGAACAGCAAGTAACCTGCTAGACTCGCCGGAGCCGGAGGTGACCGATGCGACTCCCGCAACTTATTCCGGTCGTCGTCGTCGTCGTGGTTTGTTGCGGGGGCAAGCCGATGCAGATTCAACGACCACAGCCTGACGTGCCGCGCGTGCTCCTGACGGCCGAGACCGTGTTCGTTGCGCGGGAGAACCTGCCGGTCAAGCGCTTGCCGCCATCCGCCTTCCGCGAGTTGCCACGCCGGATCGTGCGGGAGCTGGAGGCGGAAGGCTGCGCCATTCCGCAGCCTGAGGAAGCGCTCGCCGGTTCCGGTCAGCACAACGTGATTCGCGGCGATTTGTGCGGAAAGGGCAGCGCGACTGGGTGGTGCTCTGCTCAAAGGACGGCCAATCAGCGATCCGTGTTTTCTGGACCAAAGAGCACAAATGCGCGCACACGATACTGAATCGACCGCAGCGTGTCGGCGAGCAGGACCCAAAACAGTCGATCGCTCGTGCGGAGGTGCGGGCGCCGGTCGTGCGCCGGAGAACCGACAACTGCTGAGGCAGCGCCACGTTCTCGAGCGCGACGGCTTCGTGCCCGCTACAGAGCAGCCCGAGCGTTCTAAGCAACACGACAAGTGTGGCCAGCATGCTCTATCCTGCCGTCCAATCGATCTGACAATCAGCTGGCGGGGCTGGCGATCAAGTTCTGGCGACCCACAGCCTTCAAACACGCGTCACATCGGCTCATCGGCGCTTGGACCATAGATTGCCGGTACCGGCACGTCGTTCAATCGCAGATAAACACTGAGCTGTCCGCGATGGTGAATAAGGTGGTGCAATACCATTGACGAAATTACTTCCGCTTTCGTCAGTCTGATCAGCTGGCGGCCACCTGCCGTCAGCACCCACTCACTCCTCAGCTCATCGTCGGTCTTATCTCGAATGAGGGACCGCGTTGCCGCGACGTTCGCGTCGTAAATCGCCAGAATGTCATCGACCGATGTGGTCGCCGGCATTGGCTGGCGGGCTGATACGTCGAACTCAGCGGTCGTCAGTGCGACTGGCGCCCAGGCGATCATGTGCGCGAGATGCCGCCCGAGTCCACTCATGGTCGTCGACTTTGGATGCGGCCTCCAATCGAGCTTCTCCAACGGAATCCGTTCGATCAGTCTTCGAGTTATCATCGTCTCGCGATCGAATTTCGCCACCAGCGATTCTGCGATGGTCATCGTTTGCCTTTATGGTCAACCGGCGGGTCACGCGGCGGTTGGCTCGAGTGGTGAAGGGATGCATTACAGTGCATAGTATTGTGAGTCGCTGACCTTGCTGTTGAAGGGTCCCACCCCGTCATCGGCGATATTGCCTGGCTGGGACGGCGACGGGCGGGCTCAAATGTGTGACATGATTGTGACGTAACCCTCAAGAAAGCTGGCGATCTACTGTCATTTAGGGGGTGCGATGGCGATCGACGCCGGATCGCTCACAGCTCGCAAATCACTGAGTCTTATCACCTTCATCATCATGGATGGTACTCGGTGGATCTTCGGGGTAGCTTCTGTTACAAAGAGTCCCGCGATCGAACGTGCAGTTCGAGAGGACGATTTCGAGCAGTCGCCGCTGTTCGGCTGGATCTTGGCCTTTGTAGAGAAATTCGGCCTGTTTTGCGAGTTCTAGAATCTTCTGGGCCGTAACCATCATCGGCGCACGAGGGGCGTTCACGCGCAGCTGTTCGGCCTCAACCGCCTATAGCTCAGACTCCCAGGCGGCCGACTTCCGCACCCAAAACTCCTCGGAGATCCGGCGCTCCACGAAGTCCTCGTAGCCACGATCCAGTTTTCCTTGGACCGCGCGGCGTCGCAGTTCGAGGTGTGCAAGGGCGTCGGCCTGGCGCCGCTGGACGTCCGTCTCGGTCGTCTGGATCGCCGTTGCGATCTCTTCAGCGATGTCGGGGGAAATCTGAATCGGCCGGATCGTGTCGCCGAGCAGCTTCGCGAGCTGCTCCTCTCGAACGTACGTGTTGTCGCAGGCTCCGTGGTACTGGGTGCAGTGATAGTACACGTACTTGCACTTCTTGAGCTCGGCAGTCATCGCGCAGCCGCACCTCGCGCAGGTCAGGAGCCCCATGAAGGGATGGCGCCGTGTAACCTTCCTGGCGTGCGGCCTACCGCGCAAGATTGCCTGGGCCTCGTCAAACGCTTCGCGCGTGATGAGCGGCGTGTGGACGCCCGAGTACTGGTGGCCACCCCACCGGAAATCGCCGTAGTAGATCGGATTCCGCAGGATCTTATGGACCTCTGATCGAAACAGGCGGCGTCCGGTTCGCGGATGCGTGAGGCCGATCTCGTACGCTTTGGCGTGAAGGCTGCTGATTGAGTAGTTTCCGGCGGCGTACAGGCGAAACAGTTCGGCGATCAACGGCGCGCGAATGAGGTCAGGCGCAATGCGATGGGTGACGGGGTTGTTGACGTAACCGATGGGCGCCATCGATGGCCAATGTCCCTGCTCTGCTTTCTCACGCATGCCCTTCTTGACTTCCTCGCCAAGGTTGTCCACGTAGTTCTTCGCCATCGCGACTTTGATGTTGTGCATCAGTTTGTCGGATGAGCGAGAGTCGGGCCAGAGCACGGCATGTTCTTTGACGAAGTGGATCGTGACCTGAAGGTCCTCTAGCGTGACGTAGTCCCGGAAATTGCTATACAGCCGATCGGTTTTCTCAACGAGGATCGTGCGGCAGTTCGCATTGGCCTTGAGGAACGTGATCATCTCGCCGAAGTGACCGCGCCCGGCCTGTTTGGCGGTCTCCACGTCAACGAACTCGCCGGCGATCGTCGGCTTACGTTCCAGGAGGGGGAGGGGGATAAGGAATGTCACGAACACCAGATGCGCGACGAGGTTGGCTGCGCCATGGGAACCCGCCGGGCGATCTCTCCACCGTGCGCCGATGCGGCGCCAAGACGCGACGGGGCACGCCCTGCCAGGGCGCGGCGATGCGTAACGGACGAGTGCAGTAGTGCAAGCTGGACTTCGGAAGCTCGAGCCCGGCCGGCAGCTCGACGTCTGGCAGCTAGATAGGCTTACGCACTGACTGCTTCACCGCGAGGTCGTATTCCCGCGTGACGAACGCCGCATACGTGTTCAGCGACTGATCGATTTGCTTCGGGCTTGCCGTGCGTGGATAGGTCTGCACGGTATCGAGCGCCGCGCGGCAGGGAATCGATTCGTCGCGTTGGAGGAGCGCCGTGAACCGGTCACGCAGGGCGGCCAGGGCGGCCGTGCCGTGCTGGGTCTGCAGCACTTCGGTGAACGTCTCCACGACGGATCGCAGCGCGTCGCGTTCCTTGACGCGCCTTGCAAAGATCTCCGAGATGATCCCCTCATCGCCGATGGCGCTCCCATCGTCGTTGACAACGGCGATGACGTCGATGGCGGCACCTTGCGGAAGCGGGTCGAGGGGAAACTCGCGCGAGTCGCCTGGGGGAATGCGCTCGAGCAGCGTCGACGACTGCGGCAGGCCGTGCGTGATCTCGCTGAGATACGCGTCCGCGGTGTGAACGACGCGATGCGTGACGACGCCGTCGGTGCTCGTGATGGCGAAGCTCCAGGCGCTGATGACATGTTGGCCAGTGTTGCTGACTCGTACGTGGCTCGAAGGCCCAGTGACGAGCTGGTTGACGACGAGTGGCATGTCGAGGCCGACCATGCCAACCGTGGCGACCACCACAACCGCAAAACAGACGTGCTTGGTCACACGTCGAAGTGAGCAAGGATTGCGCCAGGGTCGTTCGATATTCACAACCACTGACCTCGTGCGTGTGAAGCGGAGTAGGGGGGAGTGCGCGTCGGTCTACGTGCGGTCACGGCGCCTCGAGACGCTGCAAATCCCAGAAAGACTCGCGCATTCGACAGTCCCGCGGATCTGCAGGCATGCCGTCCCGAAGGCGATCAGGAGATCCCCGATACGGTCGCACAGTGGAGTCAGCAATGGACGAGCACCGCGCTGATGAGCAAAGCGTCTCGCACGTTTCGGCGGGCATGAACGAACGGCCTTCACGCCGTGCTGAACACTAATGTGTGGCACGCGCTGTGATTACAAAACTGGCTAGCCCGCCCAGGTGGTCGGGGAAGCCTGATGAAAAACACAGTTGACCGGCGCAAGAGACAGCGCGATATGCACGTTGACCGCCGAAAGAGCGCGATCGACGTGTTTGAGCACGTGGCGCTTGGCGTGCGCTCCCCAGGTGGCGCGCATGTCAGACCCGGCGTCGGCTTTGGGACGGGCGCTCAGCTGTCAGTACTCGCATCTCGCGGACGCAGGTGGCCACACGGCTAGCGGTTCCGCGCGCTTAGGACGGGGCGTCCCGCAATTGAGTCGCGGAGTTCTTCCCGAGCGGGTTTACAGCGCGATAGAGACTACGACGGACTCTCACGGGGCGGCTTCGTCTCGCTCTCCAGCGGGGCGACGACCATCTGCGTTCGGTCATCACTCAGCACGAGTTCGAGGCGACAGCTCGCGCACCGATAGATGTGACCGGCTTGCGGCGTCTCATCGCCAGCCGCCATCAATTCTCGTCGCGCTGGCGTTACGAGGTGGCGGGTTTTGGTGCAGGCACCGTCCACACATGCCCGCAGTCATCACACTCGAAAGACCTCGAGCCAGGCACACCGGTCCGCGGAAGTTCTTGAGCGGCGACTTGGTGACACGAGGGGCACCGCACCCAAGCGCCAGACGACAACGCCATATATGGGAGGTCCCTACTCTACGAACGAGAGTGCCGTTCTGTCTGTACGAACCATTACAAAGGGGAGCCGATCCGGGCCGATACCAGATCGGGTGTCGGTTTTCGGCCCGCTAGAATGCGGGTGGTGTCCTGCCCGGCGTGCGGCGGCGCCACGTGTATCTGCGCGGACCGGTGCGAAGCGGAGCCGGAGCGCCCGCGCCTCATGCCGGGCGACGAGCTGCGCTGCAAGAAGTGCAACGGGTGGCACCTCTTGGAGACGTCGCCCGACGCGACATCGTCCTTGCGGAATATGTTGT